>JAQGJJ010000059.1 GCA_028290695.1 Enterovirga sp. | reverse complement strand
GACGCGCAGGCCGTGGCCAGCGTGGTCGCGGACTGGACCGGCATTCCGGTCGGCCGCATGGTGAAGAACGAACTGCAGGCGGTGCTCAACCTGGCCGAGACGCTTGGCAAGCGGGTGATCGGCCAGCAGCACGGCCTGGAGATGATTGCGCGCCGCATCCAGACCTCGCGGGCGCGGCTGGACAACCCGAACAAGCCGATCGGCGTGTTCATGCTGGTCGGCCCCTCGGGCGTCGGCAAGACCGAGACTGCGCTCGCCCTCGCCGAGGCTCTGTACGGCGGCGAGCAGAACATGATCACCATCAACATGAGCGAATTCCAGGAGGCGCACACCGTCTCAACGCTCAAGGGCGCGCCTCCCGGCTATGTCGGATACGGCGAGGGCGGCCGGCTCACGGAAGCCGTGCGGCGCAAGCCCTATTCGGTGGTCCTCCTCGACGAGGTCGAGAAGGCGCACCCGGACGTGCACGAGCTGTTCTTCCAGGTCTTCGACAAGGGCATGATGGAGGACGGCACCGGCCGCCGCATCGACTTCAAGAATACCCTGATCATCCTGACCTCGAACGTCGGGACGGACCTGATCATGCAGCTGTCGCGCGATCCGAACTACCTGAACGATTCGGAGGCGCTCGCCCAGGCGCTGCGGCCGGACCTGCTCAAGGTGTTCCCGGCGGCGCTGCTCGGGCGCATCGTGACGATCCCGTACTTCCCGCTCTCGCCGTCCATGCTCGGCGGCATCGTCCGGCTGCAGCTCAACCGCATCGGCAAGCGCATCCGGGAGAACCACGATGCTGCCTTCGTCTACGACGATGCGGTGGTCGATTACATCGTGTCGCTCTGCAACGACCCGGATTCGGGCGGCCGCATGATCGACAACGTGATCACCAACACGCTGCTGCCGGCGCTGTCGCGCGAGTTCCTCAACCGCTCGCTCGCCAAGGAGGAGCTCAAGGAAGCCCGCGTCTCCATCAAGGACGGGCAGTTCGTCTACCAATGGCGGAGCGCGACCGAACCGCCCTTGCCTAGCTCCGGCGAGACCGCGACCGTCACCGCGGCGGAGGCCGAGCCGGAGAGCGAGGCATCCGGCGAGGTCATCCACGCCGATCCCTGGGCGACGCCCGACGCTCCTCCGCCCGGTGCGGACGGCGCCCGGCCCGTCGAGGAGCCGTCCGCGCCGATCGTTTGAACCCTCCCAGGCACGCAGCATCCGATCGGCGGCTCGAGCCGGCCGACGACCAGGAGAGACGAATGACAGCGAACCGCTTCGAACAGGTCGACGAGCCGGCCGAGGACGCCATGACGCTGACGCTCGCCAAGGATGGCGAGAAGCAATCGGGTACCGTCAGCTGCCCGGCTGCCGCGACGGGTGGCCGGCTGCCGAAGGGGTTCAACAGCGGCGAGCTGCCGCTGAAGGATTCCATCAGCTCCGCCGTCAGGCTCGCCAACGAGTTCAAGCTCGCGCTGGTGGTGGTGGATCCGGACGGGTTGTGGCAGCCGCAATGGGGCGAGCTCTACCGCTATGAGGAGGAAACCGCGGAGGAGTGAAGCTCCGGCCGCCCCGCGCTCATTGAGAGGCGCGCGGCGGCTCTGTCGCGACGAGGTAATAGGCGTATTCCACCCGGAGTTTCAGGCTGCTCGCCTCGAGCGCCCTGACCCGCTCGTTCAGGAGCGCCAGGTAGGGCGCGGCGTCCTCCTGGATGGGGCGGGGCCGGACGAGCAGCGGCTCGGACGCCGCCACCACGACCACGAGGTCGAGCCCATAGGGAGGCGATGCGATGGCGCGCCGGCCGTACCCGCCCGGCCCGAGCCGGAAGCCCGTGTCCGCCTTGAAGAAATTATCGGGCCGGTCGGTCGGCAGAAGATGCGTCACACGGCCGTCGACCGAGAAATGGTCGACATACAGGTAGCTGTCGAATTCGGGCGCCCCGAGGCCGAGCGACAGCGCCTCCCCGCCGGCGAGCCGCTTCAAGCCGGGCTGGTTCGTGGTGCCGACCACCGCAAGATCGTGCTTCTGCTCCGTCGAGCGCTGGAATGCAGGCCGGTCCAGGAAGGCCAGCACGCGGCAATAGGGTTCGCCGACGACGGACAGCCCGCTCCCATCGACCTTGTCCACCCCGGCCAGGGACGCGATGCGGTCCGCCATGCGGCCCCGGTCGGAGGCGCTCCGCAGGTGTCCCTTCAGCACGACCGATCCGGAACCGGGATCGAACGCCGCGCTGACGCGGGCGCATTCGAAGCTCTTGAGCGTGGCCTCGATCTCGTCGCGCGGGTCGCGTGGGCGCAGGTCCGAGAGCGGGAGCGCCGCCGCGAGCACCGCCTCGGGGCGATTGCCGCGGACGGGATCGGCCGGTGTGGCAGCCGACGGCGGCGCGGCCGGCGGCAAGGCTGCGGTCGGCGGCATTGCCGGTCCCGTTGGGCCGGTCACGGCGGCAACGCGGGCCGCCTCCGACGGCCTTGTGAACTCGCCGGCGGAGGCAGGGCTCACCGGTGACGACGCGGCCTGTCGGGCTTCGGCAACGGGTGCGGCGGCGGCCACCGTCGTTTCGGCTGCGGCAACCGGCATGGACGACGGCACGCCGGCCGGGCTAACCGGTCCCGCCCCGGCGGACGGTGCCGGGAGAGCTGCTGCCACGGCCGTCACTTCGGAGCGC
>JAQGJJ010000020.1 GCA_028290695.1 Enterovirga sp. | reverse complement strand
CTGACCGGCACCTTCGTCAACCGCAACACGGCCGCGACCTTCTTCGGCACGGTCATGATCCTGTGGCTCGTCCGGCTGCTCCGCGAGCTCGACCGGCGCGTTCCGAAATCGGCGACCGGCATCCGCGATTTCGGCGCCGCGCTGCTCGATGCGCCGCCCCGCGCCCTCACCATCGCGCTGGGCGGGACGTTTCTCGCCTTCGCGGCGCTGCTCCTGACCCGCTCGCGCGCCGGCATCATCCTGACGCTCGGCTGCTCCTTCGTGGCCGCGCTGCTGACCCTGCGGGGCCGGGTTTCCAGCCGGGCGGGGGCGCTCACGGGGATCGGAGCCGGCGTGGTCATCGCGGCCTTTCTGGTCGAGTTCCTGGGCGGCGCGGTGGCCGGGCGGATCGGAGGCCAGGGCCTCGTGGACGAGGGGCGCCTGGCCAGCTACGCCTCGTCGCTCGCGATCATTCGGGACAATCCCTGGCTCGGGACCGGGCTCGGCAGCTTCCGGGACATCTTCCCGGCCTACCGCAGCCCCGACATCTCGACATTCGGGCTTTGGGACCGCGCGCACAACACGCCCCTCGAGATCGCGGTCGAGCTCGGGATCCCGGCCGGAGGCGCCATCGTGGCCTTGTGGCTCCTTGGCCTCGGACGCCTGCTGTGGGGGGCGCTGACCCGGCGTCGGGATGTGGACGTCCCGATCGCGGCCTTCGGTATCGGGCTTCTGGGCTCGCTGCACGCGCTGGTGGATTTCTCGCCCCAGGTGCCCGGCTTCGTCGTGCCTTGGCTGGTTCTCCTGGGTTGCGGCCTCGCCCAATCGGTCCGCACCGTCGGGGCGGAGGAGCCCGTGCCCGGGCGAGCCGCGCCGGCTGCGGCGGCCGTGGCCTAGCGGCGTCGACAGCCGTGCTCGCCGCCAGCCGCCTCGCGCTTCGCGTCCTTCTGGTTCTCGTGACCCTGGGCGCACTCGCCTATGCGGGTGGACGCATTCCGGCCGAGCTCGACGCCGACCCGATCGTGTCCCTGTCCGAGCGGATGGTGAACGGTCTCGACTTCGATCCCGCCCTGCTGACCCGGTTCGAGCCGTTCCTGGCCGCGGCCGAGCGGAACGAGGCCTGCGGCCCCGCCAGGCGGGCGGTGGCGATCATCCGCACCTATCAGACCCAGCAGGCCGCGGCCGCCGAGGACGGGCGCCGCGCGGCCGAGAACGGACAGGCGGCTCTCCGGGACATCAGGCGCAAGCTCGCCTGCGCGCCCCAGGACGGGCTGTCGTGGTTCACCCTGTTCCTGCTCGAATCCTCGCTGAGCCGACGGGCGCGCGCCAACCTGCCCTTTCTGCGCTTCTCCTACGAGGTCGCGCCGAACGAGGGTCAGCTCATGCGCACGCGATCCAACGTCGCGACCGCGCTTCTGCCGGTGGTCGGCCCGGATCTGCAGGCCCAGATCAGGAACGAGTTCGTGCTCGTCGCGCGCGACGATCCCCGGACGGCCGCGGCCATTCTTCTCGGGTCGGGGGAGGCGCTGCGGGGCCGCCTTCTCCCGCTGATCGCGCCCGTGAAGCTGGAATCGCGCGCCGAGATCGCGGGGCTCCTGGCGGCGGAAGGGTCCGAGATCACGATCCCGGGGGTCCCGGCGCAAACCGGGGCGCCCCGCTGACGCCGGGGAGCACGTTCGCAGCTGCGCCGCGCCGTGCTATGGCTCGCAGGGCGCGCGCCGCCTCGGCGCCCTGTTCTGGCACATCGGCCACGCGGCATCGCATGTTCAAGAACATCCTCGCGAAGCTGCGTGCGACCAAGCCGGAAGCGGTGCCGCAGGCGCCGCGCCTGCCGGAGGGCCTGCGGGTCTACGCCGTCGGCGACATCCATGGCCGGGTCGATCTTCTGCAGAGGATGCGGGATCTGATCGCGGCCGACATGAAGCGCAGCCGGCCCGACGCCGTGCAGATCGTTCTTCTCGGCGATTATGTGGATCGCGGCCCGAACTCGAAGGGCGTGCTGGAGCTTCTGGCGACCGGGGACGCCTTTCCGGCACCCGTCTTGCCTCTGCTCGGAAATCATGAGGCGATGCTGCTCGATTTTCTGCACCGGCCGGAATCCGGCGAGACGTGGCGACGCTTCGGCGGGATCGAGACGGTGCATTCCTATGGGGTCGACGTGGCCTCCTTTCGGACCGGTACGCAGCTGGCCGCGACCTCCGAGCGCCTGCGGCTGTCGCTTCCGGCCGAGCACCTCGCCTTTCTGCACCGGCTCGCCCTGTCGCACGCCGTGGGAGGATACTTCTTCTGCCATGCCGGCGTGCGGCCCGGGATCCCGCTCGATCAGCAGCGCGAGGAAGACCTCCTTTGGATCCGGGACGAGTTCATCGGATCCGACCAGGAATTCGGGGCCGTGGTCGTGCACGGTCACACGCCGGGGGAGCAGCCCATGGTTCGCGAGAACGCGATCGGGGTCGACACAGGCGCCTACATCACAGGCCGGCTGACCTGCGTGGCGCTCGAAGCGCGCGGCGCCTCCTTCCTGTCCACCTGATCGGCGCGCGCGCCGGCTCCCGCTCTTGGCCCGCATCCTCCTCTACGGCATGAACTTCGCCCCGGAGCAGATCGGGGTCGGACGCTATTCCGGGGAGCTTGCGCAGTACCTGGCGGCCGCCGGGCACGACGTGCTCGCGGTGACCGCGCCTCCGCATTACCCCGACTGGACCGTGGCTCCACCTCACAGCGGCACGCGCTATACCTCCGCCCGCGACGGTCCGGTGCAGGTCATCCGGTGCCCCATTCTGCTCCCGTCCCGCATGGGAGGGGTCCGGCGGCTGCTCCCTCCTCTCACCTTCGCGCTGTTCTCCGCCCCGGCCGTTCTGTGGCAGATCCTCCGTCGCCGGCCCGATTGCGTGCTCTTCGTCGAACCGACCCTGTTCTCGGTCCCGATTGGCCTTCTGGCCGCGAAACTCGTCGGAGCCCGGACCGTGCTGCACGTCCAGGATCTCGAGATCGATGCCGCCTTCGCGGTCGGGCACCTCCGGGGCGACCGGCTGCGCCGCCTCGCCGGCCGGCTCGAAGGCGCCCTGATGCGCCGCTGCGACCGAGTCGTCGCGATCTCCCGCAAGATGCGCGAGCGCATTGTCGCAAAGGGTGTCCCACCGGCCGCGGTGACGTTGATCCGGAACTGGGTGGATCTCTCGCGGATCGCCCCGCTCGGCCGTCCGAGCCGATACCGGACGGAACTCGGGTTCGCGGACGATGCCTTTGTCGTACTCTACGCGGGCAGCATCGGCTCAAAGCAGGCGCTCGAGGTGGTGCTCGATGCGGCGCAAGCCCTCGCCGATCTGCCGCGGGTGAAGTTCGTGATCGCCGGCGGGGGGCCGGCCGCGGCGAGGCTCGCGGCCCGCTACGGCGCCCTGCCGAACGTCCGGTTCATGCCACTCCAGCCCGAGGAGCGGCTTTGCGAACTGCTCGGCCTAGCGGATCTGCACGTGCTGCCGCAGCAGGCCGGCATCGCCGACCTCGTCCTCCCGTCCAAGCTCGGCGGCATGCTGGCCAGCGGCAAGCCGGTTCTGGTCACGGCCGAGCCCGGCACGGAGTTGCACGAGTTCCTGTCCGGCGTCGCCACGCTGGTTCCGGCCGGCGACAGCGCGGCGGTGGCACGCGAGATCCGGCGTCTCGCCGTCAGGGACGCTCCCTCCGCCGGCCGTGAGCGGGAGCTCGCTTCCGTGCTCTCCTCGGCCACGTGCCTTCCGGCCTTCGAGCGCCTCCTGACCGGGCGGGACGAGGGGGGTGTCGCGGGAGCGTCGTGAAGAGTGGCGAGCCTCCACACCTCACCGACATCGTGCGGCCGTCGGGTCTAGCGCTCGTGCCCTGCCTGGGAAACGGTCTCCCGGATGGGCGCCAGGACGTAGTCGATCACGCGGCGGGAGCCCGTGCGGATTTCGACATTCGTCGTCATGCCGGCGCTGAGGCGGACGTCGCCGGACTCGGTCGGGATGACGTCGCGGACGAGCTCGACGGTGACGGGAAACACGAGGTTCTGCGTCCGAGGCGTTCCGGAAACCGGCGAAACCCCGCCGCCGCGCGCCACCGAGAGCGTGTCGGACGAGCCGCTCGCGTCGCGTTCGTCGACCGCGTCGCGCGAGACCCGCACGACCGTGCCGTCGAGGGTGCCGTAGCGGGTGAACGGGAACGCGTCGACCTTCACGGTGGCGTGCTGCCCGACGCTGACGAAGCCGATGTCCTTGTTCTGCACGAGCGCCTCGATCTCGATGCTGCCGCCGGACGGAACGACGACCAGAAGCGCGGCGCCTGCCGCCACGACCTGGCCGAGCGTCGTTATGGCGAGTTGCTGCACCGTGCCGTCGAGGGGCGCCAGGACACGGGTACGCTCCAGCTTCAGGGTGGCCTTGATCACGTCCTGGCGGAGCGTGTCCCGCTTCTGGGCCGCCTCCCCGAGTTTCTGGACCTGGGTCGCAATCGTCTCCTGCATCAACTGGTCGAGCTTCCGCTCCAGCGAGGTCGCGGCAGCCCGCACCTCGACGAGCTGGCCCTGGTCGTAGGCGAGGTCGGCGGAATTCTGCTCCACGAGCTGCACTGCGTCGATCACGGCCGCTCGGGTTCCGGCCGATTTGGCGGCCAGCGTTTCACGCATGGTGGCCCGCTCCCGCAGCACCGCCATGAGGCGCTGCCGGGCCGCGATGCTGGAGGTAAACCGCTCCGCCTGTGCGCTCCGCTCCGCGATCTGCGCGCGCAGGCTCTCGCGCGTGGCGGTGTACTGGCCGAGCTCGGCCTTGAGGGCGGCCAGCTCGCGCTGGCGGACCGCCGGGCCGACGGTCGGCGGAAATGCGGGTTGCGCAGGAGGCCCCTGCGTTTCGAGCGCCCCGATCTGCACCTCCCGACGCGCGATCTCGGCATCGGCGGCTTCCAGCTGGGCGCGCCTGCCCTCCAGGTCCGCCTCCGCCTCGGCCGGGTCCAGTTCGACGAGCATGTCCCCGGCCTTCACGGCAGAGCCGTTCTGGACCAGCACGGCCCGGACCTTTCCCGTGTCGAAGGCCTGCACCACCTTCGAGCGGCCGCTCACCTGCACGCGGCCGGATGCGACCGCGAAGATGTCGAGGCGCGCGAGACTGCTCCACAGGATCGCGGCCGCGAGGCCGGCCGCCACGAGCCAGACGAAGCCGGTGGCAAACGGCGATGCGGGGGTGTCGCGAATTTCGAGCGCGGCCGGGAGGAACTCCTTGTCCTCGTGGTCCGTCATGCGGCGCAGGCGCTCCTGAATGGCCCCGAGCGCCCTCCCGGGAAGACGCGGGCTGGCGTTCCGCGGGGGCGTCCTCCGGAAGGGCGCGTTCATGCTGCCTGTCCCGGGTCGGATTGCAGGCGCCACAGCCGTCCGTAGACGCTCGTCGGACGGGCCAGGAGGTCATGGTGCTTGCCGTCCTCGACGATGCAGCCGTCCTCGATCGCAACGATCCGATCGCATTGGCGCACGGCTGCAAGCCTGTGCGCGATGATGATGACCGTTCGACCTTCGACGATCTGCCGCATGTTGGCCTGGATCAGCCGCTCGCTCTCGTAGTCGAGGGCGCTCGTCGCCTCGTCGAAGATCAGGATGCGGGGATTGGTGGCGAGCGCGCGGGCGATGGCGAGGCGCTGGCGCTGGCCGCCCGACAGGTTCGCGCCCCGTTCCTCGATCTCCGTGTCGTAGCCCCGCGGAAGTTTGGCGATGAACTCGTCGGCTCCGGCCAAGCGGGCGAACCCGATTGCCTGGGCCCGCGACATGCCGGGATTGGCGAGCGCGATGTTGTCGAAGACGCTCCTGTTGAACAGGAGGTTCTCCTGCAGCACGACGCCGATCTGCCGGCGGAGCCAAGCCGGGTCGACCTGGCTGATGTCGATCCCGTCCACCAGGATCTGACCCTTCTCGGGCAGATAAAGCCGCTGCAGGAGTTTCGCAAAGGTCGACTTGCCTGAACCGGACGGTCCGACAATCCCGACCACCTCGCCGGCCGGGATGTCGAGCGAAACGTCGCGCAGCACCTCCGGGCTTCCGGGCAAATACCGGAACACGACGTTCCGAACCGTGATCCTGCCCTTCGCGGCGGGAAGGTGGACCTGCCCGACCGTCCGGGGCTCAGGCGCGGCGTTGAGGAGGTCTCCGAGGCGCTCGATCGAGACCTTCACCTGTTGGAAGTCCTGCCAGAGCTGCGAGAGCCGCAGGATCGGGGCGGTCACCTGGCTCATGATCATGTTGAACGCGACCAGGCTGCCGACCGTCATGTCGCCCGCAATCACCGCATAGGCGCCGAACAGCAGCACAAGCGCGGTCGTGACCTTGCTGACGTACTGGATTGCGTTCTGTCCCAGCGCGGCCAGGGCTACCGAGGAGAATGAGGTCCGCACGTACCCGGCGAGACGCTCCTCCCATTGGGTACGGAGCGTGGGCTCGACCGCGAGCGCCTTGACCGTGTGGATGCCGACGATGGTCTCGATCAGGAACTGGTTCGAGAGAGCGCTCCGGTTGAACTGTTCGAGCGTCCGGTCCCGAAGCAGGGGCCGAAGCACAACCGCGATAATGACGTAGCAGGGGATCGACAGCGTCACGATGAGCGCCAGTACCGGCGAATACATGTATAGAACGGCAAGGAAGATGAGCGTAAACGGCACATCGATCGCGGAGGTGAGCGCCTGCCCGGTCAGGAACGTCCGGATCGTTTCGAGCTCCCGCACTCGGGCTACGGTCTGTCCCGTGGCCCGAGTCTCGAAGTAGCCGAGCGGTAGCCGAAGGATGTGTTCGAACACCCGCGCGCCGAGCTCGACATCGATGCGGCTCGTCGTGTGCGTGAGGATGTAGGTCCGCACATATTGGAGGGCGACCTGGAACAGCCCCAGCACGAGGAGACCGATCACCACGAGCGTGAGCGTCGAGTACCCCTTGTGGACCAGCACCTTGTCGATTGTGATCTGGAAGAAGATGGGCGTCACGAGCGCGCAGAGCTGCACCAGCAGCGAGGCCAGGAGCACGTTCGCGAGCGGCGCCCGGTAGCGGCGGATCAGCGGCACGAACCAGGACAGGCCGAACGCCCGGGCGGCCGCGTCCAGGCCGGGCCGGCGCGCGAGGAGGATGGCCGTGCCGGTCCAGCGGCGGGCGACCTCCGGCGGCAGTTCGTGACCGGCCTGCCGGCGCGAGGCGTCGACGATGCGGTAGGTTCCGTCGTCGAGGCGACGACCGAACACGACGAAGCTTCCGTCCGCCATCGCCAGAATGGCGGGGAGCGCCATCGTGGCCAGCCGCTCCGGCTTCTGGCCCGTGAGCAGCCGGGCCCTGAGCTTCAGGCGGCCCGCGGCCCGAACGAGCTCTGCGGCCGAGGCCGGCCTGCCGACGAGCCCGAGGTCATGCGCGATCTGAGCAGGCTCGCACGAGACCTGGTGAAAGGACGCAACAAGAGCGAGCGCGCTCAGGCCCGTGTCGGCAGGTGACACAGGCTCGACCGACGCTCGTGCCGTCCCGCCCGTCGCTGCGCCGGCTCCCGCGGACATCGACCCCTCCGGGCAGATCTGACCCGCCCGGAGCTTTACCGCACCGCACGGACACTTGCGCAAGCCTGGGCGGCCCAAGGCCTGTCAGGGATCTGTTAACCATGCGGCAAAAGCGCCGGACCGCGTTGCCCGAGAGACACACCCGTAGACCGTTCTAGTCCAACCCCGCCTGCCGCTCTTTGAAGTCTTTGGCCATCAGCGCAGAGAGGCTTCAATCCAAGCAACCGAATCATCGGGGTTCCGCCCCACGACTTTCATGAGCTCCGCCGCACAGACAATCGGCCGCCTGACGTCCCGGCTTATCGGCCTCGCTTTGTGGAGCGTGGCTGCGGCCGGCTGTACGTCCCTGATTGTCCCGAAGGACGGCCCGACGGGCCTCGAGGTCACGCAGAACGCCGAGATCACGCTCGCGGATGGCGGGCGGCTGAGCTACGCGCTCGTGAAGCTGACGCCCCTCGTGGTCTCGACGATGCAGACGGAGCGGCAGCCGAACGTTCAGTTCAGCCGGCTCGCCCGCGAGGAGAGCTCCGCCGACGTGCGGATCGGCCCCGCCGACACCATCAACCTGACCATCTTCGAGGCCTCCGCGGGCGGCTTGTTCATTCCGACGGACGCGGGCTCGCGGCCGGGAAACTTCGTGTCCGTTCCGCCCCAGGAGGTCGACCGCAACGGCAACATCTCGGTTCCGTACGCGGGGGACATCCGGGCGCTCGGCCGCACGCCGGGAGAGGTCGGCAAGGAGATCGAGTCCCGCCTGCGCCAGCGCGCGATCGAGCCGCAGGCCGTGGTGACCATCGCGGAGCGGGCCTCGTTCGCGGTCAGCGTTCTCGGAGACGTCTTCCAGCCGACCACCATCGCGCTGAAGCCGGGCGGGATCCGGGTGCTCAGCGCGATCGCCCGCGCGGGCGGCTCGCGATTTCCCGCCTACGAGACCATGGTGACCCTGCAGCGTCGCGGCCGGACCGAACAGGCGGCCCTAAGCGCGATCGCACGCGATCCGAGCCAGAACATCCAGCTCGCGCCGGAGGATGTCGTCTACGTCTCGCAGGAGCCGCGCGCCTTTCTGGCGTTCGGCGCAACGCCCGATCCCGGAGCGCTCGGCGGCCAGAACTCGCGGCGGTTTTCGTTCGACCGAGAGAACATGACGCTGGCCGAAGGGCTCGCCAAGATGGGCGGACTCCTGACCAGCCGGGCCGATCCGAAGGCGGTGTTCCTGTTCCGGTACACGCCCCGGGAGATCCTGCAGCGGGCGGGCGTGAACCTGAAGGCGCTCCCGGGCGCGCAGGTGCCGACCGTGTACACGATCGATCTCAGTCAGGCGGAAGGCTTCTTCATCGCCGACAACTTCTATCTGAAGAACCGCGACATCATGTTCGTGTCGGACACGCCCTCCGTCGACCTGCTGAAGTTCTTCGACATCGTGAACGGGGTCACCGGCGCGGCACGCGGCGCGACCGGTGCGGCGACCGAAATCCGGGCACTCCGCTGACGAAGGGCCGCTGGATCGGGGTCGATCTGGGCGGATTGCGGTTGGGATATCGAGATGACCGTCAGAGCCCTGATCCTGGTCCCGGCCATCATGCTCGCCAATGCCGGGCAGGCCGCGGACCTGCGCCACGCGCCCCCGACGATGCACCACGCGAGGGAGGGCGCCGAGCGACACGCCGCCATCGTCGTGCCGCCCTGCCGGGAAAGCTAGTGGGCGCGGCTGATCCGCTGCGAGCCCCGTCGGGAGGTCTTCGACCCGGACGACGTCCAGCTCCTCGGCATCGAGCGGACGATTCTTCAGCGCCGTATCCTGCCCTACCCCCAACTCCTGGACAGGCCCTGACGCGCGGTTGTCCGAGAACCGGTTATCGAACCGAATTGAGCGTGGCCCGTTAACCTGGCGACAGCGAGTCCCGATCTAGGTTGACCGCGGAGGGTCGACCCATGCTGATTGCAGTGACCTGTTGGCTTGGCTGCCTGGCCGTTTTTCTGCAATGCGCAGAGGCCGCACCCACGATCGACTGACGCGCGCCCGCCCTTCACGACGAACCTGCCGCCCTAACCGATCAACCACTGCGCGGCCCGGATCACCAGCCACAGCAAGATTCCGAGCCAGACGGGCGTGATCACGAGCCCGATGACGATCAGGAGTCGCAGGAGCGCCGTCCTGAGCTTCTCACGGCTGCCCGGGGAGCTGCTTTCCAACCTACGGCGGCCACCCATATCGCTGTTTTCGGCGTTCACGGCTGCTGTTCTAGACTCGGCACTCCGTTGAACGCCGGAAGACTTTACGCGTCTACCCACATCGTCCGGTACGATGAATCCTGACAATCGACCGAACTCGACCGCGTAGGCGGATTCATGCCGGTCCCCGTGCCTGCACCGCAGCCCGCACGGTCGCGGCAGAGCCCAGGGACAGGAGGCTTCGAAGCGCCGCCTCGACCGGCCCGCGGAAGCGCGGCTCCGACGGCAGGTCGTCGCCGAACACCGCCCGGACCCCCAGCACCGCGTCGCAGAGCCGAGCGGCATCGGAGCCGGCGGCCCTGGCGCGCTTGGCCAGGTCCTCGGCCAGAGGATCGCGCACCGCGATGGCCCTGCCCTGCTCGTCCGGACCCGAGACGTACCGGATCCAGGCCGCGACCGCGATGGCGATGCGGTCGATCGAGGCCCCGGCCCGGAGCCTGTCGCGGGCGGGGCCGAGCAGGCGCTGCGGGAGCTTCTGCGAACCGTCCATGGCGATCTGCGCGGTCAGATGCCGCAAAGCCGGATTCCGGAACCGCGCCATGAGGGAATCCTTGTAGCCCTCGAGATCGAAGCCGGGCAGGTGCGGCAGTGTCGGTGTCACCTCCTCGTCCATCAGGTCGCGCACGAGGCGGGCCAGGTCGGGGTCGGCAACCGCCTCCGAGACCGTTCCGTACCCGGCGAGACAGCCGAGATAGGCCATCGTGGAATGGCTCGCGTTCAGGAGCCGCAGCTTCATCAGCTCGAACGGTTCCACGTCCGGCGCGAAGGTCGCCCCCGCGGCGGCCCAGTCCGGCCTTCCAGACGGAAAGTGGTCCTCGATGACCCATTGCGAGAACGGTTCGGCCAAAACCGGCCACCGATCCTCGACCCCGAGCAGTCCCGTGACGCGTGCCCGGTCGGCATCCGTGGTCGCCGGAACGATGCGGTCGACCATGGTGCAAGGGCAGGCGAGTTCGTTCTGTACGAAGCGACCGAGTTCCGGGTCGCGCAGGGCCGCGAGGCGGGACAGCACGCGCTGGGCGGTTCGGCCGTTCGCCGGAAGGTTGTCGCAGGACAGGACGGTGAAGGGCGCGTCGCCGGCGACCCGACGCCGCCTCAGCGCCTCGACGATGAAGCCGGGCGCGGAGCGCGGCGCCCCCGGGTGGGCGAGATCGTGCACGATGTCCGGATGGGTCTCGTCGAGCTCGCCGTCCGCGGGACGGTGGCAATAGCCCTTTTCGGTGACCGTGAGCGACACGATGCGGACGCCGGGGTCGCTCATCGCGGACAGCAGGGCCTCCGGGTGCTCCGGCGCGACGAGCACGTCCAGGATCGATCCGATGACCCGCAGCTCCTCGCGGTCGGCGTCCCGGACATCCAGCGCGTAGAGCCCGTCCTGCGGCGCCAGCGCGTCCCGCATGTCGGGGCTCCGGAGAGAGGCGCCCCGGATCGCCCAGGCGTGGTCTCCGGCGGCCAGCACGTCGTCCGTGTACACGGCCTGATGCGCGCGGTGGAAGGCGCCGATCCCGAGATGGACGATCCCGGTCCGCAACGCCGACCTGTCGTAGGCCGGCCGGCCGACCTCGCCCGGAAGGGCCTCCAGAGTGGCCTGTGACAGCCGCGGACCGCCCCCGCCCGTCATGCCGATGCTCGCGAGCGGCTTGGTGCGCCAGCCGGCGCGTCCCGAACAACCGTCGGCCGCTGCTGCTCGAGCCCCCGGCCCCTCCGTCCGCCGGGAGGGAGAAGTATCGGAAACGGCCCGCCGAGGTGATGAGGCACGTGCTTCCTCCGCGCGGCGCTCTGGGTCGTCCGCCGCGTCCCAGGCGTCATGATCGCGCGTCGTGGCTGCGTCAACATCGCGTCCCGACCAGGACAGCACGGGCGCCCGTGGGGAGGGAGGGGCCCGGATACGGGCCCCGGACTGGGAAGGGATCGGAATGGCGGGCCGGTGAACGACGAGAAGTCGTCCGCACCCGGTTGACGCGCTCGGGCGAGCGCCCTACAAGGCGGCCCGCTT
>JAQGJJ010000232.1 GCA_028290695.1 Enterovirga sp. | reverse complement strand
GCCGACCTCTGCCGTGACGGCCCAGCGCATGACCGCGCTTGCCCGGCTCGCCCGCTCCCGCACCTCGGAGGAACGGCCGCGCCTCCTCTCGACCACCGTCAACGCCCTCGTGCAGCGCGTGCCGCCGCGCGCCCGCATCGCGGCCGACACCTTCGCGGCCGCGCCCGGCAACGTGGTCAAGACGGACGGAATCGTCGGCTGGCTCGAGACGAACGGCTTCACCCGGACCGGGACGGTGCGGGAGGCCGGGGAATACGCGGTCCGGGGCGGTATCCTCGACCTTTACGCGCCCGGCCTCGCCGGGCCGGTGCGGCTCGACTTCTTCGGCGACACCCTCGAGTCGATCCGCTCCTTCGATCCGGAGACGCAGCGCTCGATCTCGCAGCTCCGGTCGCTCGACCTCGTGCCGATGAGCGAGATCCAGATCACGTCGGAATCGATCCGCCGCTTCCGCCAGGCCTATGTCGCGCTGTTCGGGGCGCCGCGCCGCGACGACCGGCTCTACGAGGCGGTGAGCGAGGGCCGGCGCTATCCCGGCATGGAGCATTGGCTGCCGCTGTTCCACGAGCGGCTCGACACGCTGCTCGACTACGTACCGGACGTGCCGGTCGTGTTCGACGCGCTGGTGGAGGACGCCGCGGGCGAGCGACTGGCCCAGGTGAAGGATTATTTCGACGCCCGCGCCTCCTCGGTCGCGGCCGCCGACGCCTCGGCGACCCCGTACCGGCCGCTGCAGCCGAACGCTCTCTACCTCGCCCCGGAGGAATGGGCGAAGCGGCTCGCCGACCTGCCGCTCGCCCGGCTGACCCCGTTCGCCCAGCCGGCATCGGCCGGCCACCCGGTGGTGGATGCCGGCGCGCGGCGCGGCCGCGACTTCATCGCCGAGCGCGCGGACCCGAACGCCAACGTGTTCCAGGCCGCGGTGGACCACATCCGCAAGCTGAAGGCCGACGGCAAGCGCGTCCTGGTCGGCGCATGGTCGGAAGGTTCGCGCGAGCGGCTCTGCCACGTGCTGGAGGACCACGGCCTCTCCGAAACGAAGCCCGCGCCGCGCTTCGCCGACGCCCAGGCGCTCCCGAAGGAGACCGTGCCGGTCGTCGTATGGGGCTTCGAGAACGGCTTCGAGACGGATGGCCTCGCCGTCATCGGCGAGCAGGACATCCTGGGCGACCGGCTCGTTCGCCCGAAGCGCGCCTCCAAGCGGCCCCAGGACTTCCTGGCCGAGGTCACGGCGCTCACGCCCGGCGACCTCGTCGTGCACGTCGACCACGGCATCGGCCGCTTCGAGGGGCTGAAGACGATCACGGCCGCGGGTGCGCCGCACGATTGCCTCGAGCTGCAATACGCGGCCGAGGCCCGCCTCTACCTCCCGGTCGAGAACATCGAGCTCCTGAGCCGCTACGGCTCGGAGGAGACCGAGGTCCAGCTCGACCGGCTCGGCGGCGGCGCCTGGCAGGCCCGCAAGGCCAAGATGAAGAGCCGCATCCGCGAGATGGCGGGGCAGCTCATGAAGGTCGCGGCCGCGCGCTTCCTCAAGGAGGCGCCCAAGCTCAGCCCGCCGGAGGGGATGTACGACGAGTTCGCGGCCCGCTTCCCCTACGAGGAGACCGAGGACCAGCTCGCGGCGATCAACGCGGTGCTGGAGGACATGGCGACCGGGCGGCCGATGGACAGGCTGGTCTGCGGCGACGTGGGGTTCGGCAAGACCGAGGTCGCGCTGCGGGCCGCCTTCGCGGCCGTGCTCGGAGGCAAGCAGGTCGCGGTCGTGGTGCCGACGACGCTTCTCGCCCGCCAGCACCACAAGACCTTCGTGGAGCGCTTCAGCGGCCTGCCGGTGAACCTCGCCCAGGCCTCCCGGTTCGTCCCGGCGACCGAGCTCAAGGCGGTGAAGGCGGGCCTCGCGGATGGCAGCATCGACATCGTGGTCGGCACCCACGCGCTCCTCGGAAAGGCCATGTCCTTCAAGGATCTCGGCCTCATCATCGTGGACGAGGAGCAGCATTTCGGCGTCGGCCACAAGGAGCGGCTGAAGGAGCTCAGGGCCGAGGTCCACGTGCTGACGCTCACCGCGACCCCGATCCCCCGGACGCTGCAGCTGGCACTGACCGGGGTCCGCGAATTGTCCATCATCGCGACGCCGCCGGTGGACCGCCTCGCGGTCCGCACCTTCGTCATGCCGTTCGATCCGCTCGCCATCCGGGAGGCGCTGCTGCGCGAGCGCTATCGCGGCGGGCAGGCTTTCTACGTGGTGCCCCGGATACAGGACCTCGATGAGGTGCGCGAGTTCCTGGCCCGGGAGGTTCCGGAGGCCAAGGTCACGGTTGCGCACGGCCAGATGGCGGCGGGGCAGCTCGAGGACGTCATGAACGCGTTCTACGACGGCCAGTACGACGTGCTGCTCTCCACGACGATCGTGGAATCGGGCCTCGATATCCCGAGCGCCAACACGCTGATCGTGCACCGGGCGGACATGTTCGGCCTGTCACAGCTCTACCAGCTCCGCGGGCGCGTCGGGCGCTCCAAGACCCGCGCCTATGCGCTCTTCACGACGCCTGCCAACCGGACGCTCACCGTCCAGGCCGAGCGTCGCCTGAAGGTGCTGCAATCGCTGGACACGCTCGGCGCCGGCTTCCAGCTCGCCTCGCACGACCTCGACATCCGGGGCGCCGGCACCCTCCTGGGCGACGAGCAGTCCGGCCACATCAAGGAGGTGGGCTACGAGCTCTACCAGCAGATGCTGGAGGACGCGGTCGCGGCCCTGAAGGCCGGCCTCGGCGACGAGCAGGAGACGGAGGAGCAATGGTCGCCGACGATCGCGATCGGCGCGCCTGTGATGATCCCCGAAACCTACGTGTCCGACCTGCAGCTCAGGCTCGGGCTCTACCGGCGCCTGTCGACATTCGAGGGCGAGGAGGAGGTGGCGACCTTCCGGGCCGAGCTCGTCGACCGCTTCGGGCCGATCCCGTCCGAGATCGATCAGCTGCTCGCGGTGATCAACATCAAGGTGCTGTGCCGGGTCGCCAACATCGACAAGGTCGAGGCGGGACCGAAGGGCATCATCGTGTCCTTCCGGGACAATTCCTTCGCCAACCCGACCGGGCTCGTCCGGTACGTGGCCGAGCAGGGCTCGTTCGCGAAGGTCAGGCCCGACATGAAGGTCGTGTTCCTGCGCGAGGCGGAGGATGTCGGGCGGCGGCTGAAGACCACGACCCGGATCATCAAGGAGCTGGTCGGGGTCTCGAAGGGACAGGCCGTCTCGGCGGTCATGCCGCCGCCGCCGCCCGCACCGCAGCCGACCCCCCCGCGTGCCCGCGAGGCGAGGCCGAGCTCGTTTCCGCCCCGGCGCCGCCGCTGAGGCGGCGGCTCACCGGGCGCAGGAGGCTGGGTGCTTCAGAAGTCCGGGCTGGCGAGGACCTGAGGTCCGAATTGGTGCTGCATGACGGCCGAGATGCCGCCGCTGTCGAGAAGCCGCTCGCGATCCCACACGATCACCGGGATGTCGCCGGTTCCGTTGGGTCCACGCAGCCGTTCGGCCAGAGCGAGGAAGCTGCCGTAATGCTGGCTCTCCTCCACGGTCGGCATCTTGAGAAAGATCGCGGCCGGGCGGGGAATGACCGACAGCACGTCGTCCGCTGCCTCCACGGACGTGGTCACGCTCGAGAATCCGAGCCCGGCGAGCTCGGCCGACAATGCGTCGACCGATGCCCGGCTACCGCTGTCCACAACCAGGACTTTTCGCAGTTCGTTCATGCGCCTTCTCATTACGCGTCATGACGCAGCGCAACAACGCCGATTGCGACAAAAGGTTCATTGTTCGCCATAGGACGGACACCGTCCCGTCACGAGACGGCGACGAGCCGATCTCCGCTCAACTCCCCTCGGTAGCCCGTGGCGGTCCAGCCGTTCTGCAGCCGTTCGGCGCCCGGCGTCACGGCGATCCCCCGGGCGAGAAGTTCCCCGTTCGGGGCGAGGTCGATCGCCAGAAGATCGCTGCCATCCGGATCGGCGGCCCCGGCAAGACGCAGTCCGCCGGCCCCTCCCGCCCCGGTGCGCGGCGAGGCAAGCAGCGCGGTTTCCCCGAGCGCGAGCAGGTCGACGGTCCGGCAGGGCAGGGACGGCACCGCGTCGAGGCGGGCCGGCGGCCGGTGAAGCAGGATCACAGACCGCAATGCGTCGTCGAGTCCGCTCGCGGCCAGGGCGGGCTCCATCCAGCCGGGCGCCACGAGGTGCGTCTGCGCCCCATCGCGCAGCGCTTCCCAGAGGCCGTGCCCGTCGAACAGGCCGTGCGCCTCGAGCGTCGCTCCCGCAATCAGGCTCGCGACGAGGCCGCTGGCCAGCCCGCCGAGGTCGTCGGGCGGCACGAGGCTCAGGATGCTGTCGCCCGGCCGCATCCTCGCGGCCGCGATCAAGGCAACGGTGGCGGCCAGGAGGGAGGTGTGGGGCCGGATCACGGGCTCCAGGTCCGGCCCCGCCCGGGTAAAGGTGATGGACATCCCGTCGCCTGCCCGACGGTGGCCGAACTCGCGACGCGGGTCGACCCGAACGGGCCGCGACAGCACGGCGTCGAGGTCCGTCACCCCGTCCGGGACGCGAGGACCGAACGCCATCAGGAAACGAAGACGAAAAAATCCGGCCGCAACGAAGCAGAGCTTCTCCGCCGGCCGGTCGTCCCCGAGGACGCCCTGGGAGACGAGAGCCCGGATGTCGGCGACCTCGATGGCGCGCGAGATCTCCGCTGCATCCGCCGTCACGTCGAGAAGGCACGCCGTCAGCCCCGCATGCTCGACCGCCAGGAAGGCGAGGGCGGCTTCGGAGCCGTTCGGCAGGAACAGACCGACCCGGGTCCCGGGCGCGAGGCCGAGGCTCTCGAGGTGACATGACAGCCGGCGGACGCCTTCCGCCATGAGGGCGCAGCTGACGGCATGGCTCGGCCGCCCGCTCCAGGCCGCCCGTCCGGGCTGATCCCGGACCGCGATCCGGTTCGGAGACGCTTCCGCCGCCTCGAACAGGAGGCCGCTCAGCACGCCGGTCGCCGCCCTGGCCTGGCCCGCATCGTCGGCGTGCGGCCCTTCCGGCGCAACAACGGCCATCCCGCTCGATCAACCCCAAACCTGATTCGCCGGTATTGTTGCCGAAGCGCCGCAGCGCCGCCATGGCGTGTCGACCACGATTCCCAGCTTTGGCGCGCGCGAAAGCGCATCGAGGCGGTCCTCGTCGTGCCGCACGTGATGCCGGTCGGAGATCGCGAACCTCCTGCGACGCGCAACGGGAGCGGCGCGCCGCTCGTGCGACAGTGCGGCGCCCTGACCGCGAGCCGGGGCAGCGCGCCGATCACACGCAGAGCCTGCGTTCTCGACGCCGGCCGTGGCGGGCGCCTCCGGGGAAGACCGATCGCTCCGAACCGCATGGTTCTTGACTTATATTCCTAGTTCCGCTACATGAGCCCTGCCCTTTCGTCGGGAAGGCTCGTTTGATCGCCGGATCGTTCGGGCGGAGGGGTGCGGTGGGTTCCGAGGTCTGCGCCGGCAGCGCGGGCTCCCGGACGGCGGCGCGAGGC
>JAQGJJ010000213.1 GCA_028290695.1 Enterovirga sp. | reverse complement strand
CACCTTCGGATGGTCGGGGATGCCGTACAGGATGGTTGCAGTCGTCAGTCCGT
This sequence comes from Enterovirga sp., assembly GCA_028290695.1. GTDB lineage: Bacteria > Pseudomonadota > Alphaproteobacteria > Rhizobiales > Beijerinckiaceae > Enterovirga. Next base: position 11,685 of record JAQGJJ010000213.1, on the reverse strand, counting down.
AGCCCTGGAGTTGCCGGATGAAATCCTGAGAGACCATGTGACCTCCTTTCCACCTATGCGAAACTCGCGTCGGTCATCCTTCCCAAATCGCAGGTCATTCTCAAGATTAAAAGTTAACGCTTCGGACTACCCACTAAGCTTGGCTAGCAGTCTTCTTACCAAAGTGCCAGGAATCGAAATCCGCCATCAGGTGATCTTGCCTCTCGCGTTCCGCCGGGTCGCAATGCCCCGGTCGGCCGCCTACGGGCAGACTGGAGCGCGCCCCGCCCGTTCAAAGGTGCGACACGGTCTAGCGGCAGTCTTTTCACGGCAGCCGTCTCTGATAGACTTCGATCGTCAGATCCGGACCGGAGACGACGTGTTGTTGAGTGCTCTGCGTCGTCTTTCTCCGTCTCGCGGCAAAGTATCCGCGGTGGCGGCGGTGCTGGCCGCGGTCGCCGCGGCGCTGGCCGCCGTCTCGGCGCCGGCTGCCGAACGCGACGACGACCTGTTCGTCAGGCCGGAGGACCAGCGCAGCCTTCTCTTCGCCAGCGTCGATGCCGGCAGGTCGGTCTTCGCCAGCGCTGGATCCAAGCAGACGCTTACCGGTCCACTCGACCGGCCAGGTTTCCTGATCACGGAATCGGGCGGCTTCGGCATGACGCGCGAACGGTATCGCAGCGAGGGGACTGACCTCCCGGCCACCCGTCTCACGACGCAGTCCAGCCTGCTCTTCGGCCACCAATGGAACGAGCCCGGCCTATTCCTCGCCGCACTGGCCGGGCCGGAGTTGCAGCATGAGCAGCTCACGGTCGCCAACCGTGTGTACCGTTTCTCGAAGCCGCGCTACGGGCTCCAGGGTCAGGTCGAGCTCTGGGCCACCCCGTCGAGCGACACGATGCTCACCGGAACCGTGGTGACACGAACATCCCGGCTCAGCGTCTGGGCCCGCGGCTCGGCCGGATTGAGGGTCGGTGGAGGTCTTTATGCCGGCCCGGAGGTCATGACCTACGCGACCGACACCTACCGCGAGTTGCGGGTGGGGTTGCATCTTACTGGCGTGCAAGTCGGCATTGTGCAGGGGCGAATATCGGCGGGCTGGATGATGACGGACGACGGCAAGCCCGGCACGACCTATGTCGGGGCGAGCGCCTGGATCCGCATGTAGGCTCCGGTCAGTCCTCCTCGCCCGGGGTGGGGCCGAAGGCGAGCGCGTCGCCGTCGAGGGGCTCCTCCTGGTCCGTCAGGAGCAGGTCGTCGGAGGGCGTCGGGACGTCCAGGTCGGCCGGAATCTTGCCCTCCAGGAATCCGAGGCCCTGCAGTTCATCGAGGCCGGGCAGGTCAGTGATGGCGTTCAGCCCGAAATGCTCCAGGAACGCCGGCGTCGTCCCGAAGGTGACCGGACGCCCGGGTGCCTTTCGGCGACCCCGCATGCGGATCCACCGCGTCTCGAGCAGCGCGTCCAGCGTCCCCTTGGACGTCGACACGCCGCGGATCTCCTCGATCTCCGCGCGGGTCGCCGGCTGGTGGTAGGCGATGATCGCCAGGACCTCCATCGCAGCGCGCGAGAGCCTCGCGGGCTCGGCCGCCTCGCGGGCCAGCACGTAGGCCAGATCCGGCACGGTCCGAAACGCCCATCCGCCCGCAACCTGGACGAGGTTGATGCCCCGCCCGACATACAGACGCTGCAAATCGCTCAGGACGCTCTCAACGTCGACGTCGTGTGGGAGCCGGCCGGCGAGGTCGCGCACCGGCACGGGTTCGGGCGACGCGAACAGGATCGCTTCGGCCATCCGCATGGCTTCCGAATGGGCCGTCGCCAGAGCGGGCTCGTTGCTGACCGCGATGGCCAGCCCGCCCCGCCATGCCAGCCCGGCGCTCATGCCGGGGCTCCCGCCGGTTCGGCCCGGCGGACCATGAGCGGCGCGAACGGCGCGTCCTGGTGCAGCCGGACGCGCCCCTCGCGGACCATCTCCAACGTCGCTGCGAGCGAGGAGGCCAGTACGGTCGCCCGCATCTCCGGCCCCACGACGTAGCGCAGCAGGTAGGCGTCGAGCGAGATCCACTCCCCGGCCTCTCCGAGCAGGCGATTGAGCGCCGCGCGTGCCTCGACCAGTCCCCACACCGGACGGCGCGCGACCGTCACGTGAGTGCGGATGGCGCGCTGGCGCTGGCGGCCATAGGCTGCGAGCAGATCGTAGAGCGATGCCGTGAAGGTGGCCTCACCGGACGGGGCGGGCTCGTCCCGCCGGACACGCGGAAACACCTCGCGCCCGAGCTGAGGCCGGTCAGCCAGACGCTTCGCCGCCTCCCGCATCGCCTCCAGCCGTCTCAGGCGGCTCGCGAGCGCGGTGGCAAGCTCGGCCGCGCTCGGGCCTTCCGGCTTCGGCGGCTCGGGCAGGAGCAGGCGCGACTTGAGGTAGGCGAGCCACGCCGCCATGACGAGGTAATCGGCCGCGAGTTCCAGGCGCATCGATCGCGCCGTCTCGACGAAAGCCAAGTACTGCTCCGCCAGCGCCAGCACGGAGATCTCGTGCAGGTCGACCTTCTGCCTGCGGGCGAGATCGAGAAGGAGGTCGAGCGGTCCCTCGAACCCCTCCACATCGACCACGAGGAGCGGATCCTCGTCCGAGTGCTCCTCAGACCGGCCCTCGAAGAACTCCTCGCCCGACATCCGCTCAAGCCCGATTCACCGGGATCGAGAGTGACCCTTCAGGCCGCCGTCGCAAGCGCCGCTTCGAATCCGCGGCGGGCATCCACAAGATCGAACTCGGTCGGGATCGAGGGAATGCGGGCGAGCGCCGCGTCCAGCCGGTCCAGAGACGGGCCCGTGAGCCTTGGCGCACCCTCGGCCACTCCACGCGCCTCGGCGACGTCGCCGTTGCAGTGCAGTGCCACGTCGCAACCGGCCGCGAGGGCCGCCTCCGTCCGGGCGCGAAAGGAACCCGCGAGAGCCTTCATGGACAGGTCGTCGGTGAAGAGCAGTCCGCCGAACCCGATCTCCCCCCGAACGATTGCGCTCAGGACCACCGTCGAGGTCGTCGCGGGACGATCCGGATCGACTGCCTCGAAGACCACATGCGCGCTCATCCCGGCCGGCATGTCCGCGAGAGCCCGGAACGGCACGAAGTCGTGGCTGCGCAGTTCCTCGATCGAGGCGCTCACCCGAGGCAGGCTCTCGTGGCTATCGGCCTGCGCGCGACCGTGACCTGGAAGGTGCTTCACCACGGGGAGGACACCCCCGTCGAGCAGTCCCTCGGCAGCCGCACGCCCGAGATCCGCCACCAGGATCGGGTCGCGCGCGAAGGCACGATCGCCGATCACGTCGTGCGCCCCCTCCGTCGGAACGTCCAGAACCGGATGGCAATCCACCGTGATGCCGACCGCCCGCAGGTCGTGCGCAATGAGTCGGGCGCCGATGCGGACCAGTTCGCGCTGGCGCTCGAGATCTCCCGCAGCCAACGTGCCGTAGGTGCGCCCGGCTGGATATCGGGGCCAATGCGGCGGTCCCATGCGTTGCACGCGTCCGCCCTCCTGATCGATCAGGATCGGCGCGTCGGCGCGACCGACTGCCTCGCGCAGCGACGCCGTCAAAGCCCGCACCTCGTCGGGCGAGCCGATGTTGCGTCGGAACAGAATGAAGCCGAGCGGATCGGCATCGCGGAAGAAGGCCGCCTCGTCGGAGGTCAGCGTCGTTCCGGCGCAGCCGGCCACGAAGGCGCGCGGGGCCATGTCAGGTCCTTCCAGGTCGTCGTCAGTTGGTCACGACCCAGCACTGCCCGCCGGACGATTTGAGGCGGGTGCAGAGCGTGTTCGCATCCTGCCGGGAGAGCGGCGTGACGCGGACTCGGTAGACGGTCTTCCCGTTCACCTGCGCCTCCGTGACCGTTGCGGGCTTTCCGCCGAGATCTGCCGCGAATCGCTCGCCCAGGCGATCCCAAGCGGCGCGCGCGTCCTGTTCCGTGGGGCGGACCGCCAGTTGGACGGCATAGGTTCCGCCACCAGCACTCGGGGCCTCCGCCGCCGGCTCCTCCGGATCGGCGGACGCAACACGTTCCCCGAGGCCACGGGGCCGGGCCGGGGGCCGCACGGACACGACGGGTCCTTCCGGCTGAGCCGCTTCCCCTCCCGCCGCGGGCGCATCCGGGGCGGCCGCAGCGCTCGGAACCGCGGCGGTCTGCGTCGGCGCGGCATACGATTCCACCATGGCGGCGATCGACGCCGACTGGACGCGAGGATCGGAGCGCGGCCGCTCGGGTGGCAGCACCGCCACCACGGGTCCGGACGGCGTCCCCGCATCCGCCTGTGAGGCGGAAGCAGCGGGGGCGGACGGCGCGGACACGCCGTTCGCGGGCACAGACACGGTGGCAACCGAGATCGGCGGGGGAAGCGCGGACGTCGGAATCACACCGGCGGTCGGCTCCGACATGGCAGCGGAGCCGGGCGGTCCGAGCATCGATCCGTCAGGCCGCACGGCGACGGTGCGCACCCGACGGGGCTCGCCGAGGGCCGTCAGGGCATTCTGGGGTCGAGCCGCGGCCCGCGTCGTTCCCGTCGGGCTCGGCGAGGTAGATCCCTCGGGCGACACCTCCTCCCGCACACCCGGAATGGCAGCAACCGGCCCTGGGCCGGAACTGGATTGGGTCGGCGGGGAAGCCGGCAGAGCGGGCGGCACGGAGGCCGGTGGCGGCACGTCCGGCACAGGCATCGCGCGGGCCATCTCGCGAACGTCGATCGGCTGTTCCTGCCGGTCGAGGACGCGCGACTTCCCGGTCTCCGCCATGCCCTCGTAGATCTGCTTGGACTGATCGGGGATATCCATCCCGCCCGGGTTCTCAGGCGCGACCTTCAGCGGCGCGCTGTCCGCCCGGATCAGCGGCGGCGGGCCGGAGCTTGCGAGATTGACGCCACCCCTGCGCCACGTGAACGCGGCCGCGGCCCCGAGCACCGTCACAAGCAGCACGGCGAGAACGGCAACAAGGCGAGCGCGCGAGTGGCGCGGCGGCAACGGGCGGAAGTCGTCCGTGTCGAGCGCCGCATCGTGCGAGCCGTAAGCCTCGACCACCGGGTCGAAGCTGGCCTCGCCGCGGGTCGCCCGGAGCGGCGCGACGCTGTCGCTGCCGAGGACGCCGCGCTCTTCATCGCTCAGAGCGGGAGGTGCGGCCGAAGCTGGAGCGGCCCTCGGAGTGACCGCAGCCGGCATCACGGTGCGGCCGGCCTCGCCGCCCGCCGGCGGTGCCGGCACGGGCTCCACCGCAGCGTGCGCCGCAGCAATCGGCGCTCCGGCCGTTCCGTTGCCGTCGCCGAGAATGCCGATAAAGGGATCGTCCTGCCCGACGATGCGGGCGAGTTCGGCCAGCGGATCGGCGCTCGAGCCCAGCGCAGGCTGCGCCGGACGCGCCTGAGGCTCGTTCACCGGCAGGTCGGCAGAGCGCCGGAGCTGCCGCTCGATTTCGTCGAGATCGATCTCGAACCGGTTGTTCCTCGTCTCGCTCATCGCTCACCCAAACTCGTACTCGGGCCTGGCGCGAGAGGTCCGCCGGCGCCCAGAACAGCGCCGACACTCGGAGCACGCACCGGGACGGCCGGCGACGTGCTCAGCGCATCTCGTCCGGAGCGCTCACGCCGAGGATCGCGAGGCCCGAAGCGAGCACGCCTCTGAGGGCCCCCAGAAGCGCGAGTCTCGCCACGGTCGATCTTTCATCTCCTTGCTTAACAAAGCGTAATTGAGGCAAGTCCTTGCCCTTGTTCCACAAAGCGTGGAACACCCCCGAGAGATCGTAGAGGAAGAAGGCGACGCGATGCGGTTCGTGCGCTGCCGCCGCTGCTTCCACCAGCCGCGGCCATTGCGCGATGCGGCGCTCGAGCTCGATCTCCGCCTCGTCCGTCAGCACGGACAGGTCTGCCCCGGCGAGAGCCTCCCGATCCGGCGTGAAGCCTGACGTTTCAGAGGCTTGGCGGAATACGGAGGCCACCCGGGCATGCGCGTATTGCACATAGAACACGGGGTTGTCCTTGGACTGCTCGAGAACCTTGGCCAGATCGAAATCCAGGGGCGCGTCGTTCTTCCGGAACAGCATCATGAACCGGACCGGATCGCGGCCGACCTCGTCCACCACCTCCCGGAGCGTGACGAAATCGCCGGACCGCTTCGACATCTTCACCGGCTCGCCGCCGCGAAGCAGCTTCACAAGCTGGCATAGCTTCACGTCGAGATCGGCGTCGCCGCCGCTGACCGCCTTCACGGCCGCCCTCATGCGCTTGACGTAGCCGCCGTGATCCGCGCCCCAGACATCGATCATGCTGGCGAAGCCCCGCTCGAATTTCGAGCGGTGGTAGGCGATGTCGGCCGCGAAATAGGTGTAGGCCCCATCGGATTTGAGGAGAGGCCGGTCGATGTCGTCGCCGAACTCGGTCGCGCGAAAGAGGGTCTGCTCGCGATCCTCCCAGTCCTCCGGGGGCTGCCCCTTCGGGGGCGGGAGCCTTCCCTCGTAGACCAGCCCGCGGCTCCGCAGGCCCTCGATCGTCGCCCGGATCTCGTCCGTCGCGCCGCCGGACAAGGAGCGCTCGGAGAAGAAGACGTCGTGGCGGATGTCTAGCGAGGCGAGATCGTCGCGGATCAGCGCCATCATGGCGTCGATGGCGCGGGTCCGGACGGTCGGCAGCCACTCCGCCTCGGGCCGGTCGAGGAGCGTGGAGGCGAACTCCTCGGCCAAGGCCCGGCCCACGGGAACAAGGTAGTCGCCCGGATAGAGCCCTTCCGGGATCGCTCCCACATCCTGTCCGAGGGCCTCGCGGTAGCGCACGAAGGCCGAGCGGGCGAGCACGTCGACCTGAGCCCCGGCATCGTTGACGTAGTATTCGCGGGTCACTGCGAAGCCGGCAAAGGCGAGCAGGTTCGCCAGCGCATCCCCGAACACCGCCCCGCGGCCGTGGCCGACGTGCATCGGCCCGGTCGGGTTGGCCGAGACGTTTTCGACGTTGACGGCGGCCCCCGCGCCCTGCCCGCTCCGGCCGAAGCCATGCTGATCGAGGAGCGCGGCGCGGATGACCTCGTGCAAGGTGCTGGGCGCCAATGCGATGTTGATGAATCCGGGGCCGGCCACCGTTACCCCGCTCACGCGCGGGTCGGTGCGCAGGTCGGCCGCAATCAGCTCGGCCAGGGCTCGCGGGTTCGCCTTGGCCTGCTTCGCGATCGCCATGGCGGCGTTCGTCGCAAGGTCGCCATGCCCCGTTTCCCGGGGCGGCTCGACCAGGACCCGCGACGTGTCGAGGCCGGCCGGAATATGGCCGGCAGCCTCCAAACGGCCGAGAGCCTCGCCGACGCGGCGCTCGAAAAGGCCGAAGATGTTCATGAATTCCGTGGTCGCTGAATGGCAGTTCGCCTCACGAACCGTGAGGTCTGATGTTTGGGCGGCACCGCCCGTCTAGCAATCCGCGGCACCAGTGTCGACGGAGGCAGCCCCGCGCCGGGCACGCCACCGGACGCACCAGCTCACAGGATGCGGAGTTCGGGGGTGGTCGGAAACAAGCGCCTGTGCTCCTGGATGGCGTAGCGGTCCGTCATCCCGGCAATGTAATCGGCAACCCCCCGGGCGAGCTTCGGCTCCGGGGCCTTCGCCAGCTCGTCGCCCCAGAGAGGCGGCAACCTGCCCGGCTCCCGCATGAAGGTGGCGAACAGGTCGCGCACGATCGCCTCGGCGTTGCGCCGCACGGCCATCAGCCGTGGGTGATGGTAGAGCTTCGGGAACAGGAACGCCTTGATGGAGCGCTCAGCGGCGCCCATCGTGTCGGAAAAGGCGATCATCGACCTCCCGGCGCGCCGGATGTCGTCAGCCGAGCCGGGACGGAGCTCACCGATCCGGGTCTCGCTTGCCCCGAGAGCGTCCTCCACGAGTCGCGTGATCACCCGCCGGGTCAGCTCGTGGGTGCGGCGCGAGGGGTCCAGCCCCGGCGCGGCGTAATCGATCTCGTCCAGGAGCTCGGCCAGGATCGGAACCGATCGGAGTTCGTGAGCATCCAGGATGCCGGCCCGCAGCCCGTCGTCGAGGTCATGGGCGTCATAGGCGATGTCATCCGCCAACGCTGCCGCCTGGGCCTCGGCGGATGCGTGCAGCGACAGGCCCAAGGCGTGGGCATCGTCGTACTCGACGATCGCAAGCGGCAGGCCGTGCTCCCGGTACCGACCGGTCGGGTGCCCGGCTTCGTCGAGAAGCGGGCCGTTGTGCTTCACCAGTCCCTCAAGGGTCTCGAAGGCGAGGTTCAACCCGTCGAAATGCGCGTAGCGGCGCTCTAGCCGCGTCACGGCCCGCAGCGCCTGGGCGTTGTGGTCGAAGCCGCCGAACCCCTCCATGCACGAATGGAGCGCGTCCTCCCCGGTATGGCCGAACGGGGTATGGCCGAGATCGTGCGAGAGGGCGACGGCCTCCGCCAGGTCCTCGTCGAGGCCCAGCGAGCGGGCGAGCGCCCGAGCGATCTGGCTCACCTCCAGCGTATGTGTCAGCCGGGTCCGGAAGTGATCGCCTTCGTGGTAGATGAAGACCTGCGTCTTGTGCGTGAGCCGCCGGAAGGCGGTCGAGTGCACGATGCGGTCCCGGTCGCGCTGGAACTCGGAGCGAGTCGGGGACGGAACTTCGGGGATGAGCCGCCCGCGGCTGGCGGCAGGGTCACAGGCGTAGGCTGCACGCCATCGCTCGCCATGTGCCCGCACGAGAATGCCCCAGGTTGCAGGTGCGCAATGGGCCACTTACCTTCCGGTCGGCACGAACGGCAAGCTCAGCTCATGACCGACACCATCCCCAACGAGATCCGCGTGACCGACAGCGCCGTGCGCCGGATCGGCGAGATCCTGGCGGGCGAGCCGACCGGCTCGATGCTGCGGATCAGCGTCAACGGCGGCGGTTGCTCCGGCTTCCAGTATGGCTTCGACATCGACCGGACGCGGCAGCCCGACGACGTCCTGCTCGAGCGGGACGGCGCACGGGTTCTCGTGGACGAGACTTCGCTGCAGTTCCTCAAGGGGTCGACCGTCGATTTCGTGGACGATCTGATCGGCCAATCGTTCAAGATCGAGAACCCGCAGGCGACTTCCTCCTGCGGCTGCGGTACATCTTTCTCACTATGACAAGCCCTCCCCGCCCCTGATCGGCGGCTACGGCCGCCATCGGAGTGGGTCTATGGTGAGGTTCACGCGTCCCCATCGCACTCGGCTGACGGCAGCCGGAGCTTTCGCCGCGCTGTCGATCGCGCTGGCCCCGGGCGCCGCTCTCGCACAGGGTCTTTCGATCGGGGTCCCCCGCCCGCCCGCGGCGGCGGCACCGCGCCCTCCGGCGACGGCCGCGGAGGCCGAGCCCTCCCGGCCCCTCTCGCCACAGCCCCCGACGGTGTCTTCGGCCGCGATCCCGGCCTTCTCCTTGACGCAGACCGGATCGGGCTACACGGCCGAGAACCTGCGTTTCGCCATCGGACCGGCAATCTACGTCGTGCCCCGCGCGGAAATCCGCGGCACGTCGCTGTCGAAGGACGAACTGGCGAGCCTGCTCGACCCGAAATCCGCCGTTCCGATCGCGGAACGTGTGCGACGGCTCGCCGCCTCCGAGATCACGGCCGCCGAGATCCGCGCCGAGGTGAGCGTCCCGGCCGGCCGCCAGTTGGCGGTCTACCGGGACATCAGGGTGGCGCAGATCGGCTCCGGACGGATCGCCAGCGTCACGGCTCAGGGCGGCACCTTCGATAACGACGCGAAGGAGGGCAACTCGCGCGGCGGCTTCACCCGCTTGGAGGTGGCCGACATCGACGCCGGTCTTGCAGCATCTCTGTTCGAAGCGCCGGCCTCCGGTTCACCCCCCACCGAACTCGGCAAGGTCTACGGCTCCTTTTCGGTCGAGGGGATCACCAGCGACGGCCCGAACACCGCACGAGCCCGCATCGCCCGACTGGCTGGGCGCGACTTCAAGGCCAAGCCGACCCCCGACGGTTGGATCGCGACGGCGTCCCGGCTCGCAGGCCCCACGGACCTCAACACTGCCCCTCCCGAGGTCCGCGGGCGGGTGATCGGCGGGATGCTGGATCTCCTCGAGGCTTTCGAAATCGGATCGCTCGAGGCGACCGGCATTGAGTTCGAGGAAGCTCAGAGCAAGGACTCGGGCGGGCGCATCGCCAGGATGTCCTACGGATCCTCCCCCCGGGGTGGCGGCGAGTTCCGTGTGGAGGGGCTCGAGGCTTCCGGTGCCGGTGGGCGCTTCCGCCTGGCAAGCTTCTCGATGGGCGGGATCTCGCTCGGATCTACGCTCGCGGCAGCGCGGGAACTGGCCGGAGCCCGGGCCGAGGACATGAGCGCGGCCGACATGCGGCGCCTGGTCCCATTCATCGGAGCGATCCGGTTCAGCGGAATCGCGGCGGAAACGCGCCCGGACGGCGCAAAGCCCGACGACAGGCCCATGCGGTTCTCGATCGGTTCGGTGGAGCTTCTCGGCGACAAGCCGGTGGAGAACATTCCGAGCGATCTGCGCTTCGGGATCCGGAACGTGAGCACACCCATCGCGCCGGATGCGAGGGACGACACGGCAAAGCAGCTCGCGGAGCTCGGCTACGACCGGCTCGACGCGTCGCTGACGGCCGATCTCGGCTGGAACGAGCCGGGGCAGGAAATCGTGATCCGCGAGATCTCGGCCCAGGGAGCCGGCATGGGCCGGGTGATCATTCGCGGCCTTGTCGGCAACGTGTCACGGGACATCTTCAACCCCGATGGGGCGCTGGCTTCGGTGGCCCTGGTCGGCGCCGCGGCCAAGTCGCTCGACGTCACGGTCGAGAACGGCGGCCTGTTCGAGCGCATCCTGGCCCGCGAGGCCCGGCGGCAGTCCCGCGGGCCAGACGACCTTCGCCGCGAGTGGGGAATGGCGGCGGCCGTCGCGATCCCGATCCTGCTGGGCGGATCGCCGCAATCGAAAATCCTCGCACAAGCCGTAGCCCGCTTCGTGGCGAAGCCCGGTCGTCTGTCGATCCAGGCCCGGAGCAAAGACCGTGGCGGCCTCGGATTCACCGATTACGCGACCGCTTCCGATCCGCTCGCGCTGCTCGAGCAGGTCGAGATCACCGCGACCGCGGAATAGATGGTGCTCCTCAGCCTTCGTCCTGACGGCTGAGCCGGGACTGAGCCTCGGCGACCGCGACGGCGGTCATGTTGACGATCCCGCGCGCCGTGACCGACGGGGTCAGGATGTGAGCCGGACGGGCCGGGCCGATCAGGATCGGCCCGACCGGGAGGGCATCGGCCACGACCTTGACGAGGTGGAAGGCGATGTTGGCGGCATCCAGGTTCGGCATGATCAGGACGTTTGCCTCGCCCTTGAGGCTTGAGGTCGGGTTCACCCGATCACGGACGGCCTGAAGCAGGGCCGTATCCGCCGCCATCTCTCCGTCCACGGCGAGATGCGGCGCCTTGCCGTGGATGAGGATCAGCGCCTTCTGCATCTTGCGGGCCGATGCGGTGTCGGCCGAGCCGAAATCCGAATGCGACAGCAGCGCGATGCGCGGCTCGATCCCGAAGCGCTCGACATGCGCCGCGCATGAGATCGCGGTCTCGGCGATCTCCTCCGCGGTGGGCTCCGCGTTCACATGCGTGTCGGCGAGGAAATAGGCGCCCTTCGTGGTGATGAGCAGGCTCATCGCGGCCATCTGGCGCACGCCGGGTGCCAGCCCCAGGAT
>JAQGJJ010000202.1 GCA_028290695.1 Enterovirga sp. | reverse complement strand
CGCCCCGGACAGCCAGCCGCCGAGCGCCATTCCGGCGATGGTGGCCGTGATGCAGAGCGCGACGCGCGACCCGGCCTCCCGGGCCGGGAAATACTCCCGCACGATGATTGCGTAGCTCGGGATGATGCCGCCCTGGAACAGGCCGAACAGGGCCGAGATGACGTAGAGCTGTCCGAGGCCGTCGAACAACGCGTAAAGCAGAAGGGCGAGGCCCTGCAGTCCCGACCCGACCAGCAGCGTGGCCAGGCCGCCGATGCGGTCGGCCAGGAATCCCGAGGCGATGCGGGACACGATCCCGAAGGCCAGCATCAGGGCGAGCATCTCGGCGCCCCTGGCGGCTCCGTATCCGAGGTCTCCGCAATAGGCCACGATATGGACCTGCGGCATGGACATCGCGACGCAGCAGGCGATCCCGGCCACGATCAGGAGCATCTGCAGCGTGCCGGCGCGGACGGCGAGCCGGGCCGGCACGAACGTCGTCCTCGCCTCGGCGGCGGCCGAGGACGCGGCCGAGAAGCGGGGCGTGCCCCGGAGCGCCCAAATCAGCACGGGCATCGTCACGAGGCTGAAACACGCGATCGCGAAATGCGTCCAGCGCCAGCCGTAGGCGGCGACGAGGTGGTGGACAACGGGCGGCCAGATCGCACCGGCCAGGTAGTTGCCCGACGCGCAGACCGCGACCGCGATGCCCCGGCGCCGCACGAACCAGAGCGAGATGTCGGCGATCAGCGGGGCGAAGCTCGCCGAGGCGCCAACGCCGATGAGAAGGCCGTGCGCAACCGCGTAGAGGCCGAGACTCGGCGCCAGCCCGGTCGCCACGTAACCCAGGCACATCAGCACACAGCCGAGCGCGAGCGGAACCGCCACCCCGTAGCGGTCCGCGAGCCGTCCCATGCCGAGCGCCCCGATGGCGAACCCCGTCATGGTGAGAACGTAGGGGAGCGATGCGGCCCCGCGCGCGACGCCGAATTCGGCCTGCACGGCCGGCAGGGTCACCACCACCGACCACATCCCGACCCCGCCGATCGTGGACACGGCCAGGGCGACGAGCAGGCGGTTCCAGGACCCCCGGCCGTCCGGCTGGTCGGTGCTGGATGCGAATGGGTCAGCAGCGAGTCCGCTGGTCTGCGGCATCAAAATCCTCCCGGCGTCTCGTTGCGCCGGGGGTTAGCAGAGCCGACCGACCAGAGCGAGGCGCAGCAGGGCAACCGCCCTATGTCGTGAGGTCCGCTCTCGACAGCCGGCAGACCCGGAACCGGATCGGCACGGTCGGGGATCGGCGGCCGCTGCGGAGCCCGCGCGGCCGACGGCCTGATCAGGCGTGCAGCTTCGCCCGAACCTCGCCGAGGCTCCTGGCGAGCAGCGCCTCGCCGCCACCGGCCCGCATGTCCGCGGTCAGGATCACGGCGGAGGCACGCACGGCGGCGTCGGCGGCCGCGGCCCGGACCTGCTGGGCGGCAGCCGTTTCGGCCTGGGCGATCTTCGCCTCGGCCGCGGCCGTGCGGCGGGCTACGAAATCGGTGAGCCGCTGATGCGCCTCTTCGCCGATGCGCTCGGCTTCCTCGCGGGCCGAGGCCACGATCGTCTCGGCCTCGCGCTCCGCCTCGTCGCGGCGGCGCGTGTACTCGTTCAGCAGCGCCTCCGCCTCGACCCGGAGGCGCTGGGCCTCGTCGAGCTCGGCCCGGATCCGCGTGCCGCGCTTGTCGAGGCTCTCGATGATCGATTTGAAGCCCCCGACCTTCCAGACGATGCCCAGAAAGACGAAGAAGGCGACAGCGACCCAGAATTCAGGTGTCTGCAGCATGGCGGCTAGCTCCGCGCGCCGGTGTCGAGGGCAGCCTCGACCTTCGAGCGGTCCGGCATGCGCCCGGTCAGCCGTTCGACGATGGCGACGGCCGCTTCGGCCGCCACGTCGCGTACGTTCGACATGGCGCTTTCCGTCCGCTCCCGGATGGTTGTCTCGGACGCGGCAATCTTGCCGGCGAGGTCGGCCTCGAGGGCCTTGCGACGGATATCCGCCTCGGCCGCGAGCGCCGCCCGGGTTTCCTGGGCGATGGCCTGGGCTTTCCCCCGCGCTTCCGCGAGAGACAGCTCGTAGGCCCGACCGGCTTCGTCGGCATGCGACCGGAATTCGGCCGCCTGTTCGAGGTCCGTCGCGATTCGCACGCGGCGGTCCTCGAGGATGTGACGGACGCGCGGGAGCGCGACCTTCGACATTACGTAATAGAGCAGGCCGAATGCAATCGCGAGCCAGAGGATCTGGCCCGCGAAGGTCTCGGTGCGAAAGGCCGGGAACCCGCCTTTCGGGTGCTCCGCGACTTCCGTTCCGAGCTCGTGCCCGGTGCTCGTGGGGGACGCCATGCGCTAATGACCCGTGACGTGAGAAAGGAGCGGAGCCGGTCGGCTCCGCCGGCCGATGCTCAACGGAACAGGAGCAGGATGCCGATCACGAAGGCGAACAGGCCGAGCGCTTCCGCGAAGGCCACGCCCACGATGGCGCGGGTGAACTGGGCGTCGGCCGCAGACGGGTTGCGCATGGCGCCCCCGATGTAGTTGCCGAAGATGTTGCCCACGCCGATCGCGGCGAGGCCCATGCCGAGGCAGGCGAGGCCAGCGCCGATGAGCTGGGCGGCGGTCGCGTCCATGTAAGGTCTCCTGAAACTCTCGAAGTTGCGTGTGAGGGTGAACGGTAGGCGACGCTCCCGGCCGTCAGTGGCCGGGATGAAGCGCGTCGTTGAGGTAGATGCAGGTCAGGATCGTGAACACGTAAGCCTGGATGAAAGCAACCAGGAATTCGAGTGCGGTCAGCGCGACCGCGATCACGAGGGGCAGCACGGCTCCGAAGATGCCGAAGATGCCGAGGCTCGCCAGCGTGACCACGAAGCCGGCGAAGAGCTTGAGCGCGATGTGGCCCGCCATCATGTTGGCGAAGAGACGCATCGACAGGCTGACAGGACGGGCCAGGAACGACACCACCTCGATCACCGTGATGATCGGCAGCACGTAGATCGGAATGCCGGAGGGCGCGAACAGCCGCAGGAAGCCGAGGCCGTTCTTGATGAACCCGACCGCGATCACCGTCACGATGACGACGAGCGCCAGCACGAAGGTGATGATGATGTGGCTCGTGACCGTGAAGCCGCCCGGCAGAAGCCCGAGCAGATTCAGAACGAGCACGAACATGAACAGCGAGAACACGAGCGGGAAGAACTGCATGCCTTCCCGGCCGGTCGTCGAATGCACGGTCGACGCCACGAACTCGTAGGCCATCTCGGCCAGCGACTGCACGCGGTCCGGGACGAGCTGCCTGTTGCGGGCACCCCAGACCATCAGGAGCGAGATCACACCCACCGCAGCGAGCATGAAAGCACCGGAATTGGTCAGGCCGAGCCCGGTATTCCCGAATGGTACCAGCGTGTTGAGTTCAAACTGGTGGATCGGGTCGATCTTACCGGCCGCCATCCCGCCGCTCTCGGTCCTTTAGCGCATGCGAGAGCCACCGCGGCCCCCATCGAATGCCGGGCAGGGCATGTCCGGCTTCGCCCGGCGAGTCAAGCCCCGGAGGCGGGTTCGGTCGGCTTCGGCGGCCGGCTTCCACGGCCCGCGCTGCGGATCAGGTTCACCGTTCCGGCCGCGAATCCGATCAAAATGAACACGATCAAGCCGAACGGCGAGCTGCCGAGCGCCCGGTCCAGGAACCAGCCCATCCCGCCCCCGACGGCCACGCCGGCGAAGAGCTCGGTGGAGAGCCGCAGCGCCGCCGACAACCCGGAGGGCGGGGTCGTGGACGCGTTCGGGCGCCCGGCTTCGGCGCCGCTGGCCTTCGCGCGATCGATGCGGGCCTGCAGCTCGCGCAGCCTGTCGGGCGCCTCTCCGCCCGCCGGGCGCTGGTCCTGTGTCACGACGTCTCCACCCTGGCCGACAATGGCTCAGCTCGCCTCGCGCAGCATCTCCGCCTGTTCCAGGTCGACGGAAACGAGCTGCGACACCCCCCGTTCCGCCATGGTGACGCCGAACAGGCGATCCATGCGGGCCATGGTGATCGGGTTGTGCGTGATGACCAGGAAGCGGGTTTCCGTTTCGCCCGCCATCTGCCGCAGCAGGTCGCAGTAGCGCTCGACATTGGCGTCGTCGAGCGGAGCGTCGACCTCGTCGAGAACGCAGATCGGCGACGGATTGGTGAGGAACACCGCGAAGATCAGCGCGGTCGCGGTCAGCGCCTGTTCGCCCCCGGACAAAAGCCCGAGCGAGGCCGGTTTCTTTCCCGGTGGACGGGCGGTGATGTCGAGGCCGGCTTCCAGCGGGTCGTCCGAATCGATCAGCGCCAGCTCGGCCTCTCCGCCCCCGAACAGCAACGTGAACAGGCGCCCGAAATGCGCGTTCACGATGCCGAACGCCGCCACCAGCCGCTCGCGGCCCTCCCGGTTGAGGTTGCCGATGGCGCCCCGCAACCGCCGGATGGCCTCCGTGAGGTCGTCCCGCTCGGCCGCGAGCTGCGAGCGCTTCCCCTCCGTCTCGGCGAGCTCCTCCTCGGCCCGCAGGTTGATGCCGCCGAGCCGCTCGCGATCGCCCTTGAGCGCCGCGAGGCGCACCTCGATCGCGCCGCCGTCCAGGATGTCGCCGGGTTTTGCCGGCCCGGCCAGGGCCAGGAGGCCGGCCGGGTCGGTGTCGAAGGCGTCCGCGATCGCGCGGGTCAGCTCGGCCAGGCGGGCCTGAAGGCTTTCGAGCCGCACCTGCGAGGCCGCGCGTCGCTCGCGCGCCGCGGACAGACCCTCCAGGG
>JAQGJJ010000155.1 GCA_028290695.1 Enterovirga sp. | reverse complement strand
TGAAAGACGCCGGCGTCTCGATCGACTAGCCAAAGAAAAAGCCCGGTCCGGAGGTTCCGGACCGGGCTTGAGTTTCACTGACCTGACGCAAGAAAACCCGAGATCGGGCCAAGAGTCTACGGTCGTGTTAAGACTTGGTTAACCACGGCGGCCGGATTTCATCAGAGAACTGGCCGCGGATCCCGGGCCGCGTCCGGCCTGACGAACAGGCGGTTGCGCTCGGAACGAGGCGGCCCAATCGGGATCTCGGCGAGCCCGGCAGCGAGCAGGGCCGGCCGGAACTCCGTCTCGAAGCGCGCTTCGAACTCCTCCAGGACCTCGACCAGCACGGTCGTCACCCGCGGGAGCAGATCCGCGATCCCGGCGAGGACCAGCGGCTCGGAGCCGTCGACGTCGATCTTCACGTGGTCCGGACGGGCCTCCGGCGTGATGCGCACGAAATCATCACCCCGCACGGTCATGACGGCCTGCGTGCCGATCCGCTGGCCGCCAGCCTCCCGGGCGAGTTCGTGGCCCGCGAGCGTGCCCGTATAGCCCGGCACGAACGAGCTGAGCGCCACGCTGCCGAGCCCGGTCCTGTCCGCCAGCGCGACGTTGAGGGCCCGAACCGTCTCATCCACCCCGTTGCGCACGAGGTTCTTGAGGAGCTCGACATACGTCGCCCCGAACGGCTCGAACGCATAGACAGCACCCGCGCCGCGCTTCGCGGCATACACCGAGTAGAGCCCGATATTCGCGCCCACGTCCCACAGGACGTCGTCCGGTGACAGGTAGGTCTCGAGCCAGCGGACCGTGTCCGGCTCCTTCAGGCTGATATCGCGCGCTTCGCCCATGGAGCGCTGCAGGCCCGAGAAATGCAGCGGCCCGAGGGGCGAGTCGAGCACCTCGTCGTTGTCCGGGTAGGCATCCAAATGATAGCGCAGCTTTCGGGCGGTCTTGACCGCGTAGTCATGCGGCAGAAGGGCCAGGTGGCGCCGGACGGAACCCGCGATCAGCCACGACAATCCCATTCCGAGCCCGCGCTTCTCTTCCGGAGCCCTGTTCTAGTCGGGCCTTCGTCCGCCCTCAACGCCGGGCTGGGGCGAGGCCGCGGGTGGCGAACCGGAGCCGCGCGCGATCCGTTGTGCCCGCGGGCGGGAGTGATGCCGATGCAAACCGTGGTCGTGACGGGGGTGTCGAGCGGGATCGGGCTGGAAACAGCACGGCACGCGCTGAGGCAGGGGGCGTGGGTGTTCGGGTCGGTCCGCACCGGCGACGACGCCGTCCGGGTCGAGCGGGAGCTCGGCGAGCGCTTCACCCCGCTCGTCTTCGACGTCCGGGACGAACTGGCGATCAACGCGGAGGCGGACCGCCTCAGGAGGATCCTGGACGGTCAGACGCTCTCGGGGCTAGTGAACAACGCGGGCGTCGCCATTCCGGGCCCGATGCTGGCGCAGCCGATCGAAGAGATCCGCGAGGTCCTCGACACGAACCTCCTCGGCACGATCCTGGTGACGCGGGCCTTCGCGCCGCTGCTGGGCGCGGATCCGGCCATGCGCGGTCCGCCCGGCCGCATCGTGACCATCAGCTCCATTGCGGGGCTGCTGGGGCAGCCGTTCCTGTCCGGCTACGTCGCCTCGAAACACGGCCTCGAGGGCGTGTGCGACACGCTGCGACGCGAGCTGCAGGTGTTCGGAATCGGCGTGGTCGTGATCGGCCCGGCCCCCGTCAAAACCCCGATCTGGGACAAGGCCGAGCGCTTCAAGGGACGCTACGCCGACACGGCGTGGGGCGAGGCCTTCGACCGAGGCGTCACGACGCTGGTCGCGAACGGTCGCCACAGCCTGACCCCGGAGTCGATCGCAGAGCTCGTCTGGCACGCCCTCACGGTTAAGCAGCCGCGCCCGCGCTACTCCCCGGCCAAGCACCCCTTCGTCGAGCAGGCGCTCGCCAGGATCTTGCCGCGCCGCCTGCTCGACCGGATTTTCGGGCGGTTCCTGGGCCTGCGGCGGCAACGGGCCTCCTCGTGAGAGGCCCGTTCGGTCAGGCCGCCAACGCCAGGGCAGGCCTGTCGTCGTTCGCCAGCGCCCGGATCAGGCTCGCGAGATCCGGCTGCGGCGCAGCCACGCCCGTCGCCTGAACCAGGCCGCGCGCGCCCTGGAGCGCGCCCGGAACCAGCTCGAGACCCAGAAAGCGCTCGCGCTCGACGGGCCCCGGCAGCCATAGCCCGGCAACGGGCGCGGCCGAGAACCCGAAGCGCCCGTAATACGGCGCGTCGCCGACGAGCAGCACGGCCCGGTGGCCGAACTCGGCCGCGCGGGCGAGCGCGTCCCGCATCAGCTTCGCCCCAAGGCCGAGGCCCTGCAGCGCGGGCTCGACCGCGATGGGGCCAAGCAGCAGCGCCGGGCGCCCGGGACCCGCCGTGACGTTCCACAGGCGCACGGTCGCGACGATCCGGCCGTCCTGCTCGACGACGAGCGCAAGCTCGTCCGCCGGCAGGCGCCCTTCGCGCAGCCGCTCGCAGGTCTTG
>JAQGJJ010000122.1 GCA_028290695.1 Enterovirga sp. | reverse complement strand
GTCCACCACGCTGTGCCGCTGGTGCAAGCGGCGGGGCTGGCAGCGGCCGGCGGCGCCGGGTCCGGCCCGGGTGCGGCCACCGCGTTACCGGCGCGGGCGCGGAAACCCCTATGCGGCGGATGCGGTCGGGCGGGCGCGAGACCTCGCAGCCACGACGCTGCTGTCGCAGGCGCGCATCGCCGCCCAGGTCGGGGTGTCGCAGGCGCAGATCTCGGTGTGGATCCGCAAGCACGGCTGGGTGCGCCCGCCCGTGCCGGCTTGGTCGAAGCGGTTTGCGGCCTCCCGGCGCACCGGCACCCTCGCGAGCGGGGGCGACCGGCGCGGGCGGCCTTATGCGCCGCAGTTGCGCCGGGACGCCCGGGCCCTGTGGGAGTTGACCCGGCTGCCCACCACCTCCGTCGCGGCGCGGCTCGGGGTCGGGCCCGGGTCCGTGGCCCGGTGGGCCCGGCAGGAGGGGTGGATCCGCCCGCGCGGGCGCCCCGGGGCCGCGCAGCTGCGCGGGTTTTTTGGTGCGGTGAAGCGGCGGCCGGGCGGCTGAGCGGGCCCCGCCGCGTCGCCGGCGACCGGGACCGGCGGGGCTGACATGCGAACGGCCCGCCGAGGCGGGCCGTGTTCAGGAAGCGGGTGGAGGTCCTCGGGTCAGGCCCGAGAATGAGTCCGAGCGCTGAAGCGCCAGGCCCGGCTCAGTTCTGCAGAAAGGCCGCGTCCGGGTCTTCCGGCTCCACCGCGCCGCGGTTGGCGATCGCGACGGAGAAGTTGCCGAGGCCGTCCTTGTTGTAGATGTCGTCGCGGAACTGCACGAGACCGTCCGGCGCCGCCCAGGCGGTGACGTAGGTCCAGTACACCGGCACCGGCTGGGCCAGGGTCGCATCCGTGCGCGAGCCCGCCTCGAACACCTCCTCGATGTGGTGGCGGTCCCAGTTCGGGGTCTCCTTCAGGAGCCAGGTGATGTAGTCGCGCACGTTCTGCACGCGCACGCAGCCGGACGAGACGAAGCGGAAATCGTCGCCAAAAATGCCCTTGGACGGCGTGTCGTGCATGTACACGCCGTGCGGGTTCGGGATGTTGATGCGCACGAAGCCCATCGAGTTCAGGTCGCCGCCCGGATCCTGGCGGAACATGTACTTGGTGGCCTCGTCCGACCGCCAGTTGATGGCCTCCGGGCGGATCTCCTGGCCGGCGCCGTTGTAGACCCGGATGCGGTTGTCCGCGAGGTAGGACGGCTCCTTCTGCATCTTCGGGATGAGGTCCTTGCGGACCACGGAGGCGGGCGCCGTCCAGAACGGGTTGAAGTTGATCTGGGTGATCTTGGCGTTCATCACCGGGGATTGCCGGTCGATCTTGCCGACGCCGGCGGCGTGCCGGGTGACGACCTGGCCGTTCTCCACCGTCTCGACGAGCGCGGCCGGGATGTTCACGATGACGTAGCGGTTGCCGAGATTGCCCGAATAGGAGCGCAGCCGGACGATGTTCAGCTCGAGCTGCTTCAGCCGCGTCTGCGCCGGGACGTTCATGGAGGCGACGGTCGCCTCGTTCAGCGCGCCCGTGGCGTTCAGGCCGTGGCGCGACTGGAAGCGCCGCACGCCCGCCTCGACATACGAATCGAAGATCGGCGAGGAGCCGGCGGACGGGTCGAGGTCGCCCTCGATGACGAGGCGCTGGCGCAGCGCGGTCACGGCCGGGCTGCGGGTGCCGACCCGCAGGTTGCCGGCGCCCTGCAGCGGCGTCCAGCCGCCCCGGTTGACGATGTCGCGGTAGCGCTCAACCACCTCCTCGGTGGCGGCGAGCGCCTGGGGCGACAGGATCGGCGTCGTGGAGCGGGGCACGCGGACGCGCGCGGCGCCGTCGTAGTTCTGCGCCCACTCCGCCTGTTCGAGGGCGAAGGCCTGCATTCCGCTTGCAGCCGACAGCGCAATGGCCGCCGAGGTCGTGAGGAGTGAACGACGTGTCGGCATCGATCCCTGCTTCGAGGATGTGAAAAGGCCCGGTCCAGCCGGCTGTGATGGACCATCACTGCCGCGGCACGCTTAACGAAGGCTGATCAGTCCGGCCATTTTGTGGCGGTGCGCTGTCGCACGCGCCAGCCATGCAGCCGACACCGGGTGGTTGGCGCAGGCGCCGGGCGTGCGACGCGGGCCGACGAGGCCGGATTCCCGCCCGCGCGGCCTCCCGGCACGCTACGGCACGGAGGTGCCATCGGGCTCGGGCGAGGTAACCCTACCAATTTCTTAGTGTCGCAGCCCGGCGCGTCGTTGCTAGTATAGCGAAGAGGAACGTCGGGAGTAGAGTATGCACGCGGTGGAGCTGGCTCGGAGAACCGCGTGGCTGGTGGCGGGTGCCGGCCCGCTCGCGCTCGTGATGCTGCTCCTTGTGGCGCCCGCTCGGGCGCAGGTGGCGACCTGCGCTGAGCCCGGGGCGGGCAGCGGCTCCTTCGGTTGCGGCACGGGAGCGGTCGTCAACCCGGCCGCGGGATCGAACGCGACCGCCGTCGGGCAGAACGCGTTCGCGACCGAGACCAACAGCACCGCCTACGGCAACGGCGCCCGGGCGACGGGCGCGTCCAGCACCGCCGTCGGGCAGGCCGCCACCGTTCTCGGGGCCTCCCAGGCGACGACGATCGGCGCCTCCAGCTTCGCCACGGGCACGAACGCGCTCTCGGTCGGCTACGGCGCTCAGACGGCGGGCACCGGCGCGATCGCGATCGGCGCCGGCACCACGGCGAACGCCACCGATTCGCTGGCCCTCGGCACCGGAGTCACGGCGACGCGGGCCGGCCAGTTCCTGTTCGGGCTTCCCACGACCAACTACACGATGCCGGGCGTCGTCTCGGCCACGAGCAACGCTGCGCAGTCCGGGACGCTCAGGGTCGTCACGAGCGACGGATCGGGCAATCTCGGCTCCGTCCTCCTCAGCTCGCTCGGAAGCGGTGGCGGCGGCGGTGGCGGGGTATGCGGACAGGCGAATGCCGGCTCGCTGAACTGCGGCAACGGCTCGCAAGCCGCGGTCACGGGCGCGACGGCGATCGGCCAGAACGCGGTCGTGACGGCCAACAACTCCTCCGCGCTCGGCTTCAACGCGCGTGCAACAGAGGGCGCGGCCCTTGCGCTGGGCGCGAACGCGTCGGCGGGTGTGGTCGGTGCGACCACGGTCGGCGCGTCGGCGGCGGCTGTCGGAACCGGGACCAACAGCGTCGCGCTCGGGATCGGCGCCCGCGTCGGGAGCGAGAACGGCATATCGATCGGCAATCTCGCCGGAACTCGATCGCCGACGGAAGAGGGCACGACAAACCTGATCGCGATCGGCTTCAACGCCGGCAGTCGTCCGGCCGGCTTGGATCCGAAGGACAGGGCCGTGGATGCGATCGCGATCGGCCGGGACGCTCTCACAGTCTCCGAGGGCAGCATCGCGCTCGGTGCCGGTACCGTGGCTGACAACGGCGGCCTGGCGATCGGCCGGGAGGCCAATACGATCCTCGGCGGCATCGCGATCGGCCGGAACAGCCGGAGTCTCAATGCGACGGTGTTGGGCGACCGCGCCAACGGCAACGGCGGCTCATCGGTCGCGGTCGGGGCCGACGCGAACTCCAACGGCGACGGCACGATCGCGATCGGGCGTCAGGCTTTCACCGACGATCTCGGCTTCACCGCGAACAATTGCGGCGGGTTCTCGTCGAGCCCGTGCGGCCGCGCCGTGGCCATCGGCCAGAGCGCGTCTGCCGACTCGGTCCGGTCGACCGCGCTCGGCGGCCTCGCCGTCGCGCAGGGCGTCGGCACGACCGCCGTCGGGGCACAAGCATCAGCGGTCAGTCAGGGGGCCGTCGCGATCGGGTCGCAGAGCCTGGCGAGCGGATCCGACACGGTCGCGATCGGGCGCGGGGCCCGCTCGAATGGTGGCCAGTCGGCCGCAATCGGCGCGGGCTCCGTCGCGTCCGGCGGCAGCGCATCGGCGTTCGGCGCCAACGCCTCCGCGACGGCGGATTTCGCGACGGCTGCAGGCCAGAACGCGAGAGCAACCGCCGTATCGACGGTCGCACTCGGGAACGGCTCCACGGCCGCAGGCGAAGGTTCCATGGCGATGGGCGTGCTCGCCAGCACGGCAGCGGGCGCCACCAACTCGGTCGCCATCGGGCTCGGAGCTCAGGTAGCCGATGGTGCGACGAGCTCGGTCGGCATTGGCGTGCTCAGCCAGACCCAAGGAGCGGATTCCGTGGTGGTCGGCGCGAGATCGCGCACGGGGACCGGCTGCGCGGCTTCCATCTTCTGCCAGCCCGGAGACACGATCATCCAACCGTCGCGCAACGTCGTCGTCGGCGCAGATACGATCGCCTCAGGAGCGCGCCAGGTCGTGATCGGAACCGGCGCCAGCGCTTTCAGCAACCCGGCCATCGGCGGTGTCGTCATCGGCGATTCGGCGCTCGGCTTCGACGGCGTGAGCGTCGGCGGAGGAGCCAGGAGCGCGGTGCAAGCGGTCGCGGTCGGAACGCAGGCCGTAGCCGGCTCGACAGCGACGGTCGTGGGCAATCTGGCTCAGGCCGGCGGTGGCTCCGCGGTTGCGGTCGGCGTCCTCAGCCGAGCCAACTCGCTGCGAGCCGTTGCGATCGGTGGAACGGCGATCGCGGCGGGGGACGAGGCGGTTGCTCTCGGCTACAATGCGCAGTCCAGTTCACGACGGGCGATCGCATTGGGCACATCTGCGACCGCGTCGGCTGAGAACGCCATTGCGCTGGGCTTCGAGGCGCGATCGACGCTCCGGGACAACGTCGCAATCGGCGCGCGCGCCGTATCGACCGCCGACCCTACGACGGCCGTGGGCGCGGACAGCATGGCGACCGGCAACAACGCCTCGGCCTTCGGCGCCAACGCGCAGGCGGTGGGCGTGTCCTCGACGGCCATCGGTCAGGCCTCGGTCGCCAGCGCGGACAATTCGTCCGCGTTCGGCGTGGGTTCGACGGCGACGGCCGTGGGCTCGACATCCATCGGGCAGGGCTCCACGGCGACGGCCGTCGGCTCCACGGCTCTCGGCCAGGGCGCGTCCGCGACCGGCGCCGGCTCGACCGCGATCGGCCAGGGTGCCGTCGCGACCAACAACAACTCAGTCGCCCTCGGCGCGGGCGCCCGCACCACGGCCGACAACCAGCTCGTCCTAGGCGGGCCCGGCACCCGCGTCATGCTTCCGAGCGTCGTCGCCGGGAACGCGAACCAATCCGGCCCGACGCAGCTCGTGACCACCGACGCCAACGGCGTGCTCGGTACCAGCAACCTCAACGTCGGCACGCTCGCGGGGCTCGACGGGCGCGTCTCCGGGCTCGAGGTCAACGTGACGCAACTGCAGAGTAACGTCGTCCAGCTCCGCCGCGACGTCGTGCGCGGTTTCGAAGGCAGCGCGATCGCCATCGCGATGGGTGGAGCGGTTCTGCCGGAGGGCAAGACCTACGCCCTCTCGGCGAATTGGGGCACGTTCCGCGGCGAGCACGGCTTCGCGGGATCCGGCGCGATCCGGGTCAGCGACAACGTGGTCGCGAATGGCGGCGTGGGTCTCGGCCTGAACCGCGGCGGAGTCGGCGGCCGAGCAGGTCTGACATTCGCCTGGTGATCACGAACGGGGTCTCTGACAGCCCGAACACCGAAGTGGCGGCCTGAACCGATGTCGAGGTGGGTGAGCAGGAACGTGCGGCCGCTTGCTGCCGCCGTGTTGGTCGTGGCCATGTCGAACTGGGCGGCCGCGCAAAGTCCGAGCCGCCGTCCGCCTGCGACCCCGCCCCCGGCAGCGCCCGCGGAACCTCAGCCTGCCCGTATCGACCGGAATGGGGTTCTGGTGCTCGTCCGATCGACGCTCCTAGCCCTTCACCACGCCAATCAGACCGGAAACTACACGGTCCTGCGGGACTTGGGCGCCCCCGGCTTCCAGTCCAACACGGCCGCGCGCCTCGCGGACGTATTCGCCAGCCAACGATCGCAGAACCTGGATCTTTCCGGGGTGGCGTTTCTCGAACCTCAGCTGACACGGCTCCCGCAGATCGTGCAGGGCGGCATGATGCACATGGCGGGCGTGTTCCCCTCCGTGCCGCTTCAGCTCAATTTCGAATTGCTGTTCCAGCCGGTCGAGGGCCGCTGGCGGCTGTTCGGTTTGTCGGTGAACCTCGGCCAGTCCGGCCCGTCGGCACCGCAGGCCGAGGCGGCGCCGCTTGCGGCGACCGGCGCTTCCGCGGGGTCCCCATCGGCTCTGCCTCCCTCCCGACCTGCCCCGCGCTCGCGATCGGCCGGCGAGCGTGACGGCCAGCCCGGCTCTTCGAACCCCGACCCGTCCACCCCGGGGGAGCCGGTCCCTGCGCCGAACTAGCGCCTCCGGACGGGCGCCGGATCTGCAAGCCTCAAGCTTCGGGATGCGTCATCGGCCGTGACCCTGCTCGAAGCCGGCGCTTTCGGGCGATGAGCCACACCCGTTCTGCAGCGACCGTGATGTAGGCGGGGCCGCCATACGGCCCCTCCCCTCGGTCGGGATCGGCGGGCCGAAGCCCGCCCGTGCCTTAGAGGCGGTAGCGGATCTGGTCGGTCCAGAAGCGCTCGAGCCGGACCAGTGCCTGGTTGAGGCGGGTGAAGTCGTCGTTCGAGATGCCCCCGATGGGCTCGATGGTGCGGGCGTGCTTCTCGTAGAGGGCCGAGACCACGTCGTGCACCTGCCGGCCCTTCTCGGTCAGGCTGATGCGGACGGAGCGACGGTCGACCCGCGAGCGGGCGTGATGGAGGTAGCCCGTCTCGACCAGCTTCTTGACGTTGTAGGAGACGTTGGAGCCGAGATAGTAGCCCCGGGTGCGCAGCTCGCTCGCGGTGAGCTCCTTGTCGCCGATGTTGTAGAGCAGCAGCGCCTGGACGCTGTTGACGTCGTCGCGGCCGCGCCGCTCGAACTCGTCCTTGATCACGTCGAGAAGCCGGCGGTGGAGCCGCTCCACCAGGTGCAGCGCCTCGAGATAGCGCGGCTTCACCACCAGCTCCTCGGCCTGAACTTCCGGCTGAGCGACCTTCTTCGCTACGTTCGTCATTTGATGCCTCGCGCTTTTTACGCCGGCCGGTTTGTCCCGGTCCGTTATGAGGCCAACCTAGGTTACGCCGATGAAGACCACTTTAAGTAAGAGGATGAATCGGCGATTTACCCCTGAGCGTAAACAATCACTAAAATGAAGATCAATTTACCTGAACGGCGTGTTACCGAGGCGCCGGACGCCAGTCTATTCTCACTCCTCGATTGCCGCCAACCAAGATATAGTCAAGTAAATCATGGTCGAGATGATGAGAAGACCAATCAGCAGGGCACCGTTGGAGACAAATCGCGGAAAGAACACGGCCAGGATGAGGTGGCTCATGACCGCGAGCAGCCACAGCACGCCGCCCCAGGTGGAGGTGAGCCAAAGGCCGATGGCGGCCACGATGTCCATCACGGCGAAGTAGATCGTGGTCGCCTGGTAGCCGGAACTGCGCGCCTCGAAGCTGGGGCCAGCCCCGATGCCCAGGATGGCGGCCCAGGCCAGAAGCCCCTTGGCGACCCAGATCAGCGCCGCGATGCGCATGAACCAGACCAGCACGAGGTTCCAGCGCAGGTGCTTCGTCTGCTCGGCGGCGAGCAGCCGGTCGCCGTCCTCGGACAGATCGGCCGCGCCCCTGAACGATCGGACGCCCATCAGGCGAGGGCCAGTTCGGCGGCGCCGAGGGGCGCGAAATGCGACTCGACCCAGGCCGTGTCGACCTCCCCCGCCCGCCAGGACGGCGCGCCGTCCTTGTCGATGATCGCGGCCCGCACGCCCTCGTAGAAATCCTCCCCGCGCACCACGCGGCTGACGATGCGGAACTCGGTCGCCATGGCCTCCTCGAAGTCGAGCCCCCCTCCCCGCCGCACCTGCTCGAAGGTGATGGCCAGGCTCGACGGGGCCTTCGTGCGGATGTCCGCCGCCGTCTGCGCGGCAAAGGCGGACCCGCTTCCGGACGCTTCGTCGTCGAGCCGACGGAGAATGTTGGCGACGCTGCTGCCTGAGAAGCAGGCGTCGATCGTGGCCCGCTCGCGGGTGATCGCCCCTTCCTGCCCGGCCGGCCGCGACGCGGAGGCGAGGACATCGGAGACCTCCTCGCCCGCGACCAGGCGGTCGATCACGCCCGCGTGCTCTCCCAACGGGACGAGGTGCGTCGCGAGCCCGAGCCGGGCGGCGTCGTCCGGCCCCACCCGCACCCCGGTCAGCCCGATATACATGCCCGCCCGGCCCGGGAGGCGCGGCAGCGCATAGGTCGCGCCGACATCCGGGAAGAAGCCGATCGACACCTCCGGCATGGCGAAGCTGTAGCGGTCGCCCGCGATCCGGTGGGAGCCGTGCAGCGACAGACCGACGCCGCCCCCCATGACGATGCCGTCGATGAAGGACAGGTAGGGCTTCGGATAGCGTTTGATGCGGATGTTGAGGCGGTACTCGTCGCGCCAGAACGCGAGGGCCTCGTCGAAGCGGCCGGCGCGCCCGGCCTCATAGAGGGCCCGGATGTCGCCTCCCGCCGAGAAGGCCCGCCCGCCCGCCGCCCGGACCACAACCCGGGTGACCGCGGGATCGTCGGCCCAGGCGTCGAGCGCGCGGGCGAGTTCGCCCACCATGCCGTGGGTCAGCGCGTTCAGCGCCTTCGGGCGGTTGAGGGTGACGAGGCCGGCAGCCCCCTGCCGCTCGCAGATGATCTCGGGTTCTGACATGGCGGCCGCTTAGCCGGGACGACCGGCGAGCGCAATCGAGCCGCACGCGCTGTCGCAGTCGGCTCGTGCATCTGTTTTGGAGCGTTTCGAATGTGCTAGGTGTGGCCCTGCCCACAGAAAGCCGAGGCGTTCATGTCCGCGCACCTTCGATCGATCGCCCGCCCGGCTTTGCGCGAGGTCGTGCGCGAGACGCTCGATCCCCAGGTCGCGCCGCCGCTCGGGCTGCGCAACCGGCCCCGCCGGAACCGCAAGAGCGAATGGGCCCGCCGGCTCGTTCGCGAAAACGTCCTCACGACCGACGACCTCATCTGGCCGCTCTTTCTCATCGACGGGACGCAGCGCCGCGACCCGATCTCGGCCATGCCCGGGGTGGAGCGGCTCAGCGTGGACGAAGCGGTGCGGGAGGCCGAGCGTGCCGCCCGGCTCGACATCCCGGCGATCGGCCTGTTTCCCTATACCGATCCGACCCTGCGCGACCCGCGCGGGTCGGAGGCCGTGAACGCGCAGAACCTAGTGTGCCGGGCGGTCCGGGCCGTGAAGGCCGCGGTTCCGGAGATCGGCATCATCACGGACGTGGCGCTCGACCCCTATACCAGCCACGGCCACGACGGCCTGCTGCACGACGACGGCCGCATCCTGAACGACGAGACCATCGCGGTGCTGATCGAGCAGGCGCTCGTCCAGGCGGCGGCCGGAGCCGACGTGATCGCGCCGTCCGACATGATGGACGGGCGGGTCGGGGCCATCCGGGAGGCGCTCGACCGCGCCGGCTTCCTCGACGTGCAGATCATGGCCTATGCGGCCAAATACGCGTCCGCCTTCTACGGCCCCTTCCGGGACGCGCTCGGCACCAAGCTGATCGGCGACAAGCGCACCTACCAGATGGACCCGGCCAACGGCGCCGAGGCCCTGCGCGAGGTAGCCCTCGATCTCGAGGAGGGCGCCGACATGGTCATGGTTAAGCCGGGCCTGCCCTATCTCGACGTGATCCGGCGTGTGAAGGACACGTTCGACGTCCCGACCTTCGCCTACCAGGTGTCCGGCGAGTACGCGATGATCATGGCGGCCGCCCAGAACGGCTGGATCGATGGCGAACGGGCGATGGTGGAAAGCCTCGTGTCGTTCAAGCGGGCCGGGGCCGACGGCATCCTGACCTATTTCGCGCCCCAGGTGGCGGAACGCCTGCGCGCGGCGATCTGAGGCACCGCCAGGGCCGCACGGCCGGGCCGCCGCGAGCCGATCGGACGAGCGTGAGCCCGGCCGATCTCCACTCCTGACCGCGACGGCATGACGGCGATGCCGGACAGAACGGGCGCCGCCCGCCGCCGCCGGTTCTGTGCGGCGGCCGTCGTTCTTCTTCTGCCCGCGTGCTCGCTCATCGGCCCCGATGCCGAACAGGTGCGGGTGTGCCGCATGGCCGTTCCGGCTCTCGAACCGGCCGGCACCCGCATCGCGCTCTCGGGCGCGCGCCGCGGGGAGGAGCCGAACACGGTGCGGCTCGACTACAGGGCGTCACTGTCCGGCGGCGGCGGCGCTGACCGCTTCGTTCTGTGCCGCTTCCTGGCCGAGGGGCTCTCGCCGAACAAGGCCGACCTGGCCGGGGTCCGGACCGATCGGGGCGAGATCGCGCCCGCCACCGTGTACCTTCTCAAGCGCTACTATCTCGACACGCCGGAGGCCCTCGCGTCCGACCCCGGCCCGGGCGATCCGACCGAGAACCTCCCCCGGATGCCGGTGCTGGCCGCCTATGCGACCGAACAGGTGCTCGTGGCCCTGCCCCGGATCGCCATCTACGGATTGCTCGCGGTCGCCTACGCGCTCGTGTTCGGCCTCGTCGGCCGCATCAATCTCGCATTCGGCGAGATCGCGGCGGTCGGCGCCGCGGCGGCCGGGCTTTCGGTCGCGGCCGCCGTTGCCGCCGGCGCCTCCTCGCCGGCGTCCGGACTGGCGCTCGCCATCGTGGTCGCGCTCGGCGCGGCCGCCCTGCACGGCACCGTCGCCGGGACGGCCACCTTCGGTCTGGTGTCGCCGCGCCGGACGCAGGCGAGCCTGATCGCCACGGTCGGGGCCTCCATCGCGATCTCGGAATACCTCCGACTTGCGGGCGGGCGCGTGCCGGACTGGATCGCGCCCGTCTGGAACGAGCCATGGCGCCTCGCGCGGGCCGGCGAGTTCGTGGTGACGCTCACGCCCGTCTCGGTGCTGACCTCCTCGCTCGGCCTCGCGGCCGCGCTCGCCCTGGTCGTCCTCATGCGGCGTTCGGGCTATGGCCGGGCCTGGCGCGCCCTTTCCGACGACCCGGAGGCC
>JAQGJJ010000090.1 GCA_028290695.1 Enterovirga sp. | reverse complement strand
ACCGACGCGAGTTTCGCATAGGTGGAAAGGAGGTCACATGGTCTCTCAGGATTTCATCCGGCAACTCCAGGGCTACGGACTGACGACTGCAACCATCCTGTACGGCATCCCCGACCATCCGAAGGTGCTGCAGAGCTTCATTTGGCAGCAGTACGATCTTGCACCCAAGTTCCCCGTCCTGCGCCGGTTCCTCGACTTCTGGTGCCGGGAGCTGGAGGGGCCGCTGCACTCGGTGGAGGTGGCCCATTCGAGGTTGATCCGGCCGGCGGAGTTCCGGGCCGTCAATGGCGTCATGACCCTGCAATAAGGGGGGGGCAGGAGCCGGATGCCGTGAGGCGTGCGGCCGCGGTCGCACTTGGCCGCGGAGCCTCGTTGATTTAGAGGAACGCCAACCTTTCAGCCCTCCGGCGGTCCCGTTTGTTCCCTGAAGCGCGTATTTCCGCTGTCCTGTCCTCTCTGGGCCGGAATACGAGCGATCGCCTGACGGTGGCGGATATCGTCTCGGTGCTGCGCGACCGAGCGTTCGCTCTGCTCGTCGTGCTGCTCGGCCTGCCGAACTGCCTGCCGATGCCGCCTCCGATCCCGTTCGTGTGCGGTCTTCTCCTGGCCCTGGTCGCCGCGCAGATCGCGGCCGGCCGCTCGGCACCCTGGCTGCCGAGTTCCCTTCTGCGGCGGTCGATCCCCCAGGACGCAGTCCAGCGGGCGGTGCGGCGTGCTCTTCCGGTGCTTCAGCGGCTCGAGCGGTGGTCGCAGCCACGGATGACCTTTCTCGAATCGCCGATCGCCTTCCGCATCATCGGCTTCCTGCTGCTCGCGCTCGCGGTCGGTCTTCTCGTGGCGGCTCCCGTGATCGGGCAGATCCCGCTCGGCGTCGCCGTATGCCTGGTCGGCCTCGGGCTCGTCGAACGCGACGGCATCGTCATCGTGGCCGGGCTCGCGATCGGAGCGGTCGGCCTCGCACTCAGCCTCGGCTTCGTCTACGCGATCGTGGCCGGGTTCGAGCACTTCCTGTAGGCCGGCCAGCCACCTTACCAAGAGTTCATCCGAGCGAGAGAGTGCCGTAAGGCGCTCCTCGCTAGATCTCTTCCTCAGCAGTTGCGCTGGTGGTGGTCGCAGCCCCCCAACACCCCACACGGCGCGAATTGTACGGAACGTGGGGCTGCATTGTCGCCCCCCGCTAGCTCTGCGTTTCGTGGGCGGCAGGTCGGGTCCTGGGATCCGGCCTGCCGCTTTGCATCAGAGCAGGCTACATGTCGGACATGCGAATCCTGATTATCGAGGACGACCGCGAAGCGCTCGATTATCTCGGCAAGGCGTTTCGCGAATCCGGTCACGTGGCCGATCAGGCGGCCGACGGCCTCGACGGCTATGCGCTCGCCCGTGACGGCGCATACGACGTCCTGGTGGTGGACCGCATGCTGCCGAAGCTCGACGGGCTGTCGCTGATCCGGTCGCTTCGCGAGCAGAAGGTCGAAACGCCTGCCCTCATCCTTTCCGCCTTGGGGCAGGTCGACGACCGCGTGAAGGGGCTGCGGGCCGGTGGCGACGACTACCTTCCAAAGCCCTATTCGTTCAGCGAGTTACTCGCCCGGGTCGAGGTGCTTGCGCGGCGCGGCACCGGGTCAGCCAGGAGCGAGCCGACGAGCTATCGCGTCGGCGAACTCGAACTCGACCGGCTGTCGCACCGGGTGACCCGCGGCGGCCAGGAGATAATCCTGCAGCCGCGCGAGTTCCGCCTTCTCGAATACCTGGTCCGCCATGCCGGGCAGGTGGTGACCCGCACGATGCTGCTCGAGCATGTCTGGGACTACCACTTCGACCCGCAGACCAACGTCATCGACGTGCACGTGTCGCGACTGCGCGCCAAGATCGACAAGGGCTTCGACCGTCCGCTGATCCATACGATCCGTGGCGCCGGGTACATGGTTCGTGACACTGCAAGGTAGCTATCTTCCGAAGCTGTTTCGGGCGACGGCGTTCAAGCTCTCGTTCTACTATCTCGTCACGTTCGCGATCTTCGCCTTTCTGGCACTCGGCTATGTCGCCTGGAACGCCACCAAGGTCCTGAACGACCAGATCGTCGACACGATCGAGGCCGAGATCGCCGGCCTCGCGGACCAGTATCGGACGGCAGGAATCCGCCGCCTGGTCGCCATCGTGGACCGGCGGGCCCGACAGCCCGGCGCGTCCCTCTACCTCGTCACGAACTTCGCCGGGGAGCGCATCGCCGGGAACGTCGGGTCTCTGCCGCCGGGGACGCTGAACGAAGCGGGCCAGCGCGAGGTGGATTACGGCCGGGCGGAGGACGAGGCGCGCGACCACCGGGCCATCGTGCGGGTGTTTCTCCTGCCCGGGGGCTTCCGTCTGCTCGTCGGCCGCGATGTCGAAGAGCGCGCGCGCATCCGCGAGATCATCGGACGGGCATTCGGGGTGTCCTTGCTCCTGGTCGGCGTGCTCGGCTGCCTGGGCGCGTGGTTCGTGACGAAGCGCGTGCTGAAGCGCGTCGACGACATGACCGGGACGACGGAGCGGATCATGGCGGGCGATCTCTCCGGCCGCGTTCAGATCGCCGGAACCGGAGACGAACTGGACCGCCTCGCGCAGAATCTGAACGCCATGCTGGACCGGATCGGCGAGCTGATGGTGGGCCTGACGGAGGTCTCCAACAACATCGCACACGACCTCAAGACGCCGCTGACCCGCCTGCGCAACCGTGCGGACGAGGCGCTCCGCGTAGCCTCAAGCCCCGATCAGCTGCGAACTGCACTCGAAGGCGTGATCGAGGAGAGCGACGGCCTGATCCGCATCTTCAACGCGCTTCTCATGATCGCGCGCCTCGAGGCCGGGCACCAGAATACCGGCATGGCGGATTTCGACGTCTCGGAGGTGGCGCGCGGCATTGCCGAGCTTTACGAGCCGCTCGCAGAGGAGGCCGGCATCGGCCTGGACGTGGCCGTGGAACCTGGCTTGATCATCACCGGCAGCCGCGAGCTGATGGGGCAGGCGGTGGCAAACCTGATCGACAACGCGATCAAGTATGGCTCGAAGGCGGCCAGCTCCGGCGACGCACAGCCGGTCCTGGTCAGGGCACTTCGGGAAGGGGACGCGGTCACGGTCACGGTGGCGGATCGCGGCCCGGGGATACCGGCGGAGGATCGCGACCGCGTACTCGGGCGGTTCGTCCGGCTGGAAGCGGCGCGCTCCCGGCCGGGCTTCGGGCTCGGACTCAGTCTGGCGGCAGCGGTGTCCCGCATTCACGGCGGCACCTTGACCCTCAGCGACAACGGCCCGGGCCTCAGGGTCACGCTCTCCTTTCCGGCTAGCGCGGCGGCCGCCGCGTGAGCGATCTTCCTCCCCTCGCGGACCGGCTCGATCCCGAGGCCTGGACCAGAGCATGCGTAGGCGAAGCCGGCGATCCGTCCTTCGGCGGCCTCGTCGCTCACGCGACGCGGTACTCACCCTATCTGCGCCGTCTTGCGGCAGCGGACGAGGCTCGGCTCGACCGGCTCTCCGGTTCCGCGCCCGAGCTGTCGCATTCCCGCATCGTGGCGAGGCAGGACGAGCTCGGCGAGCGCTTCACGGCCGGCGCCCTGTCGCGGGACGGGGCGATGACCGAGCTCCGGCGGAACAAGGCCGAACACGCGCTGCTCGTTGCGCTGGCGGATCTCGGCGGCGTCTGGGGCGTGAACGAGGTCACTGCCGCTCTGACAGAGTTCGCCGATGCCTCAGTCCGGGCCGCAACCGCGATCGCCATGGCCGAGCTCCGGCCGACCTTCGGCCCTGTGCCGGCCGATTGCGCAGGGACCGGCCTGATCATACTCGCGCTCGGCAAGCACGGTGCCGGCGAGCTGAACTACTCCAGCGACATCGACCTGGTCGTGTTCTACGACCCGGAGGCCGGGCTGGTGGAGAGAGCCGGGTCCTCGAAGCTTTATACCCGGCTCGCCCAAAGCGTCGCGAAGCTGCTCCAGGATCGCACCGTCGACGGTTACGTTCACCGGGTCGATTATCGCCTGCGTCCCGACCCGGCCTCGATGCCAGCGGCCGTCTCCGTTCCGGCCGCGTACGGGTATTACGAGACCGTCGGGCAGAACTGGGAGCGGGCCGCCATGATCAAGGCCCGCCCGATCGCGGGCGACCTCGCCCTCGGCTCCCGCTTCCTGGCCGACCTCGAACCCTTCATCTGGCGAAAGTACTTCGACTTCGCCACGATCGCCGACATCCACGCGATGAAGCGGCAGATCCATGCTGTGCGAGGTCACGAGCGGATCGCCGTCGCCGGCCACGACATCAAGCTGGGACGTGGCGGCATCCGCGAAGTGGAATTCTTCGTGCAGACCCAGCAGCTCGTGTTCGGCGGGCGGCGGCCGGCGCTTCGCGGGCGGCGTACGCTGGACATGCTGCAGGCACTCTGTGCGGAAGGCTGGATCGGCGCGGGCGCGCGCGACGAGCTGTCCCTCGCGTACCGCTTCCTTCGCCGGACCGAGCACAGGCTGCAGATGGTCGCCGACGAGCAGACCCAGCGGCTCCCGGCCGGCTCCGGAGAGCTCGCCGACTTTGCCGCCTTCAGCGGCTATCGGGACGTGGAGGCCTTCTCCGCGGCTCTGACCGGCCAGGCGATGCGGGTGCAGCACCATTACGCCCTCCTGTTCCAGGAAGGCCCCGAGCTCGTTCTCGATCAGGGCGATCTGGTCTTCACGGGATCCGACCTCGACGACCGCACGGTCGAGACCCTCGCCCGATTGGGCTTCGTCGAGCCGAAGGTCGCCGCCGAGACTGTGCGCGGCTGGCATTTCGGCCGGCGGGCCGCAATCACCAGCGCTCGCGCCCGTGAGGTCCTGACGGAGCTCGTGCCGGCGCTCCTGGCGGCGCTCGGCGGCTCGGCGGATCCGGATCGGGCGCTTGCACGTCTAGATCAGGCCTTCGGCCGCATGCCGGCTGCGGTCGAGCTCCTGACGATCCTGCGCTCGCACGAAAAGCTCAGGCTGCTGTTCGCGGACCTGCTCGGAACCGCCCCGCGCCTGGCCGAGACCGTCGCGGCGCGTCCGCACGTGCTCGACACGATGCTAGACCCGAGCTTTGCCGCTCCGGCGCGAGACGAGGGATCCGCCGAGGCCGAGCTGAGCGCGGTCATCGGCAATCCCGGCACCACGGAGGAGTTTCTCGATCGCTTGCGCGATGCGGTCCGGCAGATCCACTTCGCGACCGGCGCGCGATTCCTGTCCGGCGTGCTCTCGGCGACGGAGGCGGGCGCCTCGTATGCGGCCATCGCTCGCGGCGCGGTCCGCATCGCGCTCGACTGGGTCCTCCGTGCTTTCGCGACCGACCACGGCATCGTGCCCGGTGGCAGCATCGCGGTTCTGGGACTCGGCCGGCTCGGGGCAGGCAACCTGACCGCCTCCTCGGATCTCGACCTCGTCGTGCTCTACGACTTCGACGAGGAGCATCGGACCAGCAGCGGACCGCGTCCGCTCGATGCCGTCGTCTACTACACGCGCGTGACCCAGAGGCTGATCTCTGCCCTGACGGTACCGACCCGGCGCGGCACCCTTTATGAGGTCGACATGCGGTTGAGGCCCTCGGGCCGTAAGGGGCCGCTCGCCTCCCAGTTTCGCGGGTTCATCACCTACCAGCGCGACGAGGCGGAAACCTGGGAGCACATGGCGCTGACGCGCGCCCGTGTGCTGGCCGGGGAGGAAAGGTTCGCCGAACAGGTCGTTCTGGCGATCCGGGATCTGCTGAGCGCCCCCCGGGATGTCGCCACCGTTCACCGGGAGGTGCGCGAGATGCGGGCCCTGATCGAGCGGGACAAGGGAGTGGGCGACGGCTGGGACCTGAAGATGGCTCCGGGAGGGCTGGTCGATCTCGACTTCCTGGCCCAGGCGCTCGTTCTGGCGCATGCCCGGGCTTACCCGGATCTGGTCGGCACCTCGACCCCGGTCGCCCTGGACGCATCCGGACGGCTCGGGTTGATGGCCGCGACGGACGCCGCAATCCTGGTCGACGCGTTCCGGCTTCTGGACGACGTCCAGCAATGGCAGCGCCTGACGATGCAGGACCAGACGGCAGGGGAGCCGCTCGCTCCCGCGGCGCTGCGGCGGCTCGCCTCCCTGGTCGGCGCGCCGGATGCGCGGGAGCTACGGGCGCGGCTGGACGAGACCAGGCGGGAGGTTCGGGCGATCTTCAACCGCCACCTCTCCGCCGCATCACCCGACGGGTGATCTATTCGGCCGCCTGGAGCAGCGGCACCGCCGGGAACTCGTCCTCGCGCACGGTGCAGGCTCCCGACCACGGGCCGGTGACGGGAAGATGCACCATCACGATGGTGCCGAACCCCTCTTGCGAGCGGATCCTCAGCTTGCCGCCGTGCATTTCGGTGAGCGCGCGGGCGATGGCGAGACCGAGCCCGAACCCGCCGTGACTGCGGCTGAAGGCGGCTTCCGCCTGTTCGAAGGGGCGGCCGAGCCTCGGGATGAGCGCCTGCGGAATGCCGATGCCGGTGTCTTCGACGAAGATGTTGACGAAGCCGCCCGCCCGTGCCGCCCGGACCCTGATCGAGCCCCCGGCGGCATTGAACTTCACCGCGTTCCCGATGAGCTGCGACAGGATCTGCTGGAGCGCACGCTCGTCGGCCTGCAGGAACCCGAGCGCGTCGACCCGCCTCGTCACCGAGATCGATTTCTCCTGGATCGGGTCCATCGCGGCCCGGAGGGACTCCTCGACCACGTCCTCCAGATCGACCGGCCCCGTCGCAAGGCGGACTTCGCCGGCCTCGATGCGGGAAATCTGAAGGATGTCGTTGATGATCGACAGCAGCTCGTGCCCGCTGGCCCGGATATGGGTGGCGTAGTCGATGTAGCGCTGGTTCCCGAGCGGGCCGAACATTTCCCGCTGGAGCACCTCGGCAAAGCCGATGACGGCATTCAGCGGCGTGCGCAGCTCGTGGCTCATCTTGGCCAGGAACTCGCTTTTCGCCTGGCTGGCGCTGAGGGCTTCCGCACGCTGCTCGTGATACCGCTCGGCCAGTTCGGCGAGCTGCTGAGCCTGCCTCTGGAGCGTCTGGCGCGAGCCCTGAAGGTCGCGCACGGTCCGGAGCAGACGGCGCTCGGAATCCAGGAGCTTCATCTCGTTGTTCTTCAGCGTCGTGATGTCGGTCCCGACGGAGACGAAGCCGCCTTCCTTCGTGCGGCGCTCGTTGATCTGCAGCCAGCGGCCGTCCGAAAGCTGCGCTTCGAGCGTGCGCGAGCCGGCCTCTTCCGAGTTCTCCCGGGTGACGTGCGAGGCGATCCGGGGCGGCCTGCCGGCCTGCATGATGGAGGCGTAGCTCGCGCCCGGCACGGCGGCTTCCGATGGAAGTTCGTGGAACTTCCGGAACTTCGAGTTGCAGAGAACGAGGCGGTTGTCGGCATCCCACAGCACGAAGGCTTCGGAAATCGCCTCGACGGCGTCGCCGAGACGGGCGTCCGCCAGGGCGTTGCGCTCGACGAAGCCGCGCTCGTCGGAGATGTCCACCGCGATGCCCAGCAGATGGCGGTGGCCGGTCTCGGCGTCCAGGGACACTTCGGCCCGCGCCCGGAGCCACAGCCAGCCCCCGGAGGCCGTCCGGGCGCGGAACTCGTGCTCGAGGTGGGACGCGGCATCCGCAGCGATGCGCTCGGACAATTCGCGAAGATCGCCGTCGTCGGGATGGATGAGGGCGTTCATCTCGCCGAAGCACAGGTCGCCCGCCCGCCGGTCGTAGCCGAGGAGGTCGTACATCGATTCCGACCAGTGGATCCGGCCGAGGGTCACGTTCCAGTCCCACAGCCCGCATCGGCCCCGGGTCAGCGCGGTCTCGACCCGGCGCCGCATGCGCTCGCAGGTTCGCTGCGCCTCGCGAGCCCGCCCGGCGTGAACGACGCATCCCACGCCGAGTGAAGCCAACCCGGCGAGGGCGATGAGTGCGAGCGCTTTGTGGTGCGGATTGGATTGCCCGAACGGCAGGTCGAGGCCCGACACGGGCTGGATCACGGCCAGCTGCCCGGAGGGCAGATTGCGGACCGCGGCCAGGACATCCGTTCCATCCTCGAGCCGGACCCGCATGGCGCCGGCGCGATCGGCGAGGACGAGCATCGGCTGCGCTTCGCCGACGACATCCGAGATCCGGACCGGTAGCGTCGCGGTCGCCGGCCAGGCTGCGACGACCCGGCCGGACCCGTCGGCCACGAGGACGCGCTCCTGCCGTCCGGAACGGGGCAGGCTCCGCAAAGCCGCGGCCAGGGCGGTCGGTCCGATCTCGGCCGCGTCCGCCGCTTTGAGCATCTCGTGCCGGAGCAGGCCGGCGACCAGCTCGATCCTGGCGAGGCCGTCCTCGATGGCCCGCCCCTCTGCCGTGCGCCAAGCCTCGATGGCGGCCGGGATGATCGCGAGGAGAAGGAGGCCGACGAGGGCCGGTCCAAGCAGGCGCCGACGCAGCACGAACGACGCCACGTTGCGGGTGAGGGACACGGCTTTCAGACCCAGTCTATTTGGTACCGACTCGACACGCACTGCAACGCCTGTGGCGTCCGCCCCCATGCGCGCGCTCCTTCGATCAGCTTGCCCCACCCGAGAGGATGTGCCGCATCGCCCCGAATCGGGAACAATAGAGTCGAGGACAGCTTCCTTGTCCAGGCACGGGGTAAAGACCCGTTAAGTTTTCGGAGTCCGTTGCATAACCGACTCACTCGGGCTCAAGCCGCGATAGAGCGCTGGACGATGTCGGTGACGTCCGGCGATAGATCCGGCGAAGCGGCGATGCGGCGCAACGCGGCTTCCGCTTCGGCACGACGCACGGGCTCCATGCTGCGCCACATCCCGAAGGCCGTCAGAAGCCGTGCGGCGATCTGCGGATTCGTGCCGTTCAGGGCCAGCACGGCCTCGGCCAGAAGCCCGTATCCCGCTCCGTCCGGGCGGTGAAACTGTGTCGGGTTCGCCATGGCGAAGCTGCCGATCAAGGCTCGGACGCGGTTGGGGTTGGAGAAGGCGAAACCGCGGTGGCCCATGAGGCCGCGCACGCGCTCGAGCGTCCCGGCCTCAGGGATCGTCGCCTGCACGGAGAACCACTTGTCCATCACGAGCGGTTCGTCGGCGAACAGCTCGGAGAAGCGCCCGAGTGCGTCCTCGCGCCCGGCGCCCGGCCGGAGGGCCAGGATGGAAAGGGCGGCCAGCCGGTCGGTCATGTTCGTCGCGTCCTGGAACTGCGCGACCGCCAGCGCCTCGTTCTCGTCCGGCGCGCCGGCGACGAGGAGGTCCAGCGCGGCGTTGCGAAGCGCCCGCCGTCCCGCGCTCGCCGCGTCCGGTGAGTAGGCGGCCGGGCTCGCCAGCTGCTCCCTCAGCCCACGCAGACGGGAGGCGAGTGCGGTGCCGAGGCGCCCGCGCATCAGGTCCCGGGCGGCGTGCACCGCGTCCGGGTCGACGTCGCGCCCGATCTCCTGGGCGATCTCGGCCTCGCTCGGAAGCACCAGCATCGTGGCCGCGAAGGCCGGATCACGTCCCGCGGCGGAATCCAGAAAGCGCCCGATCGCCTCGGCATAGGCGTCGATGGCCGCCCTGTCCGCATGGAGGTTTCGGGACAGGCGAACGAGGGTGCGCAGCGCCACAGTTTGCCCGGACTGCCAGCGGTTGAACGCGTCCGGATCGTGGGCCAGCAGGGCGAGAAGGGCGGCGTCGTCGAGGTCGAGGCGCATCCTCACCGGAGCGGAGAAGTTGCGGAGGAGCGACGGCACCGGCCGGGTCGCCACCCCCTCGAAGGTGAGATGGTCCGCCCCGTCCTCCAGGAGAAACAGCCCGTCCTCCCGGAGCCGCTCGTGCCGGAGAGGCAGGGTCCCGCCGCCCTCGTCGACGAAGCCCATCAGGATCGGGATCGGGAGAGGCCCTTTCTCCGGCTGCTCCGGCGTCGGCGCCGTGACCTGCGTGAAGTCGAGCCGGTAGGTTCCTTGGGCCGGGTCGTGGTGGGTGTCGACGGCCACCTCGGGCGTGCCGGCCTGCTGGTACCAGCGGGCGAAATGGCCGAGGTCCCGGCCGGACACCTCCGCAAAGGCGGACAGGAAGTCCTCGACGGTGGCAGCCGTTCCGTCGCACCGCTCGAAGAACAG
Organism: Enterovirga sp.; assembly: GCA_028290695.1. Taxonomy (GTDB): domain Bacteria; phylum Pseudomonadota; class Alphaproteobacteria; order Rhizobiales; family Beijerinckiaceae; genus Enterovirga. Next base: position 2,276 of record JAQGJJ010000090.1, on the reverse strand, counting down.
GTCCATGCCGCGGGCGAAATCGGCAGGACCGAGCAAGGTCTTGATCATCCTGACGATTTCGGCGCCCTTCTCGTACACGGTCGCCGTGTAGAAGTTGTTGATCTCGCGGTATCGGGTCGGCCGGACCGGATGGGCGAGGGGGCCGGCATCCTCGCTGAACTGGCGCGCCCTGAGCGTTCGCACCTCCGAGATGCGGTGCACGGCGCGGGATCGCTCGTCGGAGGAGAACTCCTGGTCGCGGAAAACCGTCAGTCCTTCCTTCAGGCAGAGCTGGAACCAGTCGCGGCAGGTGATCCTGTTTCCGGTCCAGTTGTGAAAGTATTCGTGCGCGATCACCGTCTCGATTCCCGCGTAATCGGCGTCGGTGGCGGTGTCCGGGCTGGCGAGAACATACTTGTCGTTGAAGATGTTCAGCCCTTTGTTTTCCATCGCCCCCATGTTGAAGTCGGCCACGGCGACGACATTGAACACGTCGAGGTCGTATTCACGGCCGAACACCTTTTCGTCCCAGCGCATGGAGCGCTCGAGCGCGTCGAGTGCGTAGAGGGAGCGGCCTTCCTTGCCGGGCTCGACCCAGACCGCGAGCTCGACCTTGCGCCCGCTTGCCGTGGTGAAAGTCGCGCCCGTCTTGCCGAGCTTGCCCCCGACAAGAGCGAACAGATAGGCCGGCTTCGGGTGCGGGTCGTGCCAGACCGCGACGTGCCGGTCCGGGAAACCGTCGACGGGGCCCGTTTCGGCGAGGTTTCCGTTCCCGAGCAGCACCGGGGCGTCGGTCCGGTCGGCCTCGATGCGGGTCGTGTAGACCGACAGGATGTCGGGCCTGTCGAGGAAATAGGAGATGCGGCGAAAGCCGTCCGCCTCGCATTGCGTGCAATAGACCCCGCCCGAGCGATACAGCCCCATCAGCTTCGTGTTCGCGGTCGGGTTCACCTCCGTGCCGATCGTGAGCGTGAACGGTCCGGCCGGCGGGGAGAACAGCGTGAGCCCCTGCGGCGTCGCCTCGTAGCTCTCCGCTGCCGCGATCTCGCCGTCGATCGCGAGGCCGCGGAACATGAGCTCGTCCCCATCGAGAACCAGCGGCGCGCCGGGGCGGCCGGCCGGGTTCGGCCGCACCGTCAGGACGGAGCTGATCTGCGTGGCAGCCGGGTCCAGCCGGATGTCGAGCGCGACCGTGTCGATCAGGTAGTCGCTCGGGCGGTAATCCTCGAGCCGGGTGACGGTCTGCGTGTCCGTGCGCATCGCTGGGCTTGATCCGAAGGGGCGGGCCTCGTTATCGCCGAGGCGGGGCTATGCGGCAACGCAGCAGGGCAGGGGCATCGTGGCGGACATCTACGGTTTTTCCGTCCAGGATGCCGCAGGAGCGGCGGTTCCGCTTGCGCGGTTCCAGGGGCGCGTGCTGCTGATCGTCAACACCGCGAGCTTCTGCGCCTACACGCCGCAATACGGACAACTCGCCGAGCTCCACCGCAAGCTCGAGCCCGAGGGCTTCTCGGTGCTGGCGTTTCCCTGCAACCAGTTCGGCCGGCAGGAGCCGGGGAGCGCAGATGAGATCGCGACCTTCTGCCGGGTCGGCTACGACGTCACGTTCCCGGTTTTCGCGAAGGTGGAGGTGAAGGGCCCGGGCGAGCATCCCCTGTTCGCCCACCTCAAGCGGTGCAAGCCGGGCCTTTTGGGCACGGCGTCCATCAAGTGGAACTTCACGAAGTTCCTCGTCGATCGCTCCGGGACGGTGACGGCCCGCTTCGGGTCCCGCGTCAGGCCGGCCGCGATCGAGCCGCATATCCGCTTGCTCCTGTAGCGCAGGCCGCTAGTTTCCCGCCCATGAGCCGGCAAGGCCGGGCGGAGGACGATCCTTGGAATTCCTGCACACCATGGTCCGGGTGAAGGACCTCGACCAGTCGCTCGACTGGTACTGCAACAAGCTGGGCCTGATCGAGGTTCGGCGGATCGAAAACGAGGCCGGCCGCTACACGCTCGTGTTCCTGGCCGCCCCGGGGGATGCCGAGCAGGCGAGGACCACCCAGGCCCCGCTGGTCGAGCTGACCTACAACTGGGACCCGGAAGACTACCAGGGCGGCCGCAATTTCGGCCACCTCGCCTATAACGTCGACGACATTTACGAGACCTGCCAGAGGCTCATGGATGCGGGCGTGACCATCAACCGCCCGCCGCGCGACGGCCGCATGGCTTTCGTGAAGTCGCCGGACGGCATCTCGGTCGAGCTGCTGCACAAGGGCGGCTCCAAGGAGCCGGCCGAGCCCTGGAAATCGATGCCC
>JAQGJJ010000027.1 GCA_028290695.1 Enterovirga sp. | reverse complement strand
GGTGTCGCGAATCCCGGCCCGCGATGCGGGACGGTGGAGGGACACCCCCGTCGTCAGGTCTGCTCCGTAACGAGCGGCAGGTCCGGTCCGAAATCGCCGCCCGTGCCGGCCGCAAGGCCGGACGTGGCCGGGACCCGTTCCGGCCGCGGGGACGCCGAAAGGCTCTCACAAAAAAGACTAGATCGAGCGTTTCGGCGTCCACGCCCCTCGCTTGGTTTCACCCGCTCTTTGACACGGCCGATGCACCAGACCCCGGGCCGGGGACGGACGGCGCGTGGGCGGGTGCGGGGCGCCGCGTCCGACCCGCTCGCGCCGCCCGCGCGGCCCGAACGGGAGGGCGTTTGACAGTCCGGAAGGGCCGCCGCTAGCTTCTGCCGCAAGCCCAAGCAAGAACAGCGTTCCGCCTCCGGAGATCCCCACATGCCCGCCTCTCGCCGCCTTCCGCTCGCCTCGCTGGCGGCGCTCGCGCTCGGTGCCGCTCTCGGCGGCGCCCCTGCCGTCGCCAAGACGCTCGTCTACTGCTCCGAAGGCAGTCCGGAGAATTTCTACCCCGGCGTCAACACGACCGGGACGTCGTTCGACGCCAACAGCCAGATCTACGGCCGGCTCGTCGATTTCGAGCGCGGCACCACCAACGTGGTCCCGGGCCTGGCCGAGAAATGGGAGGTGTCCGACGACGGCAAGACCTACCTGTTCCACCTGCGCCGCGGCGTGAAGTGGCATGCGAACCGGACCTACAAGCCGACGCGCGACTTCAACGCCGACGACCTGATCTTCGCCATCGAGCGGCAATGGAAGGAGGACCACCCCTTCTTCAAGGTGACGAGCGCGAACCATACCTATTTCAACGACATGGGCATGCCCAAGCTGCTGAAATCGGTCGAGAAGGTCGACGACTACACGGTCCGGATCACGCTGAACCAGCCGGAGGCGCCGTTTCTGTCCGATTTCGCCATGGAATATGCCGGCATCCAGTCGAAGGAATATGCCGACGCCATGCTGAAGGCGGGGACGCCCGAGAAGATCGACCAGGAGCCTATCGGCACGGGCCCGTTCTACCTGCTGCAATACCAGAAGGACGCGGTGATCCGGTTCCGGGCCTTCCCGGAATTCTGGGGCGGCAAGGCGAAAATCGACGATCTCGTCTTCTCCATCACGCCGGACGCCTCCGTGCGCTGGGCGAAGCTGCAGAAGGGCGAATGCCACGTCATGCCCTACCCGAACCCGGCCGACATCGATGCGATCCGCAAGGACCCGAACGTGCAGGTGCTGGAGCAGCCGGGCCTGAACATCGGCTACCTCGCCTATAACACGCAGAAGAAGCCCTTCGACGACGTGCGGGTCCGCAAGGCCTTCAACATGGCCATCAACAAGAAGGCCATTCTCGACGCGGTGTACCTGTCCACCGGCATCGCGGCCACGAACCCGATCCCGCCCTCGATGTGGTCCTACAACGCCAGCATCAAGGACGACCCGTTCGACCCCGAGGGCGCGAAGAAGCTCCTGGCCGAGGCGGGCTTCCCGAACGGCATGGAGACCGATCTCTGGGCAATGCCGGTGCAGCGGCCCTACAACCCGAACGCCCGTCGCATCGCCGAGCTGATGCAGGCCGACCTCGCCAAGATCGGCGTCAAGGCCGAGATCAAGAGCTTCGAGTGGGGCGAGTACAGGAAGCGCCTGCAGAACGGCGAGCACCAGACCGGCATGCTGGGCTGGACCGGCGACAACGGCGACCCGGACAACTTCCTGAACACGCTGCTCGGCTGTTCCTCGGCGCAGCCCGGCGGCGGCAACACCGCCAAGTGGTGCAACAAGGAGTTCGACGACCTCGTCGTGAAGGCGAAGGCGGTCACCGACCAGGCCGAGCGCACGAAGCTCTACGAGCAGGCGCAGGTCGTGTTCAAGCGCGAGGCGCCCTGGTTCACCATCGCGCATGCGGTGCAGTTGAAGCCGATCCGCAAGGAGGTGGTGGATTTCAAGCTGTCCCCCTTCGGCCGCCACACCTTCTACGGCGTGGACCTGAAGTAGCCGCCCAGCCCGGCGGGACCACCATGCGGGGCGGCGGCTCCTCCGGCCGGCCGCCCCGCCCATGGGGCGCGGCCTGACGGTGCGCAGACGCGATGCGCCGCCCCGGCCGGTTGCCCTCACGGTGAACGGCATCCGGCACGAGGTCGCGATCTCGCCGGACGTGCCGCTGCTCTACGCGCTGCGCAACGACCTCGCCCTGAACGGCCCCAAATTCGGCTGCGGGCTCGGCGAGTGCGGCGCCTGCACGGTGCTGCTCGACGGCGCCCCGGCCCGCGCCTGCGTGCTTCCGTGCAGCCACGCCGAAGGGCGCCGGGTCACCACGCTCGAGGGGCTCGGCACGGTCGAGGCGCCGCATCCCGTGCAGCAGGCCTTCGTGGACGAGCAGGCTGCGCAATGCGGCTACTGCCTCAACGGGATGATCATGACCGCGACGGCGCTTCTCGACCGCAACCCCGACCCGTCGGACGGCGAGATCCGCCAGGCGCTGCGCTTCAACCTGTGCCGCTGCGGAACCCATATCGAGATCATGGCGGCGGTTCGCCGGGCGGCGCACCTCGTCCGTGCACGAGCCGGGGCCGCCTGACGGTGTCGGAGAGCGGCCGCGACCGGCCCGGCTGGCTCCGGGCATCGGGGGTTCTCCTGGTGGTCCGGGAGGCCAGGGTCGCGGCCCGGCTCGGCCAAAGCGCCCCTGGAGCGCTCCCGGAAAACGCCGATCCGGACATCTTCCTGGCGCTCGAGGAGACCGGGATCGTCACGGTGTTCAGCGGCCATGTCGACCTCGGCACCGGCATCCGGACGGCGCTCGCCCAGATCGTCGCCGAGGAGCTCGACATCGGGATGGAGCGCGTCCGGGTGGTGCTGGGGGACACCCACCGGGCTCCGGACCAGGGTGGCACCATCGCCAGCGAAACCATCCAGGTCACGGCCGTGCCGCTCCGCAAGGCCGCCGCCCAGGCCCGCCACGCCCTTCTGGCCCGAGCCGCCGCTATGCTCGATGCGGCCCCGGCGGATCTCGTTCTGGACGAGGGCGCGATCCGGGTCGCCGGCGGCAACCGCTTCCTCGGCTTCGGCGACCTCGTCCGGGGCGAGCACATCCGCCTCACCCTGGACGACGACACGCCGGTAAAGCCGTCCTCCGCGTACCGGCTGGTCGGGCGCTCGATGCCCCGGGTCGATATCCCGGCCAAGGCGGCCGGGACCTTCACCTACGTGCACGACGTGCGCCTGCCCGGCATGCTGCACGGGCGGGTGATCCGGCCGCCCTATGCCGGGGTCGATGCGGGCGAGATCGTCGGAAACGCCCTCCTGTCCGTGGACGAGAGCTCGATCGCGGACCTTCCCGGGCTCGTCGCCGTGGTCCGCCTCCGGGACTTCCTCGGCGTTGTGGCCGAGCGGGAGGAGCAGGCGATCGAGGCCGCCGGTCGCCTTGCCGTCGCTTGGCGGGACTGGGCCGGGCTGCCGGACCTGAACCGCCCCGAGAACGCGCTGCGGGCCAATCCGGCCGCACGCCGCGTCCTGGTCGAGCGCGGCGACGTGGACGCGGCCCTGGCCGGGGCGACCGCCCGCATGGATCGGACCTATCTCTGGCCCTACCAGATGCACGCCTCCATCGGCCCCTCGTGCGCGGTGGCCGATTACCGGCCGGACGGGCTCACGGTCTGGTCGGGCACTCAGAACCCGCATTGGCTGCGCGGCGACCTCGCCTTTCTGCTCGCCCTCCCGGAGGACCGCATCGCGGTTGTCCGCCTCGAGGCGGCGGGCTGCTACGGCCGCAACTGCGCGGACGACGTGAGTGCCGACGCCGCCCTCCTGTCCCGTGCCGTCGGGCGACCGGTCCGGGTTCAGCTCACGCGGGAACAGGAGCATAGCTGGGAGCCCAAAGGCCCCGCCCAGGTGATGGACGTGCGCGGCGGCCTGGACGCGACGGGCGAGATCGCGGCCTACGACCTCGAGACCTGCTCGCCCATGAACCGCGCCCCGACGCTGGCGCTGCTCCTCACGGGGACCATTCCGGCGATCCCGGAGGTCGTCGATATGGGCGACCGCACCGCCGTTCCGCCCTACGACTTTCCGGCCATGCGGATCGCGGTGCGGGACATGGCGCCCATCGTGCGCGCGTCATGGCTGCGCGGCGTCTCCGCCCTGCCGAACACGTTCGCACACGAGAGCTACATCGACGAACTCGCAACGGCGGCCGGAGTCGACCCGCTGGAATACCGCCTGCGCTACCTGAAGGATCCGCGCGCGGTCGAGCTGGTGAAGGCCGTGGCGAACCGGGCCGGATGGCAGCCGCATACCGGGCCCGGGACGCTCGGCGGCACGGACGAGCTCCTGTTCGGGCGCGGCCTCGCCTACGCGCTGTACATGCACGGCCGCTTTCCGGGCACCCAGGCCGCGTGGTCCGCCTGGATCGCCGATGTCGCCGTCAACACGACGACCGGCGAGGTGAGCGTGACCCGCGTCGTCGTCGGGCAGGATACCGGGCTGACCATCAACCCGGCGGGCGTGCAGCACCAGATCCACGGCAACGTCATCCAGGCGGTCAGCCGCGTGCTGAAGGAGGAGGTGAGCTTCGACGACCGCGCCGTCACGAGCCGCGAATGGGGCGCCTACCCGATCGCGACCTTCTCGGACGTGCCGGCGATCGACGTCGTCACCATGGACCGGCAGGACCAGCCCCCGCTCGGCGCGGGCGAGTCCGCCACCGTGCCCAGCGCCGCCGCCATCGCGAATGCCCTGTTCGACGCGACGGGCGTGCGGTTTCGCGAGCTGCCGCTCACGCCGGAGCGCGTCCGGGCGGCGTTGACCAGCGTCGCGGGCCCGCCCGCTGCAGCTGAGCCGCCCCGGCGCCGCGGGCTGTGGGGCTACCTGACGGGCGCCGCCGGAGCCGCGTTCGCCGCCCTCGCCATCCTGTCCCCCTGGCGGCCGGCCTACGGACCGATCCCGCGGCCCGACCCCAGCGCCTATTCCGCGGCCACGATCGAGCGCGGCCGGCTGCTCGCCGCTGCCGGGGCCTGCGCCGTGTGCCACATCGGGCCGGGCGGGGTCGCCTATGCGGGCGGCCTGCCGCTCGAGACGCCGTTCGGAACCGTCTACGGGACGAACATCACGCCGGACCCGGACACGGGGATCGGCGCCTGGTCCTACCCGGCCTTCGAGCGTCTCATGCGGGAGGGCATCCGCCGGGACGGTGCCCACGTCTACCCCGCCCACCCCTACACGGCCTTCACCCGCACGAGCGACGCGGACCTGCAGGCGCTCTACGGCTTCCTGATGGCCCAGGTGCCGCAGCGGCTCCCGAGTCCCGAAACGCGGCTCAGGGCACCGTTCAACATCAGGCCGGCCATGGCGGCCTGGAACGCCCTGTTCCTCACGCCGGGAGCGTACCGGCCCGACCCCGCGCGCTCCGAAGCCTGGAACCGGGGCGCCTACCTGGTCGAGGGACTCGGCCATTGCGGCGGCTGCCACTCGCCCCGGAACGGGCTAGGCGCCGAGCGCACGGGTGCCCGCCATCTCGCCGGCGGCACTGTGGATGGGTGGGAGGCCCCGCCCCTCTCGGCCGTGTCGCCAGCGCCGGTGCCCTGGACGGAGGCGGATTTCACCGCATACCTGACCACGGGCTTCTCGCCCCTGCACGGGGTGGCGGCCGGGCCGATGAAGGCCATCGTGGAGGGCGTATCGCAGCTGCCGCCCGCCGATATCCGGGCGATCGCCACCTATCTCGCCTCCTTCCAGGCCCCGCCATCCAGCGAGGCGGAGCGCGAGGCCCGGGCGGCCGAACTCGGGCGGCGCAGTGCGGAGCTCGGCCGCACGCTCACGGGCCCCGGCGCTCGCATCTACCAGGGGGCCTGCTCCGTCTGCCACGACGGGGCCGCCCCGGCGCTCGCCGGGGTGACACCCCTGCTTGCGCTGAACACCGGCCTCCACGCCGAAACGCCGGACAACCTTCTCCGGGTGGTCCTCGACGGTGCGGAGACGGTCGGGCACGGCGCCATGCCGGCCTTCCGCGACAGCCTGGACGACCGGCAACTCGCCGAGCTCGTCGCCTATCTGCGGGCGCGTTTCGCGCCCGACGCGACACCGTGGGCGAATCTCCCGGCCAGCATCGCACGGGCGCGCCACGGAGCGGGAGACGGGGCACGTCGTTGACGATGGGCCGCGCGGCCGGAGCGGCTGTGGTTCCTTGCGCCGCGCCCGCGATCACGACTAGGACCGGCTGGCGCCGCCGGAAGAAGGGCTCCGCAGGCCGTGAGGATACGATGGCGAAGCTGAGCCCCGCGACGCGCGACAAGCTGAAGACCGTTTCGACGGCCACGCTGTGCACGGCGCTGTTCAAGCGGGGGCTGCGCAACCAGTTCATCCAGGACGTCCGACCCCTGAACCCGGATTCCGGCCCGATGGTCGGCGAGGCTTTCACGCTGCGCTACATCCCGGCCCGCGAAGACCTGAACCCGCTGTCCGTCTTCCAGGACCGCTCGCATCCGCAGCGCAAGGCGGTCGAGGAATGCCCGGAGGGCGCCGTGTTCGTGATCGACAGCCGCAAGAACCCGCGCGCCGCCTCGGCCGGCTCGATTCTCGTGACCCGGCTGATGAAGCGCGGGGTCGCGGGTGTGGTGACGGACGGCGGCTTCAGGGACTCGCCCGAGATCGCCCGCATGCCGTTCCCGGCCTACCACAACCGTCCGGCCGCCCCGACGAACCTGACACTTCACCAGGCGCTCGACATCAACGTGCCGATCGGCTGCGGAGACGTGGCGGTGTGGCCCGGTGACGTCGTGGTCGGTGACGCCGAAGGCGTGGTCGTGGTTCCGGCCGATCTCGCGGACGAGATCGCCGCGGAAGGCGTCGAGATGACCGCGTTCGAGGATTTCGTCACCGAGGAGGTGGCAAAGGGCCGCTCGATCCTCGGCCTGTATCCCCCGACGGACGAGAGCGCGAGGGCCGATTTCGCGGCCTGGCGCCAAGTCTCCAGGCGGTAGAGTCCCACATGAGCAAGTACGACGCCCTGCGCGAATACCTTGAGGCCCAATCCTCGGACGCGGTCACCCTGACTTTCGTGCAGCTGGACGCGATCGTGAAGCTGCCGGCTCCGGCGAAGCGCTACGAATTCTGGTGGTCGAACGAGGACGTGAAGACCACCGTCCACATGCAGTCTAAGGCCTGGCAGGACGCCGGCTACCTGGCCGAGCCGAACCTGCGCGGCAAGCGGGTGACGTTCCGCCGGAAGCCGGACGAGTAGCAACGTTCGGTCGGATACTGTGGCTTACCGCCCGGCGCGGCGCGAGGGACCGTTGTCCCGCTGACTCTTGCCGCGTACCGTAAAAGGGCATGTTGCGGTTCGCGCTCACACGTCTCGGCCTCGTGGTTCCGACCCTGGTCGGCATCACCTTCCTGGCCTTCTTCCTGATACGCCTCGTCCCGGGCGATCCGATCGAGACCATGGCCGGCGAGCGGGGGATCGATCCGGCGCGGCATGCGGAGCTGCGGCGGACCTACGGCTTCGACCGGCCGCTCTATGTGCAATACGGAGTGTATCTGGAGCGCCTCCTGCACGGGGATCTGGGCCGCTCGATCGCGACCAGCGAGCCCGTGGCATCCGAGTTCGCAACCCTGTTCCCGGCCACGATCGAGCTGGCGGTCGCGGCCATTCTGTTCGCCCTCCTGATCGGCATCCCGGCCGGGATCGTGGCCGCCATCCGCCGAAACTCGATCCTCGATCAGGGCGTGATGGGGATTTCGCTCGCCGGCTACTCGATGCCGATCTTCTGGTGGGGATTGCTCCTCATCCTCCTGTTCTCGGTGCAGCTCGGCTGGACGCCGGTGTCGGGGCGCATCTCCGTCCAGTATTTCGTCGAGCCGGTGACGGGCTTCCTCCTGATCGACACGCTGCTCTCCGACGAGAAGGGCGCGTTCGGGAGCGCGCTCGCGCATCTCGTGCTGCCGACCATCGTGCTCGGCACCGTGCCGCTCGCCGTGATCGCCCGCATGACACGCTCGGCCATGCTGGAGGTGCTGGGCGAGGACTACATTCGGACGGCCCGGGCCAAGGGCCTCCCCCCGGGGCGGGTGATCGGCCTTCACGCGCTGCGGAACGCACTGATCCCGGTCGTCACGGTGATCGGGTTGCAGGTCGGCGTGCTGTTCACCGGCGCGATTCTGACGGAGACCATCTTCTCCTGGCCGGGCGTCGGAAAATGGCTGATCGAGGCGATCTCGCGCCGTGACTACCCCGTTCTTCAGGGAGGAATCCTGCTCATCGGCATCGTCGTGATGAGTGTGAACCTGCTGGTGGATCTGACCTACGGCCTGATCAACCCGCGCATCAGGCACGTCCGATGACCGCCGAGACGCTGGAGGCTCCCCCGGCCGCCGTCCCGACCGCCACGCCGCCCCATCCCTGGCGCGAGCTGTGGCGCGACTTCGCCAAGAACCGGGGCGCTGTCGGCGGCCTCGCGCTCATCGTCGCCATCATGCTTCTTGCCGTGTTTGCCGAACTCGTGGCTCCGCACGATCCGAACCTGACCAACAATGCCGCCTTTCTGCGCCCCCCCGTCTGGCAGGCAGGCGGCTCCTGGAGCTTTCCGCTCGGCACGGACGCGATCGGGCGGGACATGCTGTCCCGGCTCATCCACGGCGCGCGTCTCTCGCTTGCGATCGGCGTCGCTGTCGTGGCGCTCGCGATCGCGGTCGGCATCGCGCTCGGCCTGGTGTCGGGCTTCGCCGGCGGCGTGACCGACATCCTGATCATGCGGGCGATGGACATCCTCCTCACACTGCCCAGTCTTCTTCTCGCGATCGTGGTCGTAGCCATTCTCGGGCCCGGGCTGATGAACGCGATGCTGGCCGTGGCCGTGGTGCTGCTGCCCCATTACGTGCGCCTGACGCGCGCGGCCGTGATCGCGGAGCGCGGCCGTGATTACGTCACCGCCGCGCGTGTCTCCGGGGCGGGATCGCTCCGGCTGATGCTGTCCGAGATCCTGCCGAACTGCGCAGCGCCACTGATCGTCCAGGCCTCGCTCGGTGTGTCGACGGCGATCCTGGACGCGGCCGCCCTCGGATTCCTCGGGCTGGGAGCTCAGCCCCCGTCGCCGGAATGGGGAACCATGCTGGCGGACGCGCGCGAGTTCGTGCTCAGGGCCTGGTGGGTGGTCACCTTCCCGGGATTGATGATCCTGATGGTCGTGCTCGCCTTCAATCTCGTCGGCGACGGGCTGCGGGACGCGCTCGACCCGAAGCTGAAGCGGTGAGCGGGATGCCTCTTCTCGATATCCGCAATCTGTCCGTCACCTTTCCGACCGCCGCGGGAACGCTGCGGGCCGTCGACGACGTGAGCCTTTCGGTCGAAGAGGGCGAGTTCCTCGGCATCGTCGGGGAATCCGGCTCGGGCAAAAGCGTGACCATGCTGGCCTTGATGGGCCTGGTCGGTTTTCCCGGGCGAGTGAATGCCGGCAGGCTGGCCTTCGCGGGACGCGACATGCTCGGACTCTCCGGACGCGAGCGCCGCGCCATCGCAGGGCGCGATCTCGCGATGATCTTTCAGGAGCCGACCACCAGCCTCAATCCGTGCTTCACGATCGGCTTCCAGCTGGCCGAGACGCTGAGGCAGCATGAGCGTATGGACCGCAAGGCGGCGCGTCGGAGAACAGTCGAGCTGCTGGAGCAGGTCGGCATCCCGGCGCCCGAAAGCCGGCTGAGCGCCTTCCCGCACCAGCTTTCCGGAGGCATGAACCAGCGCGTGATGATCGCCATGGCGATCGCCTGCAACCCGCGCCTTCTGATCGCGGACGAGCCGACGACCGCACTCGACGTCACCATCCAGGCGCAGATCCTCGATCTCATCGCCGACCTCCGGCGCGAGCGCGGCATGGCGGTCGTGCTCATCACCCACAACATGGGCGTGGTCGCCGAGACCGCGGATCGGGTCGCCGTCATGTATGCCGGCCAGATCGTCGAGGAGCAGACGACCGAGGGCCTGTTTCGCGAGCCGCAGCACCCATATACGGCCGCCCTCCTCGCCGCCCTTCCAGAGCGCAGCGACGGCGAAGGCCGCCTTGCCACCATCCCGGGCGTCGTGCCGGGGGTGTCCGATCGGCCGAACGGCTGCCTGTTCTCCCCCCGCTGCCTGTACGCGACGGACCACTCCCGGCGGACGGAGCCCGCGTTGCGGCCGTGGCGAGAGGGTCGCGTGCGCTGCCACTACCCGCTCGGGGATCCCACGCGCGCGGTCCGCATCGCCGCGGACGAACACGAGGGAGCGGCCGCATGAGCCCGGTCGTCGAGGCCCGCGACCTCTCCCAGGTGTACGAAATCCGGCGCGGACTCTTCCGGAAGGCGGAGCGGTTGCAGGCCGTGTCGGGCGTATCCTTCGCGATCGAGCCAGGCCGGACGCTCGCGGTCGTTGGGGAATCGGGCTGCGGCAAGTCCACCCTGGCCCGGATGGTGACGCTGATCGAGCCGCCGACCGAAGGCGACCTCCGGCTCGACGGACTCGATGCCGTGAGCCCCCCACCGGCTGAGCGCACCCGCCTGCGGCAGAGCGTGCAGTTGGTGTTCCAGAACCCGTACGGCTCCCTCAACCCGCGCAAGACGGTGGCTGCCATCCTGGAGGCGCCGCTCGCGATCAACACCACCCTGCCGAAGGCAGAGCGCGCGGCCAGAGCGCGTGACATGATGGCTCGCGTGGGACTCCGGCCCGAGCACGGACGCCGCTATCCGCACATGTTCTCCGGCGGCCAGCGCCAGCGCATCGCGATCGCCCGTGCCCTGATGCTGTCCCCGAAGCTGGTCGTGGCCGACGAGCCGGTCTCGGCGCTCGACGTTTCCATCCAGGCGCAGGTGCTGAACCTCCTGGCCGACCTGCAGCGCGACCTCGGCCTCGCCTACCTGTTCATCTCGCACGATCTCGGCGTCGTTCGACACATCGCACACGACGTTCTGGTCATGTATCTCGGCCGCGCCGTCGAGCACGGGCCCAAGGAGCGCATCTTTCTGCGCCCGCTCCATCCCTACACGCAGGCGCTTCTCGCCTCGACGCCGGGTCTGTCGGGCATGGTCCGAACGCGCATCCGGCTCAGGGGCGAGTTGCCCTCCCCGCTCGATCCGCCGAAGGGCTGCGTGTTCTCCACCCGCTGCCCCCATGTCACGGAGCGCTGCCGCGTCGAGCGCCCGGAGCTTCGGCCCCTCGATGGACGGCTGGTCGCCTGCCACTACGCCGACCGCTTCCTGGAGGCGCAGGCGGCCTGACCGTCTTGACAGGAGCGGACGTTAGGTGTTGCTGATCCGATCCCGCTGCGGCTCGTCCGCACGAGGCTCCGGCTGAAAGATGCGACCCGAGACGACGTCTCCGAAACGGACAAGAGCGCGGCGGAAACCGCGGACGCTCTGACGCGTGGGTCTTTCGTCCCCAGCTGTGGGGGACGCAGTCAAATCGCCCGAGGGCGAGAATCACTCCAGGAGAACCAGATGGGCTTCAAGGTCGCCGTTGTCGGCGCGACGGGCAACGTGGGTCGCGAGATGCTCTCGATCCTCTCCGAGCGCGCATTCCCGGCCGATGAGGTCGTCGCCATCGCGTCCCGCAACTCGCTCGGGCACGAGGTCTCGTTCGGCGACCGGGTGCTCAAGTGCAGGGCGCTGGAGGATTTCGACTTCTCCGACACGGACATCTGCCTGATGTCGGCGGGCGGCGAGGTGTCCAAGACGTGGTCGCCGAAGATCGGCGCCCAGGGCGCCATCGTAATCGACAACTCGTCAGCATGGCGAACCGACCCGGACGTGCCGCTGGTCGTTCCTGAGGTGAATGCGGACGCCGTGCGGGGCTTCTTCAAGAAGAACATCATCGCCAACCCGAACTGCTCGACCGCGCAGCTCGTGGTGGCCCTCAAGCCCCTGCACGACGCCGCCACCATCAAGCGGGTCGTGGTCGCGACCTATCAGTCCGTCTCCGGAGCCGGGAAGGAGGGCATGGACGAGCTTTTCCAGCAGACGAAGAGCGTCTACTCGCTCGGTCAGATGGAGATGAAGAAGTTCCCGAAGCGGATCGCCTTCAACCTGATCCCGCAGATCGACACTTTCATGGAGGACGGCTTCACGAAGGAAGAGTGGAAGATGGTGGTCGAGACGAAGAAGATCCTCGACACGAAGATCAAGCTCGTCGCCACCTGCGTGCGCGTTCCGGTCTTCATCGGCCACTCCGAGGCGGTGAACGTCGAGTTCGAAAATCCACTCTCCGCGGAGGAAGCGCGCGAGATTCTACGGGTCGCTCCCGGCATCCTGATCGACGACAAGCGTGAGCCGGGCGGCTACATGACCCCGCACGAGAGCGCCGGCGAGGACGCCGTGTTCATCTCCCGTCTCCGTGACGACCCGACCGTGGACAACGGCATCGCGTTCTGGTGCGTGTCCGACAACCTGCGCAAGGGCGCGGCCCTGAACGCGGTGCAGATCGCCGAGGCGCTGATCAACCGGGGCCTCGTCGGGGACCGCAAGCGCGCAGCCTAACGGCGGCGGGCGACCGCTGAAGGCCGCCGGCCGGGCGGCCTAGTCGAACAGGCGCTCGCCCTGTTCGTCGACGATCTGCCGGCCTTTCGCGATCGAGAAATCGAGCGCGTCGTCGGCAGACGAGAGCCGGTCGGCCCGGACGAAGCGGTGCCCGCGCGTGGTGCCGTTCTTTTCCATGGATATGGTCCCGGCGGTCTGGAACTGGCCGCCATCCGCCCGGAAGGGCTCTGCCCGGATGGTGAAGCCGCGATACTCGATCTCCCGCGTCGGCCCCGGCGCCTGCTGTGCGGGGGCGCTCGAACCGAACCATCTCTTCCAGAACGACACGACGTCACCTCGTCCACCCGACCTCCACGCGGGGCCGGCGAGTGCTCCGTAGGGGCCTCTCGGGTCCCCATCAAGGCCGCTACTGACCGGCGGTGACGCCGGCCTTGCGGATCACCGGAACCCATTTGTCCACCTCGGTCCTGACGAGGTCGCGCAGAGCCTCGGGCGTTTGGCCCGCCGCGTCGGGCAACTCGGCGCCAAGCTCGAGCAGGCGCTTGCGCGTGCCATCGTTCGCGAGCGCCGCGCGGGCGGCCGTGTTCAGCCGTTGCACGATCTCCTTGGGCGTTCCCTTGGGAGCGAACATGGCGTTCCAGCCCGTGGCCTGGAACTCCGGCAGTCCCTGCTCGGCTGAGGTCGGGACATCGGGCAGCACGCCGAGCCTGCTCTGGACCGCCACCACGAGCCCGTTCACGCTTCCTGCCTGGATCTGCGGCACCACCGCGACGGTCTGGTCGCACACGTAATCGATCTGCCCCGCCAGAAGGGCGTTCAGCGCCGGGCCCGATCCTCGGAATGGCACGTGCTGCGGCTTCGTGCCGAGGATCGAGTCGAGAAACAGGCAGGTCAGGTGCGAGGTCGCCCCGACGCCCCCGGTGCCGTAATTCAGCTTCTCGCCATTCGCCTTGAGGTAGGCCACGAACTCGCGGAAGTCCTTCACGGGAAGGTCCTTCTTCGCGACCACCAGCATGGGCGTGGCTGCGGCGTTCATGACCGGCTCGAAATCGGTGCGCGGGTCGTATTGCAGGTTCGGGTAGAGGCCGACCGAGGCCGCCTGCGTGCCTAGGTTGCCCATAAGCAGCGTGTAGCCGTCCGGAGTGCCCTTCGCGACGCGCGCCGCCCCGACCGTGCCCCCCGCACCCGTGACGTTCTCGATCACGATCTGCTGCCCGAGCGTGCGCGACATGTCGTCCGCCATGATGCGGGCGATGACGTCGGTGGTGCCCCCGGCCGAGAACGGCACGACGAGGGTGATCTGACGTTGCGGATAAGTCTGCGCCTGTGCAGGGCACGCCATCGCCAGCACCGCGGACAGGGCCAGCAGGAACGTCGATCGTCTG
Organism: Enterovirga sp.; assembly: GCA_028290695.1. GTDB lineage: Bacteria > Pseudomonadota > Alphaproteobacteria > Rhizobiales > Beijerinckiaceae > Enterovirga. The sequence continues at coordinate 11,511 of JAQGJJ010000027.1, read as the reverse complement.
GTCATCTGCCCGCCCCGGGTTGCTTACTGGCTCCGCTCTGTCACTGCGGGCAGGTCGGCACAATCTGGACCTTGGGAGGGGGCGGCCTCGAGGTGGCCCGTTACCGTCAGGAATTGTCGCCGCGGATCGCCTGGATCACCGCGTCCGTCACCTGCCGGGTCGTTGCCGGCCCGCCGAGGTCCGGCGTGTGCAGCGAGGGATCGGCCGTGACGCGCTCGACGGCCCGCATCAGACGGGCGCCAGCCCCCGGTTCGCCAAGATGCTCGAGCATCATGGTGGCGGTCCAGAAAGAGCCGATCGGGTTTGCGATCCCCCTGCCGGTGATGTCGAAGGCGGAGCCGTGAATCGGCTCGAACATGGACGGAAAGCGTCGCTCCGGGTTCAGGTTCGCGGTCGGCGCGATGCCGAGCGAGCCCGCGAGCGCGGCCGCGAGATCCGACAGGATGTCCGCGTGCAGGTTCGTTGCGACGATCGTGTCGAGCGTCTCCGGCTTCAAGGTCATGCGCATGGTCATGGCGTCGACCAGCATCTTGTCCGTGGTCACGTCCGGGAACTCGGCAGCGATCTCCGCCGCGATCTCGTCCCACATCACCATGGCGTGACGCTGCGCATTCGACTTGGTCACGACCGTGAGGAGCTTTCGGGGCCGTGACTGCGCCAGCCGGAAGGCGAACCGCATGATGCGGGCGACGCCCGCCCGCGTCATCACCGAAACGTCGGTCGCCACCTCCTCCGGGAGCCCGCGGTGCACCCGCCCGCCGACGCCCGCATATTCGCCCTCGGAATTCTCGCGGACGATCACCCAGTCGAGTTCCGGGCCCGTCACGCCCCGGAGCGGGCTCGTGATGCCGGGCAGGATGCGGGTCGGCCGGACGTTCGCGTACTGATCGAAGGGCTGGCAGATCGCGAGGCGCAGCCCCCACAGCGTGACATGGTCCGGCACGTCCGGTGCACCGACCGCGCCGAAGTAGATCGCGTTGTGATCCTTGATCCGCTCGCGCCCGTCCTCCGGCATCATCACGCCGTGGCGCCTGTAGTAGTCCGAGCCCCAGTCGAAATGGTCGAAGGCGAGCCTGAAACCGCCATCCCGTTCGGCCAGCGCCTCCAGGACCTCGATCCCGGCTGCGATGACCTCGGTGCCGATCCCGTCCCCGGGAATCGCGGCGATGCGGTAGGTCCTGCTCACTGGCGCTCCTCGCATTGTCGCGCTCGCCCCTCGGACGGCGCAGTGGCCGTGGCCACCGTCCGGCTGTCGGTTTCGACGGGGGCGCCCCGGCGACCCGGCCGGAGCTAGTTGTCGAGGAAGCTCCTGAGCTTCCGGCTTCTGCTCGGATGCTTCAGCTTGCGAAGCGCCTTCGCCTCGATCTGCCGGATGCGCTCTCGGGTTACCGAGAACTGCTGGCCGACCTCCTCGAGGGTGTGGTCCGTGTTCATGCCGATGCCGAAGCGCATGCGCAGCACGCGTTCCTCGCGCGGGGTGAGCGAGGCCAGCACGCGGGTCGTCGTCTCGCGCAGGTTCGATTGGATCGCCGCGTCGATCGGCAGGATCGCGTTCTTGTCCTCGATGAAGTCGCCGAGATGGCTGTCCTCCTCGTCGCCGATCGGCGTCTCCAGAGAGATCGGCTCCTTGGCGATCTTGAGGACCTTGCGGACCTTCTCGAGCGGCATGGCGAGCTTTTCGGCCAGCTCCTCCGGCGTCGGCTCGCGGCCAATCTCGTGCAGCATCTGACGCGAGGTCCGGACGATCTTGTTGATCGTCTCGATCATATGGACCGGGATGCGGATGGTCCGGGCCTGGTCGGCAATCGAACGGGTGATCGCCTGCCGGATCCACCAGGTCGCGTAGGTCGAGAACTTGTAGCCGCGACGGTACTCGAACTTGTCGACCGCCTTCATGAGGCCGATGTTGCCCTCCTGGATCAGGTCCAGGAACTGCAGGCCGCGGTTCGTGTACTTCTTGGCAATCGAGATCACGAGACGGAGGTTCGCCTCGATCATCTCCTTCTTGGCCTGGCGAGCTTCGCGCTCGCCCTTCTGCACCGAGAGGACGATCTTGCGGAACTCCCCGATCTCGAGCCCCGTCTCGGAAGCGAGCGTGTGGATCTGCTCGCGCAGGTCGTGAATCCCGGTCTTGCCCCCGGCCACGAACTCCTTCCAGCCACGCCCGCCGAGCTTCGACACGCGCAGAACCCACTTCGGGTCGAGCTCGTAGCCCTGATAATGCTGCAGGAACTGATCGCGCGGAACGCCGAAGGATTCGGCGAGCCGCATCAGCCGACCCTCGTGCGAGATGAGCCGCTTGTTGATGTCGTAGAGCTGCTCGACCAGCGCCTCGATTCGGTTGGCGTTCAGGGACAGCGACTTGACGTGGGTGATGACGTCGTTCTTGAGCGTCTTGTGCTTGCGCTCCTGTGCGGGCGTCAGCTGCTTGTTCTGCATGCGCTGCTCGACATGCTCGATCTGGAGCCGGCGCAGCTTCTTGTAGTTGTCGGCGATCGCGTCGAAGACCTCGAGCACGCGCGGCTTGATCTCGGCTTCCATGGCCGAGAGCGACACGTTGTTCTCGAGGTCGTCCTCGTCGTCGCCTTCGGGCGGACGCGGACCTTCGGCTTCGAGGCCCTCCTCGCCGTCCTCTTCCTCACCCTCCTTGGGGCCGCCCTTGCCGTCCGGACCGGCATAGGTCGCTTCGAGGTCGATGATGTCGCGCAGCAGCACCTTTCCTTCGACGAGCTCGTCGCGCCAGATGATGATGGCCTGGAAGGTGAGCGGGCTTTCGCACAGGCCCGCGATCATGGCCTCGCGACCGGCCTCGATGCGCTTGGCGATCGCAATCTCGCCCTCGCGTGACAGGAGCTCGACCGAGCCCATCTCGCGCAGGTACATCCGCACGGGATCGTCCGTGCGGTCGGTCGGCTCCTTGACGGGAGCATCCGGCCGCACCGCGACCGCGCGGGCCGGCGCGACCTCGGCCACCTCGCTGCCCTCGGCCTCTTCCTCCTCGGCGCCTTCGGTGGCCTCCTTTTGGCCTTCCTCAGCTTCCTCGGGCTCGACCACGTTGATGCCCATATCGTTGAGCATCACGTAGATGTCCTCGATCTTGTCCGAGGTGTTCTGGTCGGGAGGCAGGACCTCGTTCAGTTCGTCATACGTGACGTAGCCGCGCCGCTTCGCGTTCTTGATCATGCGGCGAACGGCCTGATCGGTCAGGTCGAGCAACGGACCATCGGTCTGCTGCTCGGGAGCGGCTTCGCCCTCTTGCCTCTCGGTGGTTTTCGTCGCCATGATCAGCCTTGCCAGATGCGAGCCCGGCCGTACGCCGCCAGACGGCCAAGCTCGAACGCCAAAACGCAGGAAGGGCGGCAAGGCCTCGAAGCTGCCTGCCACCCGCCAGCTTGCCGAGATTATACGGCCGGTCCTCCCAACCAACCGTTAACCAAGACCACCACACCGCCGCCGCATCGACCGTGCCACCTGTCGAGGCGGTAGGCCGATTCGCTGAGGCGCGCCAGACCCGGCCCGCCGCCGACACTGAGAAGTCGCGCGGCGGAAAGCTCGCGGGCCATCCACCTGCCCCGGAGATGTGAAGTCGCTATGTAGCGTTGTCGACCGCCATTTCAAGGCGAGAGCCCGCTGTCGCTGCTGCCCCGCGGCTGATTGCGTGGTCACACGACATGATCGATCGGCGTGGCCGGCGGCTCCCGCCCGACCAACATGCCCCGCGGGTCGGCCACCACCGCCCGCTGGGGGCCATGGGCGCGGTACTGCGTCGCCTCCTCCGAGAGCTCGAGTTCGCGCCGCCCGATGCGCTCACGGTTCTCCAGGATGTCCTGCTGCAGGTTCACGAGCCAGAGCCCGTAGCTGTCATCCGGCTCGGGCGGCATGGAATCGACCCCCTCCTTCAACTCGTCCTCGAGATCCCGCAGCCAGAGGATTTCCAGGAAGTTCTGGAAGCAATCCTCGATGAAGCGCTCGGGCACAGGCCGCTGGAGAACCGGAAACCGGGCGAACAGGTTGTGCCCCCACGGAAATTCACGCCCGTGCAGCTCCTGGAACCGTCCGTGCAGGAAGCTGAGGGTCGGGAAGAAACCCTCGGACAGCCAGTTGTAGAAGTCCCGGCAGCTCTGGACCTCGTATTCTCCGATCACCCTCAGGAGATCCGCGACGAAATCGTTGAAGGTGAGATCCGGCGTCCGTCCGCGAAAATTCATCGCGGCGACCTTGTCCCGGTGCTGCTCGACGAGATCCGGATAGTGGATGCACATGCCGAGGAACACGCGCTCGAGCCCGATGCGGCGCGTCGGCTCGGCCGAAAACAGGTTCGGCAGTGCCGGGCCGGAGACGGCGTCTTCCGACCGCGCCTTGGCCCTTCGGCGGCCGAGCTTCCACAGGAGGTCGCTAACCTGGAATCGCGCCGTCAGCTCATAGCGGCGCCGCAGCGTCGGGTCCGCGATCTGCGAGACGATCTCGCGAATTCGCATCTCGAACACCGCCTGCCCGTTCTCGCTGTCGAGCCGGGCCGTTTCCGTTTCCCTGAGCCAGATCACGTCCCAGAAGGATTTCGCCTCATCGACGAGGCGACGAAGGGCGTCGGCCCCCTCCGCGCGAACGAAATCGTCCGGATCCTGGCCGGGTGGCATGAAGGCGAACCGGAAGGTGGAACCGGTTTTCAGGGCCGGCACGATGCGGTCCACCGCCCGGAAGGCCGCCTGCCGTCCGGCACGGTCGCCGTCGAAGCAGATGACGGGCTCCGGGGCGAGCCGCCACAGGAGGGCGATCTGCCCTTCCGTGAAGGCCGTGCCGAGCGTCGCGACGACGTTGCGGAGACCGGCCTGATGGACCGAGATGGCGTCGAGGTAGCCCTCGACCACGATCGCGGAGCCCGCCTCGTGGGCCGGCTGGCGCGCCCGGTGGGCGTTGAAGACGAGTTCGCCCTTGCGGAAGAGGTCCGTCTCCGGGCTGTTCAGGTATTTGGGTTGCTGGTCGGGAGCGAGCGCCCTGCCCCCGAACGCGATCGCGCGCCCCCGCGAATCCTCGATCGGGATCATCACCCGGCCGCGGAAGCGGTCGTAGAGCGAGCGCCCATCCTCCGGCTGGACGGCAAGGCCCGCCCGCAGGATCAGGTCACGCTCGATCCCCTGCCCGATCAGATGATCGTACAAGGCCGTGCGGGAATCCGGCGCATAGCCGAGCCGGAACTCGCGCCGTGTTTCAGCCGCAATCCCGCGCCGCTCGAGATACTCGAGGGCGAGCCGGCCGCTGCTGCGCGCAAGCTGGTCCTCGAAGAACCGGCACGCCATCTCGATGACGTCGTACAGATCGCGTCGCCGCTCGACGACCCGCTCCATCTCGGGGCTGGCCTTCGGCAGGTCCACCCCGGCCTCGGCCGCGAGCCGCTCCACGGCCTCCGGGAAGGACAGCCCCTCCGTTTCCATCAGGAAGGTGAAGACGTCCCCGTGCTTGCCGGACGAGAAGTCGTGGTAGAAGCCCTTCTGATCGTTGGCGTAGAAGGACGGCGTCTTCTCGGCGTTGAACGGCGACAGCCCGCGCCATTCCCGGCCCGCCTTCTTGAGCCGGACCTTGCGGCCGACAACCGTCGACACGGGCAGGCGGGCGCGGATTTCGTCGAGTATGTGGGGAGGATAGCGCAAGAACCACCTCCTCCGTTGCGCCAGGCCGGTCGGCAAGGCTCGAAAGCGTGAGAACGGAACGAAGCGTGAACTTACACCGATATGTACCCGGAATCCACAGCTTCGGGACGGCGCTGGTGGTCGCCGCCGCATGCCTCCTGTCGGCCTGTGCCCCGACGTTCCCGCCGATCGCCAGCACCCCGGTCGGCGACCATGGCTTCAAGGCCCGCATCGCCACGATGCACCCGCCGGGCTCGCGCGCGGCAGGGCTTCGGGGCGAACTCGCCCGTGAGGGCTTCGTCGTGGTCGGTGCCGACGAGGGGCGGATCAACTCGGCCTTCTGGGGTGCCGACACCCTGCCCTGCTTCAGCCGCGTCAGGATCGACTGGACCGAGGATCGCCGCGGACGCATCTCCCGGATCCAGGCGCAACGGCACGACTGCTCCTGACGGAACGGCCCCGGCGCGCCGGGGCGGGCGCCTCAGGCGCCGGAGAGCTTCTGCTTCACGACGCCGCTCGCCTTTCCGAAATCCATGCGGCCGGCGAAATCGGCCCGGAGCTTGGCGATCACCTTGCCCATGTCCTTCACCGTTTCCGCCCCCACGGCCGCGATGGCCGCCTGGACGGCCTCCGCCATCTCGGCCTCCCCGAGCTGCTTCGGCAGGAACTCGCCGATGATGTCGACCTCCTGGCGCTCGCCTGCGGCGAGTTCCGGGCGGCTGTTGGCGTCGTAGATCGCGATCGATTCCTGGCGCTGTTTGGTCATCTTCTGCAGCAGGGCCAAGATCTCGTCATCGGAGGCGGGCTCCTTGCCGGCTCCCCGCGCCTCGATGTCCTTGTCCTTCAGCGCCGCCTGGATGAGCCGGATCGTCGAGACGCGCGGCTTGTCGCCGGCCTTCATGGCGGCCTTCAGCTCGTCGGAAAATCGCTCGCGCAGCATGACAACTCCTCCTCGTGCGGCCGGTCGCGTTGACGATTCGGGGCTGCCCTCCTAAGTGTCGGGAAGCGCTCGGGACCGGATTTGTCTGAGGTCCGAGCCGCTTAACCCGGATCACCGAGATGCCGCAACACCAACGCAGTTCGGGCGGCGCACCCGCGCGCGAAACCAATCCGTCCGCCTGGGAGGAGCCCCGCGCGACCGCGCTGCTGGTCCTGGCCGACGGCACCGTCGTCGAGGGGACGGGCATCGGTGCCGTCGGCGTGGCGCCCGGCGAGGTCTGCTTCAACACCTCCATGACCGGGTACCAGGAGATCCTGACCGATCCGTCCTATGCCGGCCAGATCGTGACCTTCACCTTCCCGCATATCGGCAATGTCGGCGCCAACGAGGAAGACACGGAAACCGTCGAGGCCGAGAACGCCTCCGGCGTGAAAGGCGTGGTGCTCGGAGCGCCGATCACCGAGCCGGCCAATTGGCGCGCGACGCGGCCCTTGGACGCGTGGCTGCGGGTGCGCGGCATCGTCGGCATCACCGGCGTCGACACCCGCGCCCTGACCGCGGTGATTCGCGAGCGCGGCATGCCGAACGCGGTCGTAGCGCATGATCCCGCGGGGCAGTTCGACATCGAGGCTTTGAAGACCCAGGCCGCCGCCCTCCCGACGATGGAGGGACTCGACCTCGTCCCGATGGTGACGCGCGATGCCAACGGCCAGTGGACCGAAGGCGTCTGGGAACTCGGCCGCGGCTACCGGAACAGCGAGGGGGCCCGGTTCCATGTCGTGGCGATCGATTTCGGGGTGAAGCGCAACATCCTGCGGCTCCTGTCCGATGCGGGCTGCCGCGTGACGGTCGTCCCGGCGACCGCGACCGCCGACGAGATCCTGGCGCTGAGCCCGGACGGAGTGTTCCTGTCCAACGGTCCGGGCGATCCGGCAGCAACGGGCGCCTATGCGGTGCCGGTCATCCGCGAGTTGCTCGACCGCAAGGTGCCGACCTTCGGCATCTGCCTCGGCCACCAGCTCATGGGCCTCGCGCTTGGCGCCAAGACCCTGAAGATGCACCAGGGCCACCATGGCGCGAACCACCCGGTTCGGGACAACACCACCGGGAAGGTCGAGATCGTGTCCATGAACCACGGGTTCTCGGTCGACCCGGAGACGCTGCCGGCGAACGCGACCCAGACGCACGTGTCGCTCTTCGACGGCACGAATTGCGGCATCGCGCTGACCGACCGCCCGGCCTTCTCCGTGCAGTACCACCCGGAGGCATCGCCGGGACCGCGCGACAGCCATTACCTGTTCGGGCGCTTCGTGGCGCTGATGGAAGGGCGGGAAAAGGCGGAGACGCCTCGCTAGTATCGGGTGCGACGAAAGCGCCCGATTGCGGGCAGTCGAGCCGGCGCGCTAACCCTTTGGTAACGATGACGGGCACATCTCGCCCGCGGGACGATGGGGACGGGCGCATGGCTTTTGGAGCAGTAAGGAGCGAGCCCTCCCCGGACGCGTTCGCGCGGCTCCATCGCCTGTTCGTGACGCATTTCGCGATTGCCCTCGGCTTCGTGTGGGCAGCGGCCCTGGTGGCGGCCCTGCACGCTCCCTGGGTGCGCAACATCCGCGGCCTGATCGATCCGCTCGGCCGGCCCGAGGGCACGGGGTCGTTCCTGTTCGGGCTTCCCGTGCTGATGAGCGCCGCCTGGCTCTGCGCCGCCTTCGGGCGCGACATCATCCGGCGCTCGCAACTCCTGAAGCACCCCGAGCCCGAATTCGTGCTCGCCGGCCTCGTCGCCTTTGCGGTGTTCTGCATGGCCATCAATCGCGCCGTCGTGGCGTTCCTGCTCGGCGCCTGACCGCCTCGTCGGCTCCAGCCATTTCCTGGGTTCCGGCCACGCGGGTCGCGGATGTCGCGACCGGTCAGGCTCCGGCGGTCGAGGCTTTGCGCCTGCCGGTCGGGGGCCTAATCCCGAACAGCGCCCTGCCGCTCCTTCTGATGCGCGGGGCGGTCCGGCCGGGGGCGGACGACCCGGCGCTTCCCTTCGAACAGGCGTTCAGGGCCAACGGCTGGACGGGGACCTGGCGCAACGGCATCTTTCCGTATGACCACTTCCACTCGACCGCGCACGAGGTCCTGGGCCTCGCGTCGGGAGCCGCCCAGATCGCCTTCGGCGGCCCGGAGGGCGAAGTGGTGGATGTCGAGGCTGGCGACGTGATCGTGGTCCCGGCGGGCGTCGCGCACCGGCTGGTTGCCGAGCACGGGCGTGTTCTGGTTGTCGGCGGCTATGCCGGCGGCCGCAGCTGGGACATCGTCCGCCCGACCTCGCGGGACCTGCAGGCCGCCCGCGGTCGGATTGCCGCCGTGCCCTTGCCCGACAGCGACCCGGTGCACGGCCCGGACGGCCCGCTTCTCGCATTCTGGCAGGAGCCGCGATCGTGAGCTGGCGCGATTTCTGGAACGCGGACACGCCGATCTATGTCAACGACCGGCACAAGATCCTGCATTACCGCCTTGTTGCGCGCGACATCGCCGCGCTCGTCCCATCGCCGGAGGCCGTCGTGCTCGACTACGGCTGCGGCGAGGCGCTGTCTGCCCGGCGGGTCGCCGCCGCGTGCGGCCGGCTCTACCTCTGCGACGGCGCGCCGCTGGTGCGGGAGCGCCTGGAGGAGCGGTTCGCGGCCGAGCCCAAGATCGTCGTGCTGTCCCCGGAGGCGATCGACGCGATCGCACCCGCCTCCCTCGACCTGATCGTGGTCAACTCGCTGCTGCAATATCTCTCGGTCGAGGAGTTCGGGGACCTGCTCGGCCTGTGGCGCGAGCGGCTGAAACCCGCGGGCCGGCTCGTTCTGGCCGATGTGATCCCGCCCGACGCGTCCGCCCTCGACGATGCACGGGCGCTGCTCGGCTTCGCCTGGCAGGGCGGCTTCCTCGGCGCGGCGCTGGTGGGGCTCGCCCGCACCACCCTATCCGAGTACAGGACGCTGCGGGCCGAGCTCGGACTGACCCACTATTCTGAAGGCGAAATGATCGAGACGCTCCGCGAGCGCGGTTTCGTGCCCGAGCGGCGCCCGAGCAACCTTGGCCACAACCAGGGCCGCATGACCTTCCTGGCCAGGCCCGTTCTATTTCAGCGCTGACACCACCGGGCCCGCGGCCGGATCGGTGACGCCGAGACCGTTCCCGAGATCGTCGAGCGCGTCGCGAAAACTGTCCAGGGTGGCGATCATGTTCGGCCGCGCCTTGATGCATGCTTCCATGTCCGGCCACTCGGCGATGATGCAGTAGGTGTGATCGCCCGTCTTGATGATGTTGGCGTGCGTCAGACCGGGCCACGTCGCCCCGATCGTCATGTGGGCGTCCAGAAAATCCTGCTCCCGCCCCGGCTTCACGCAGAAGCGAACCGTGTTGAACGCGGTCATCCACCCCTCCCGTTGTTTGTTCGACCGGGTAGCGCAGAAACCCTACGGCAGGGATCGAGCGCCCTTCGTTTCAGGACAGCGCGGCCTCCTCGGACTTGATCATCTTCGCCAGCTCCTGGCGCAGCTCCGGGCTGTCCTGGTGACCATGGACCGTGACGGCGTGCTGGACCGCCGCTTCGACGAGTTCGTCCTGTGTGTCGGCGGAAATCGCGACGGTGCAGTTCATCTCGCTCGGGTAATCGCGACAATCCACGAATAGTCTGGTCATCGGGCCCTCCTCTGGCGCGCGGCGCTCGGAAGGATGCCGATTAAGCGCCCAAAAAGCCGGTCGCGCTAGCCTGTCTCTCGCACAGGCTCCGGCTCGGACGGGACGGACCGGCCGGCCTGACGGCCCGGTCCGCAACGTGAATCCGCGTCAGCGCGTCAGCTTCTTGTGCTTGGTGCGAGTCGGGGTCAGCTCCTCGACGCCGAGGCGGCGCTTCTTGTCCTCCTCGTAATCATGGAAGTTGCCCTCGAACCACTCGACGTGGCCGTCGCCCTCGTAGGCCAGCATGTGGGTCGCGATGCGGTCCAGGAACCAGCGGTCGTGGCTGATGATCACGGCGCAGCCTGCGTAATCCTCGAGCGCCTCCTCCAACGCCCGCAGCGTCTCGACATCGAGATCGTTGGTCGGCTCGTCGAGCAGCAGGACGTTGGCGCCGCTCTTCAGGATCTTGGCCAGGTGCACGCGGTTGCGCTCACCGCCCGAGAGCTGGCCGACCTTCTTCTGCTGGTCCGGGCCCTTGAAGTTGAAGGCGCCGCAATAGGCGCGCGCGTTCATCTCGCGCTTGCCGAGATAGATGATCTCGTTGCCGCCCGAGATCTCCTCGTAGACCGTCTTGCCGGCCTCGAGGGAGTCGCGCGACTGGTCGACATAGCCGAGATGGACGGTGTCGCCGACCGTGATCGTGCCCTCGTCCGGCTTGTCCTGGCCGGTGATCATGCGGAACAGCGTCGTCTTGCCGGCGCCGTTGGGGCCGATCACCCCGACGATTCCGCCCGGCGGCAGCCGGAAGGACAGGTCGTTGATGAGCTCCTTGTCCTCGAAGCCCTTCTTGATGCCCTTGAACTCGATGACGTTGTTGCCGAGCCGCTCCTTGATCGGAATGACGATCTGGGCGGCGCCGGGGCCCCGCTCGGACGCCTTGGCGACCAGGTCCTCGTAGCGGGAGATGCGGGCCTTCGACTTGGCCTGGCGGGCCTTCGGCGAGGCGGACACCCACTCGCGCTCGCGCTCGATGGTGCGCTGCCGGCTCTCGTCCTCGCTCCGCTCCTGGGCGAGGCGCTTCTGCTTCTGGATGAGCCAAGAGGAGTAGTTGCCCTGGTAGGGGATGCCCTTGCCGCGATCGAGCTCGAGGATCCAGCCCGTCACGTTGTCCAGGAAGTAGCGATCGTGGGTGACGATCAGGATGGCGCCCGGGTAGTTGCGCGGATGCGCCTCGAGCCAGGCGACCGTTTCCGCGTCGAGATGGTTGGTCGGCTCGTCCAGGAGGAG
>JAQGJJ010000014.1 GCA_028290695.1 Enterovirga sp. | reverse complement strand
GGACTGCCGGACGGCCTGCGCGGCCGGCCAGTAGAAGAAGATCAGCGTGATCGCGATCTGCGGGGCCAGAAGCCCGTATGGCAGGAAGCGGTTGCCGAAGACCGCGCGCTTTTCCACCGCGTCACATCCCGGTCGCAGGGAGGCGAAGGGCGAGGCGGGCCGGCGGGGGACGTCGGCCGTCTTGAGCTCTGTCCCGCACGACCCCCACTCCGTTTCCCTGCTCGGGCTCGGCGCGGCCCTCCCCGTCCGGGGAAGGGCCTCGGCGCCTCACCGGGTCGCCGACCGCTCGAACTGCCGCAGCATCTGGTTGCCGCGGGAGACGGCAGTGTCCAGCGCCTCCTTGGCGGATTTCCCGCCCGCGAGCGCGGCCTCGATCTCCTCCGACCACACGTCGCGGATCTGAACGAGGTTGCCGAGCCGCAGGCCGCGGGAATTCTCGGTCGGTTCCTTGTTGGTCAGCTCGACGAGGGCCGTCTCAAGCGCCGGGTTCTTCTCGTAGAAGCCGGACGCCTTGGTCTTGTCGTAGGCGGCACGGGTGATCGGCAGATAGCCGGATTCCTGGTGCAGCCGCGCCTGCCGGTCGGTGTCCGACAGGAAGGTGAAGAACTTCGCGACGCCCTTGTACTCGGCCGCCGACTTGCCGCCCATGACCCAGAGCGAGGCACCGCCGATGATCGAGTTCTGCGGTGCGCCCTGCACGTCCGGGTAATAGGGCATCGGCACGGCCGTCCAGTCGAACTTCGCGTTGCCCTTCACGTTCCCGTAGAAGCCGGACGAGGTCAGGAAGAGCGGGCACTCGCCGGCCGTGAAGCGGCCCTCGCCGGCATTGGTGCGGCCGGAATAGTCGTAGGTCTTGTCCTTCTGCAGGTCGACCAGGGACTGCAGGTGTTTGACCTGGACCGGTCCGTTGAACTTGAGTTCGGTGTCGAACCCGTCGAGGCCGTTGGCCTTTGTCGCCAGCGGCAGGTTGTGCCAGGCGGAGAGCTGCTCGATGTTGGCCCAGGTCGCCCAGGCGTTGGAGAAGCCGCAGGTCGCGTAGCCGGCGCCCTTCAGCTTCTTGGCCGCCTCGAACACCTCGGGCCAGGTCTTCGGCGGCTGGTCGGCGTTCAGACCGGCCTTCTTGAGCGCGTCCTTGTTCACCCACATCACCATGGATGAGGAGTTGAACGGAAAGGACAGCATCTCGCCCTTCGCGGTCGAGTAATAGCCCGTGATCGCCGGGAGGTAGGACTTCGGATCGAAGGTCTCGTTTGCCTCCTGCATGAGCTGGTAGACGGGTTTCACCGCGCCGCGCGCGGACATCATGGTCGCGGTGCCGACCTCGAAGACCTGCAGGATGTGGGGCGCGTTGTTGGCCCGGAACGCCGCGATGCCGGCATTCATCGTGTCCGGATAGCTGCCCTTGTAGCTCGGGACGATCTTGTAGTCCTTCTGCGAGGCGTTGAACTCCTCCGACAGCCGCACGACCACGTCGTTGTTGCCGCCCGTCATCGCGTGCCACCACTGGATTTCGGTCTGGGCTGCGGCCGGCGAGGCGAGCGCAAGCACGGCCGCGAGACCCGCGGCGGCGGAGAAACGGTTCATGTGAGCTTCTTCCCTGTGTGCCGGAGCCCTTGGCGGGCTCGTCTCGTCTGACGCCCGGGCACGATGCCCCGGTGACAGCTGGATGACAAGACGACGACAGGCCCCCCGGGTAGGCCCGCGTCAGGCCGCGGCCGCTTGATCCAGCCTGGAGGCCACCAGGTGCCGCAAAGCCCGCAGATCGCTCACGAACTGCCGGATGCCCTCGGCCAGCTTCTCGGTCGCCATGGCGTCCTCGTTCATGGCGAAGCGGAACGCCGGCTCGTCATAGCTCCGCCAGGCCGGATGGGCCCCCGGCCGCTCGGGCACGAGAACGCGCGGGAGGGCACCGTGGTCGGCCGCGAGCTCGTCCAGCAGCGCGGGCGAGATGGTCAGCCGGTCGCATCCGGCAAGGGCCTCGATCTCGCCGGCGTTTCGGAAAGACGCGCCCATCACCACCGTCGGGACGCCCTTCGCCTTGTACGCGCCGTAGATCGCCCGAACGGAGCACACGCCCGGATCCGTCTCGGCCGTGAACGGCCCGCGGCCCGCCTTGACGTGCCAGTCGAGGATGCGCCCGACGAAGGGCGAAATCAGGAACACGCCGGCCTCGGCGCAGGCCATGGCCTGCACGGCCGAGAAGACGAGCGTCAGGTTGCAGTCGATGCCCTCCTTCTGGAGGATGCGGGCGGCCCGGATGCCCTCCCAGGTCGCGGCGATCTTGATGAGGACGCGCTCGCGCCCGACCTTCAGGGCCGCGTAATCGGCGATGATCCGGCGCGCGGTCGCGACGGTCGCGGCCGTGTCGAAGGAGAGATCCGCGTCCACCTCCGTCGAGACCCGGCCCGGCACGATGCCGGCGAGCTCGGCCCCGACCGCGACCGCGACCCGGTCCGACACGGCCGCCACCACCGCCGCCCGCTGCCCGGATTGCCGCCTGCCCCAATCGAGCGCGCGCTCCACGAGCTCGCCGCTTTCCGGGGCGGAGGCCGCCTTGAGAAGCAGCGTCGGGTTGGTGGTGCAATCCTCCGGCTTCAGACGCCGCACGGCCTCGAGGTCGCCCGTGTCGGCGACCACCGTGGTCATGGATCTGAGCTGGTCGAGCTTGGATGGCATGCGCGATCGCCTCCCTGCGGTTTCGGTTTTCATAGAGGGCGGGGGCGCGACCCGGCAATCCGCTTGTGCAGGTGGACCATGAGGGCGATGCCGAAGACCGGCGTGAGCAGGTTCAGGATCGGCACCAGCATCATGGCGGCCATGATGGTGCCCGCCCCGAGCACGGTGGCGCGGTGCTCCCGGCGCAGGCGCCCCGCGTCCGGCACCGGTCTGAAGCGCACGGCCGCCATCTCGAAATACTCGCGCCCGAGCAGATAGGCGTTGGCCCCGAAGAAGGCCACGATGTTCACGACCGGCACGAAGATGAGAAGCAGCGCGACGAGGTTCACCACCAGCGTCAGGCCGGCGAAGCGCAGGCCGTAGCCGATCGAGGTGCCGAGGGTCAGAGGCCTGCCCGGCGGCTGCGTCGGGAAATCCGAGGTCTCGACCGCGAGCGCCGCCTCGTCGAAGAACAGGCCGGCCACCAGCGCCGAGACCGCCGGGAGGACATAGGCGAAACCGACGAAGAGCCCGGCCCCGGCGATGAACACCAGGGCGCTGTCGAGGACCGGGTAGCTGCTCGCGAGCGGATGGGCCGACAGATACGCGCCCAGCCCGTGGACGAGGCCGTACCAAACGAGCGCCAGCAGCAGCAGCGTCATGCCGAGCGAGCGCCACAGGACGCGCCGCAGAGCGGGCGACAGGAGCTGCCGCAGGGCCGCGAAGGCGGAGGAAACGAGAGCACCGGGCATCATGAGTCCAAGCGTACGCGATTCGGATCCACCCGGCGTCGGCGCCATCGTGACTTGATCCGCCGCCGCGATCGCCGCATGTCCCGGCCGCCCGTTCTCGCCCAGGTCCCTCAATGCCCGTCCCGAACGCCAGGCCCAGCCTCGAGCCCGTCTCAGCGGAGGTCGATGTCGCGATCGTGGGCGCCGGCGCAGCCGGCATCGCGGCCGCGCGCCTGCTTCGCGCGGAGGGCAGACGCGTCGCCGTGATCGAGGCGCGCGATCGGGTCGGCGGCCGGACGGTCACGGCGTCCTTCGGCGGGCATCCGGTCGATCTCGGCGCCCATTGGCTCCATGCCGGCCATATGAACCCGCTGGTGGATCTGGCGCGCGCCCGCGGCGAGCCGGTCCGGCAGGCGCCGCCCGGCGGTCCGGTCGTCACGAACGGCCGCGTCGGGTCAGGGGCGGAGCGGCGGCTCCACGGCGACGCGTTCGAGCGCGCCGACCGGGCCTTCGCGCGCCTCGCCCGGGCGGAGGAGGACCGCTCGCTGAAGGACGCGCTGCCGCCGCTCGGCCGCTACGGACGGGCGGTCGCCTACACGATGGCGCTCATCAGCGGCCGCCCGCTGGAGGAGGTCAGCGTGAAGGACTTCCCGTCGGAGGAGTTCGGCAACAACTACTTCGTCCGGGGCGGCTACGGGGCCTTTCTCGCCCGGCTCGCGGCCGGGTTGCCGATCCGGCTCGGCTGCGAGGTCACCGGGATCGACTGGTCCGGGCCCGGGGTCGCGCTCGAAACGACGGCTGGCCGGATCGCGGCCCGGGCCGCGATCGTGACGGCGCCGGTTCCCGTGCTGCAGGCCGACCGCATCCGGTTCCGGCCCGCCCTGCCGTCCGACATCGCGGATGCGATCGGCGGCTTTCTGGCCGGCGCCTACGACCACGTCATCATGAACTGGCCGGGCTCGCCCTTCCGGACGGCGGACCGGCTGAGCCGGATCGTGCTGCGGGACACGAGCTACGGCATGCTCACGAACATGGACGGCGCCCCCTTCCACTATCTCGAGCTCGACCAGGCGACGATCCGGGGCGCCGGTGGGCCGGCGGCGCTGGCGGCGTTCGCCCGCGAGTTCCTCCGGGAGAGCTTCGGGGCCCGGGCGGTCGCCCGCTTGCGCGTGCTCCACGTGACGGATTGGTGCGCCGATCCTCTGGCCCGCACCTCCTGGGTGGTCGTGCCGCCCGGACGGGTGCCGATCCGCGAAGGGCTCGGTCGGCCGGTGGGCGAGCGCATCTGGTTCGCCGGGGAGGCGAATTCCGGGCCCTTGTGGGGGACGGTCGGCGGAGCCTGGCTGGAAGGGGAGCGGGCCGCCCGCGCGGTCCTGGCCCGGCTCGGAGACGGTCTGCCGCACATTCCCACGGCAGCGGAAACGCCGTAAGCGGAGCGCATGTCCGGCCACCATCGGGGCGACGTCCCCAGGATCCTCCGCGCATGCTGACCTACGCCGTCGGCGACATCCACGGCTGCCGTGACCATCTTGCCGACATCCTGCGGCAGATCGAGACGCACGCGGCCGGGCGGCCCCGGCGGCTCGTGTTCATCGGCGACTACATCGATCGCGGGCCCGACAGCGCCGGCGTCATCGCGACGCTGCGCCGTCTGCAGGCGGAGCCCGGCGCCGAGGTGGTCTGCCTCATGGGCAACCACGAGGACCTGATGCTGCGGGCGCTCGCCCGCCCCGACTTCCTGGACAACTGGCTGTTCAACGGCGGCGACACCATGCTGGCCTCCTACGGCATCTCGGCTCCCGAGGACCTGCCGCCGGATGTCGTCGCCTGGGTCAGGTCGCTGCCCACCTCGTTCGAGGACGAGCGCCGCTGCTTCGTTCATGCCGGCCTGAACCCGCAGCTGGACCGCCTGAGCCAGCGCGACCACGACCGGCTCTGGATCCGCGACCAGTTCCTGGGCGTCGAGCACGATTTCGGGAAGTTCGTCGTGCACGGGCATACGCCGCGACAGGACGGCGTGCCGGACCTGCGCCGCTTCAGGCTGAACATCGACACGGCCGCGGTTTATGGCGGGCGTCTCACGG
Source organism: Enterovirga sp. (assembly GCA_028290695.1). Lineage (GTDB taxonomy): Bacteria > Pseudomonadota > Alphaproteobacteria > Rhizobiales > Beijerinckiaceae > Enterovirga. Next base: position 2,562 of record JAQGJJ010000014.1, on the reverse strand, counting down.
CCGCGATCTTCGAGGACGGGCAGGACGGGCCGATCGGCTACTTCCACTCGCCCCGCTAGCGGGGCGCCGGGCCCGCCCGGTCAGGGGTCGATCTTGACCCCGGCGTCGCCGACCACCTTGCCCCATTTGGCGATCTCAGCGGTCACGAAGCGCGCGAACTCGGCCCCGACCATGTCCGGCACGTCCGAGCCGTTGCGGGCCCATGCGTCCTTGATGCCGGGCGTCTGGAGCGCGGCCTGGACCTCCCGGGTCATCCGCCGCACGATGTCGTCCGGCGTGCCCTTCGGCGCCCAGAGCGCGTACCAGGTCGCGACCTCGTAGCCCGCCACGCCGGCCTCCGCCGCGGTCGGCACGTCCGGTATCGCGGCGTTGCGGGCCGGAGCCGCGACCGCGAGCCCCTTCACCGAGCCGCCGGAGATCTGGCCGGCCGAGCTTCCGAGCCCGTCGAACGCCATGTCGACCTGGCCGGCGACCAGGTCCTGCATGGCCGGGCCCGCGCCCCGGTAGGGAACGTGGCGGATCTTCGTCTGCGTCAGGAGCTGGAACAGCTCGGCCGCGAGATGGTGCGTGGTGCCGACACCGGCCGACGCGTAGGTCATCGTGTCCGGATTAGCCTTGGCCTGGCTGACGAGCTCGGCCAGCGTCCCGGCGGTGATCCGCTTCGGGTTGACCACGACGACATGCGGCGGGCGCGAGATCATCGCCACCGGCACGAAGTCCTTCTCGATGTCGTAGCTGAGCTTGGGATAGATCGCGGGCGCGATGGCGTGGTGGGTCGCGCCGACGAAGAAGGTATACCCGTCGGGTGTCGCCTTGGCGGCCGCCGCCGCGCCGGCGGTGCCGCCGGCCCCCGCGCGGTTCTCGATCAGCACCCGGACGCCGAGCTGGTTGTCGAGCTGCTGGGCGAGGGGGCGGGCGAAGGCGTCGGTGCCGCCGCCGGCCGCGAAGGGGACGACCAGCATGATCGTCCGGTTCGGCCAGGTCTGGGCGGAGGCGGAACCTGCCGCGACGAGCAGGGCGGCCAGCCCGGCAAGGGCGGCCAAGCGGGCGAGGATGGGCGTCACGTCGGGGTCCCTCCCAGGGAGAACGTCCGCCTGCTTGACATCCGGTGGATGGGTGCAGGCTGTGGTTGTCCCCGAGCGGTAGCCGAGATGCCCCGCGTTGCAAAGGCGGGCGCAGCCCGCCGATAGTCTGATGAACCTCTTGCGGGCCCCCGCTCAGGCGGCGCGTGCCCAGGCAAAGAGCGAGCGGACCGACGCGCGGCGGCGCGGCTGCTGGCGCACCTCCTCGCGGAGGAGCTCGATCAGCTTCGGGGACAGGATGTCGCCGTTCTGGCACACGATCCAGGCCGTCGCCGCGTCACCCTCCTGCGCCGCTTCGACGGCGTCGCAGAGCGTCGGATAGACCTGCTCCTCGTCGCCGCCCTCGGCAGCGGGCCAGTAGAAAAGCTTGGCCGGAGAATTCCATTCGTATCGACGCATCGTCTGCACGGCTCTCAGGAGTGGATGAGTCCAGTAAGCCGGCGGTTAGGTTGACGCGGGACTAACGGTGGCTGCGACAAGTCGACCGCCAGCAGAACCGGGGCGCGGTTTCACCGGGAACGCGGCCCCGCCGCCGCCGGTTGAAAGGGCGCGGGCCGATCGGCCGGTCCGCTGCGTGAACCGGCCCGGGCTCTCGCCGGCCGCGATCCTCGATGCCCAGGGTGGATGCGTGAGCGACGACCTGTTTCCCGGCTTCGCCCCGCGCTGGATCGACACGGAGGCCGGCCGCATCTTCGCCCGCTCGTCCGGGGAGGGCCCGCCCCTCGTCCTGCTGCACGGGTTCCCGCAGACGCACGTCATGTGGCACCGGCTCGCCCCGGCGCTGGCGCGACGGCACCGCGTCGTCGCCATGGACCTGCGCGGCTACGGCTGGTCCTCCGCCCCGAAGGGGGATCCCGGGCACGAGACCTACTCCAAGCGGGCCATGGGGCGGGATGTGGTCAGCGTCATGGAGGCGCTCGGCCATGTGCGCTTCGCGGTTGCCGGGCACGATCGCGGTGCCCGCGTGGCCTACCGGCTGGCGCTCGACGAACCGGGCCGGGTGGAGCGGCTGACGCTGCTGGACATCCTGCCGACCGTCGAGGTCTGGAACCGCATCCGGGCCGGCATCCAGCCGGCCGCGCATTGGGAATACCTGGCCCGCCCCGCGCCGGAGCCGGAAACGGAGATCGGGCGTGACCCGGTGCCGTATTTCGAGGGGCTGATGCGCCTGTGGTCCGGATCGAAGTCGCTCGACGCCTTCGACCCGCGCGCGCTCGCCGCCTACCGGCAGGCCGTCAACGAGCCGACCCGCATCCATGCCTTCTGCGAGGATTACCGCGCCGGCGCGACGCGCGACCCCGACCAGGACGAGGCCGACCTCGCGGCCGGCCGGCGGGTCGCCTGCCCGACGCACGTCATCTGGAGCGGCGGCTATCTGAAGAAGGCCGGCCAGGAATCGCCGCTCGAAACCTGGCGCCGCACCTTCGCTCCGGACGCGACCGGCGCGGAGGTGCCGGGCGGCCATTTCGTGGCCGAGGAG
>JAQGJJ010000218.1 GCA_028290695.1 Enterovirga sp. | reverse complement strand
AGCAGCGAGCCTTCGCAGGCGGCGAGCGAGCGCGACACCTCGTAGGCGAAATCGACGTGCCCGGGCGTGTCCATCAGGTTGAGGATGTAGGTCAGCCCATCCTGCGCCGTGTATTCGAGGCGCACGGTCTGAGCCTTGATGGTGATGCCGCGCTCCTTCTCGATGTCCATCGAGTCGAGCATCTGCTCCGACATGTCGCGGAGCGCGACAGTGCCGGTCGTCTGGATGAGGCGGTCCGCCAGCGTCGACTTGCCGTGGTCGATGTGGGCCACGATCGAGAAGTTGCGGATGTTGTCGATGGAGTGAGTGGTCATGATGCTCTGGGCGAGGCGGGCTGCGCGCAGGGCTGCCGTGGGCTCGCCGCGGTGCGGGATTGCGAACCACCGCAGATAGCAGCGACGCGCCGCAGCGCCAAGCGACGCTCTCCAGCGGGGCGCGGGCCGGGCCGGGTTTCACCGGAGGATGCCGCTTCGGGGGTTGCGGTCGGCACCCGGCCGCACAATGGTTCAGCGGCAGGGGAGCACGTTCGATGAAGGCGTTGTTTATCGGCCAGGCCTATATCGACGTCACGTTCCTCACGGACACGATCCCGACCGGAGACGACAAGACCGTCGCGGACGACTACGCCATCGCGTTCGGCGGCAACGCGGTCACGGCCGGGTTCTGCTGCGCCAAGCTCGGCGTCGTGCCCGACCTGCTGGCCTCCGTGGCGGACGACTGGCTCGGCCGCATGTTCATCGACATGGCGGCCCGGTACGGGATCTCGGTGCACCACCGGAAGGTGAAGGAATCCTCGCTCTCCTTCATCATGCCGCATGGCGGCAAGCGCGCCATCGTGCGCTGCCGCGACGACGACTACCTCCACCCCGTGCCGCCGCTGAACCTCGACGGAGCCCGCGGGCTCCACCTCGACGGGCACCAGCCGGACGCGGCGCTCCACTACGCCAGGATCTTCCGCGAGGCCGGGGTGCTGACCTCGCTGGACGGCGGCGGCCTGCGGTCCAACACCCACGAGTTGCTCGGGCTTATCGACGTCGCCGTGGTGGCCGAGCGTTTGTGCGAGCAGATGAACCTCGATACGGCCGGCATGCTCGACTATCTGCAGTCGCGCGGCTGCAAGATCGGCGCGGTCACGCAGGGGTCGGACGGCATGGTGTGGTACGACGAGACCGGCGCGCGCAGGCACATGCCGTCGCTCGCCGTCCCCAAGCACCGCATCATCGACACCAACGGCGCGGGCGACATCTTCCACGGCGCCTACATGTATTCGGCCATTGCCCGGCACGACCTGCCCTGGGAAGACCATTTCGTGTTCGCGCGCGCGGCCTCCGCGCACGCGATCCAGCATCTCGGCAACGAGGCGAGCCTGCCGAGCCTCCGCGACATCGATCACACCACCGAAACTTGGCCCGAGCGCCGCCCTGCCCCGGCGGCCCCGATGACCGGAGGCTAGCGTGACCGGACAAGCCCGCCCCTTCCAGCTGCACGTCCCGCCGGGAGCGCTGACCGAGCTGCGCGAGCGGCTGATCCGGACGCGCTTTCCCGACCAGGCACCCGGCGAGCCCTGGGCCTACGGAACCAACGTCGCCTGGCTGGCGGACATCGTGGCCTATTGGTGCGACCGCTTCGACTGGCGCGAGGCGGAGGCGCGGCTGAACGCGCTGCCGAACTTCAAGATGCTGCTGGACGGCATCGACCTGCACTTCCTCCACGTGCCGGGCGTCGGCCCGGACCCGAAGCCGCTCCTGCTCTCCCATGGCTGGCCGGGCTCGGTGTTCGAGTTCCTCGACATCATCCCGCGGCTGACGGATCCCGGACGGTTCGGCGGCGACCCGGCGGATGCCTTCACGGTGGTGGCGCCCTCCCTGCCGGGCTACGGGCTGTCCTTCGCGCCGGGCCAGAAGCGCTTCGGCGTGACCGAGATGGCGGACCTCTTCGCCCAGCTGATGAGCCGGCTCGGCTACGATCGCTTCTTCGCCCAGGGGGGGGATTGGGGCTCCTCCATCACGGCCCGGCTCGGCTTCGCCCATCCCGACCGGACGATCGGCATCCACCTCAACATGATGCCGGTCCGGCGCGACCCGAACATGATCGCGAACCCGAGCCCCGAGGAGGCGCAGTTCCTGGAGGAGCTGAAGGTCTGGCTCAAGGAGGAGACCGGCTACCAGTGGATCCAGGGCACGCGGCCGCAGACGCTCGCCTTCGCGCTCACCGACTCGCCCGCCGGGCTCGCCGCCTGGATCGGCGAGAAGTTCCATGCCTGGACCGATTGCGACGGAGACGTGTGGTCGGCGGTGTCGCGCGATGCCTTCCTGGCCGACGTCTCGCTGTACTGGTTCACCGGCGCGATCGGCTCCTCCTTCTGGCCCTATTACGCCCGCATGCACGGGCCCTGGCCGATCCCGGAGGGCGGGACCGTGGACGTCCCGACCGGCTACGCGGCGTTTCCGCGCGAAATCCTGCGGCCGCCGCGCTCGCTCGCGGAACGCACCTTCACCAACATCCAGCGCTGGACCCAGATGAGCAAAGGTGGCCATTTCGCCGCGCTCGAACAGCCGGAGGCCCTCGCCCGTGACATCGCCGCCTTCGCCCGCCCTCTCCGGGCCTAGCGCGGGGGCGCGCCTGCTCGCGACCATCCGCGAGCTCTACGAGGACGACACCCCGCGGGCGCACAGGTTCCGGTACGGCCTCCTGGCCTTCGATGTCCTGACCGTGCTGTTCGTGATCGCGACCTCGTTCATGCCGCGCTGGCGCGGCATCACGGTCGCGGACGCGGTCATCGGCATCACGGTCCTGGCGGATTTTTCGGCCCGGTTCGCCATCTCGCGGAACCGGTGGCGGGACCTCGCGCGCCCGTCCACCTGGGCCGACATCGCGGCGCTGGTATCGTTTCTCGGGCCGATCGTCGGCGAAGGCGCCGGGTTTCTGCGCATCCTGCGCACCGTCCGGCTGCTGCGGACCTACCACATCCTGGCGCGCCTGCGTCAGGACAGCCGGTTCTTCAGCCGGAACGAGGAGGTGATCCTCGCGGTCGTGAACCTGTCCGTCTTCATCTTCGTGATGACCGGCATCGTGTACACGACCCAGCACTGGTCGAACCCGCACATCCGCAACTACGTCGACGCGCTCTATTTCACCGTCACGTCGCTGACCACGACCGGCTACGGCGACGTGACGCTGCCGGGCACGCTCGGCCGCCTGATCTCGGTCGTGATCATGTTCGCGGGCGTGACGCTGTTTCTGCGCCTCGCCCAGGTGCTGTTCCGGCCGCACAAGGTCCGCTTCCCGTGCCCGGTCTGCGGGCTGCAGCGGCACGATCCGGACGCGGTCCACTGCAAGGCCTGCGGCACCGTCCTGAACATTCCCGACGAGGGCGACTGAGCTACCCGGGCGGGCGCGAACGCGCGAAACACGCCTGGGCGAGCCTGCCGACCTCGGCGTTCTGCTCGGGGCTCAGCCGGTCCGCCATCACGTCGGCCCAGAGCGGCGCCCGCCGGAGCGCCTCCACCGTGCAGGTGCAGGTGGCCCGGCACACCGCCTCCGGCTGCCCGGTGGCGGCGCAGCTCGCCGCGCAGGACCGGGCAAAGGGAGCGGCGACCGCGGCCGGATTCGGCCCGGTGAGCTGGACGATGCCGGACAGGGCTCCGAACAGCAGCGGCTGGTGCAGCAGGTAGACGATCAGGCTGTGACGGCCCGCCCAGGCGAGCGCCCGGCCGAGCCGCCCGGAGGCCGCCGCGCCGGCGGGACGGCGTGGCAGCCCCACCTTGGCGGCGGCGATTCCGGCGAACACGAAGGCCGCCCAGGGAAGGAGCGGAACCCAGTCGTTGGTGACCGGAACCCGGCTGCCGAGCCCCAGGAAGGCGAGCGGCGCCGCGTCCAGGATCCCGCCTCCGAACGCCAGCGGGGCGAGGCCGGCGAGCAGCGCGGCGATCGCCGACGCCCAGGCGGGAAGCCGCGTGAGCGGCAGCGCCAGGATGCTCGACACCGCGATGGCGTGCAGGATGCCGAAGAAGATGTAGCTGTCCGGGAAGACGAGCACGGTCGCTACCGTGATGAGCGTGGCCGCACCGGCCACCACCGCGAGCCGGCGCAAAAAGGGGCGCCACCGCACCCGGTCGCGATGCGCCAGCGCCAGCCCGACCCCCGCCAGAACCAGGAAGCTCGCCGCGATCGTGCGGGCAAAGACCTGCCAGGCTGGCTCGGCCGTGACGCGCGTCGCGATCAGGCGGAGCTCGGACAGGTCCCAGGCGCAGTGGTAGATCACCATGGCGACCACCGCGACGCCCCGGGCCACGTCCACCGCCGCGAGGCGATCCTCCGGCGCGTCGGCTCCGCGCTCGAGGGCGGCGTTGCTGAGGCTGCTCACCACGGTCGGCCGATCACGGTTGGGGGAGAGCGCATCGGTCGCCTCGTCCCCGGGTCAGCGCGCGCCTATAACCGGGAGCATGACCGATATCCACGAAGCCAGCCACGACGGGGCACGCGAGCTGCAAGCCATGATCGCGCAGGCCGGCGTGGTCGTGGCGTTCACGGGCGCCGGCATCTCGACGGAGAGCGGCGTGCCGGATTTCCGGACGCCGGGCAGCCCCTGGCTGAAGAACAAGCCGATCGATTACGAGGATTTCATCCGCTCGGACGAGGCGCGCCGGGAGGCCTGGCGGCGCAAGTTCACCATGGACGATCTCTACCGCGGCGCCCAGCCGAGCGTCGGCCACCGCGCCCTCGCGACGCTGGTCGCCCGCGGAACGTCGCCCGGGATCATCACGCAGAACATCGACGGCCTGCATCAGGCCGCCGGCATCCCGGACGAGGCCGTGGTCGAGCTGCACGGCAACGGCACCTACGCCACCTGCCTGGCGTGCGGGCTCCGGCACGAGCTCGTCGACATCAGGCGCGGGTTCGAAGCGACCGAACGGGCGCCCGAATGCGTCGCCTGCGGCGGCATGGTCAAATCGGCCACGATCTCGTTCGGCCAGGCCATGCCGGCCGAGGCGATGCGGCGCGCCCGCGACCTGACGCTCGCCTGCGACCTGTTCGTGGCGATCGGCTCGTCGCTGGTGGTCTACCCGGCCGCCGGGTTCCCGCTCCTGGCCAAGCAGCGCGGCGCACGGCTCGCCATCGTCAACCGGGAGCCGACCGAACTGGACGAGATCGCCGATCTCGTGGTGCGGGGTGAGATCGGCGATGTCCTCGGGCCGCTTGCCGCGACCCATTGACTCGGGGCGGTCACGCAGCGGTGGACGACCGCGAATGCGCCTTTCCGGCCCTTGCCCCGATGGTATCTTCGTCGTGCGAATCAGCGGCGTGGTTCGGGCGGTGCGCAATGTCGGACGAGTACAACGTGCCTCCCACGGGGCTGGGAGCGGGCGTGGGAATCCAGCACCGGGACGCCCGCCCGGAGACCGTCCCGGACGAGGCACCGCTCGACATCGTCCAGGTCGCCGGCCGCATCAAGTGGTTCGACGTCGCCAAGGGCTTCGGCTTCATCGTGCCGGATAGCGGCGGCCTGCCGGACGTTCTTCTCCATGTGACCTGCCTGAGGCGGGACGGCTACCAGACCGCCCATGAGGGCGCCCGCATCGTGGTCGAGGCGGTCAAGCGGCCCCGCGGCCTGCAGGCCCTCAAGGTCGTGTCCCTCGACGAATCCTCCGCGCTTCACCCGTCCGAGCTGCCGATGGCCCGGACCCACGAGATCGTGGTGCCGACGAGCGGTCTCGAGGCCGCGACCGTGAAGTGGTTCAACCGGCTGCGCGGCTTCGGCTTCCTGACCCGCGGCGAGGGAACGCCGGACATCTTCGTCCACATGGAGACCCTGCGCCGCTACGGCATCGCCGAGCTGAAGCCGGGCGACCAGGTCTTCGTGCGCTACGGCGACGGATCGAAGGGCAAGATGGCTGCCGAGGTGCGGCTGACCAACAGCGCCCTCCCCGCGTCCCACTGACCATGCCGGAAGCACAGATCCGGGCGCGGCACGGCTGGGCCGTTCTCGCGCTGCTGCTGTGCTGGCTGGTCGCGCCGGCTGCGTTCGCCCAGACCTTCGAGCCCCTGACGATCCTCACCCGGGACGGGCCGCGCGCCTTTCAGGTGGAGGTCGCCCGCAACGATTCCGACCGGGCCCAGGGCCTGATGTACCGCCGCACCATGCCGGCGGACCGCGGCATGCTGTTCGATTTCGGCCGGGTCGAGCCGGTCTCGATGTGGATGCAGAACACCTACCTGTCGCTCGACATGCTGTTCGTCAGGCCCGACGGCACGATCGCCCGCATCGCCGAGAACACCGAACCGCTGTCCACGCGGGTCATTCCGTCCGGCGAGCCGGTGCTCGGGGTGGTCGAACTCCTGGCCGGCACGTCCCGACGTCTCGGCATCCGGCCCGGCGACACGGTCGAGCACCCGGTCTTCGCCAAGCGTTGACGCCGAACGGGCGGCGGTTCGCCCCCGTTTTAACCATTGCTTAAGCTTGCCATCGACAGCCGTGCCGGCCCGGCTATCCTGACCGGGCCCTGAAGCAGGGCCGGGACGGGGCCATAGCTCAAGGAGAGCGCTCCGCAAGGAGAGGTGGGCGGTTCGATTCCGCTCTGGTTCCACCGTCCCGCCCCGGCACGCCCCGAACACCCCGCACATCGTTCGTTTACGCCTGCCCTGTACCCAGGTCGTGTGGCCCGGTGGAGGAGTGGCGACTCACGAGCGGTGCAACGTTCAGCAGCCCCGGTTCAAATCCGGGGCCGGGCCTCCAAATTCCGTGCGCACCAGCATGGTCCAGACATGGGAACGGCGCCCGAAGGCGCCGTTTCTGTTGCTAGGCTTTCCCGAGCCCCGTTCGGTCACGCCGCGAGGCGGACCTCACGCATGTCAACGTTGTCGTTGGCAGTTGTGGTTTTGCACTATTAAGGCCGTAGCTCAGCCTAATCGCAGCCTAGCCTTTACCGCGCCCAGTCGAACCCAAGTCGCCCCCAACAGGAGCACAGCGCGTCCTCGCCGCATGCGGCCGCTGTGCTCATGGTGGAGGCGGCGGGAATTGAACCCGCGTCCTGAACGCCTATTCCACTCTGCCTCTACGATCATAGCCGGGTTGCCCCGACGGAACTGATATAGGGCAGAGCCGGCCAAAGGCCAATGGCTTCCGGGGAAAAGGCGCGGCCGGCGAGGCCGCGGGCGGTCGCTAGTGCGCCGCCGCCCCGGAGAAATCCTGTGGGATCCGGTTTTCCGCCACCCGGACCCGACGGGTCGTCTCGGGCGTGTTGCGGCTGCGGCCCACGAACCGGGGGATGCCGGCCGTCACCACGGCACCGACCGCCGGCACGTCGCCGTTCCGCAGGGCGGACAGGGCGTCGTCCTGCGAGCCGCCGAGGCAGGCGTCGATCAGGACGACATCGGCGTCCCGGCCGGGCGCCAGGCGCCCGCTGTTGAGGCGGTAGACGTCGGCATTGTTGCCGGTAGCGGCCGCGATCGCGATCTCGGGCGCCATGCCGCCGAGCGAGGCAAGGTGGCTCATCGTGTACAGGATGCCGAGCGGCATGATCCCGCTTCCGGTCGGCGTGTCGGTCGCGATCAGGAGCCGGTCGAGGCGTCCGGCCTTGGCGAGCAGGTCGGCAACCAGCAGGGTCGTGCGGAGGTTGCCGGCGGTGCAGACCTGCAGCGCGATCTCCGATTCGTCGACGAGCCGCGGGAAATCCCGATCCGGCATCGCGACCGGGCCGCCATTGACGTGGAACGACACGTCCGGCGCGGCCGCCAGGACGTGGTCGGCCCAGATGCCGGACGAGCCCGGGATCGAGGAGCCGCCCGTGTGCATCATCGACACCATGCCGTGCCGGCGCGCCATGGAGATGAACGGCGCGTAGTCGAACGGGGTCGGGAAGGCGCCGAACCCGGCCTTGACCATCCACACCCCGAGGCTCGCGAGCTCGGCGAAATCCGCCTCGGTGAGCCCGGGCTCCAGGATGAGCGAGCCTGCATGGACCCGCATGCCGCCCGGCCGGTAGCTCGCGAAGCACTTCATGGCCGCGACGGCCAGCGCCTTCACGCCGGCCGGATCCTTCGGGCGGCCGGGCACGTGCACCTCCGAGGCGCTGATGGCCGTGGTCACGCCGCCATGGACGTAGCTCTCGAGGAAGCCCACCGTCCGCTGCCGCGGGGTGTAGTCCCCGAAGGTGATGTGAACGTGCGAATCGATGAGGCCCGGGATCGCCGTGGCGCCACCGGCATCGATCACCACGTCGCAGGTCGCGACCGCCTCGGCGGAGGCGGTGCCGACGCTCTCGACGGTACCGCCTGCCAGGACGATGGTGTCGCCCGCCGCCATCGGCTCGGCGAGATCGCCGGTGACGATCCGGCCGAGATTGACGAGGGCGACCCGCATCGCGTCAGGCCTTGGCGCGGCCGGCCATGCGGGCCACGACCTCGTCGTGGGTCAGGCCGCCGACCCGGGCGTTGAGCCGTGCCGCGCTCGACAGACAGAAGATGATCGCGATCTCGTCCGGGAACGGGGCGTCCGGCAGGGTCAGGGACATGCCGTCGTAATGCGACCGGACGTAGACGTCGTCCTTGTGGTTCATCGGGATGTCGATGGGCGTGCCGGGCGGCGCAACCTTGGTCATGGACGAGATCCAGGCCTCGCCCCCGCCGATCGCGTCCCGGATCGGGTTCGCAAACACGGTGGTGAGGAGCGCGGCCGCGTGCTCGAACTCACCGCCCATGCCGACGATCCCACCTTTGCCGTAGCCCTGCGCCTTGTAGGAGCCGAGGGCCGCGACCGCCATCTGGGCGATCTCGCGGCCGAGCGGGACGCTCGCTTCCACGAGGGGCGACAGATCCTCGATGTATTGCCCGGTGGCGAACGGGTTCTCGATAACGGCCACGACTGCGACTTTTCGCAAAGGAGTCGCGGCGGGACGTCCGGCCTCCTCGTAACGGTCCGTCACGATCGAGAATGTGCGGCGTGTCTTCAGCTTCATGAGGGGGCTCGGCAACTTGACTCCTAGGCCACGGTGGCTAGCAAGTCGTCAGACAATCTGTCAATTGAGGTGGCCGGATGCAAGGACTCAGGGGCGGTTCGATCCTGTTTTCCGAGATGGCTCCCGGAGCCAGCTTCGCGGACGAGTTCGAGCGTTGGTACGACGAGGAGCACATCCCCATCCGGATGCGCTGCCCGGGCTTCCGCAGTGCGCAGCGCTACAGCCGCACGGACGGGGCCGGCTATCTGGCGGTCTACGAGATGGACAATCTCGGCGTGCTCGCGTCCGACGACTACAAGGTGATCAAGGAACAGCCCTCCGACCGGACGGCCTGGATGCTGTCCCACGTGACGGGATTCACCCGCTACCTCGCGAACGAAACGTTCTGCCGGGACCGGACCCCTCCGGCCGAGGCCGCGCTGGACGCGCCGCTTCTGTACGCGGTGTCGTTCAACGTTCCGCCAGAGGGCCGGGCCGAGTTCGATGCCTGGTACGAGACCGAGCACATTCCCATGCTGATGGAATGCCCGGATTGGCTCATGGTGCGGCGCCTGCAGGTTGTGGATGGCGTGCCGGCCCCCTATTCCCACATGGCGCTACATTATCTTGCGAGCGAAGCTGCGCTTGCGTCGCCCGAGCGGGATCGGGCGCGCAAGACTCCCTGGAGGAACCGCCTTGCCGAGCACGACTGGTTCAAGGCGAGCTACGTCACGTTCAACAGGCACGGGCCGCGCCAAACCGCCTCCGAATGAGACCCCGGCCGGGCAGATCGACCTGAAGGTCCTGCCCCGCACGGTTCAGCAGCAGACCGTCGAGAAGATCAGGTCGGCGATCCTGAGCGGGATGTTCAAGCCGGGCGACCGGCTGGTCGAGATGGAGCTGTGCGACCGGCTGGGCGTGAGCCGCCCGTCCGTCCGGGAAGCGCTGCGCAGCCTCGAGGCCGAGCGCCTTATCTCCATCATCCCGAACCGCGGCCCCCAGGTCCCGATCCTGACGGTCGAGGAGGCCTCGGAGATCTACCAGGTCCGGGCGCTGCTGGAGGGCGAGGCGGCAGCGCTCGCGGCCGCCCGCAGCACACCCGAGGATCTCCGGCTGATGCGGGCGGCGCTCACCCGGTTCGGCAAGGCGACGCGCTCCAACGATCCCGATGCCCGCATCGCCTCGACGGCGGAGTTCTACGGCGAGATCCTCAGGACGTGCGGCAACCGCATCATCGAGCAGACGCTCAACGGGCTGCACGCCCGCATCAACTTCCTGCGCGGGCGCTCGATGTCGCTTCCGGGTCGCTCCCGGCTGAGCCTGCAGGAGATGAAGGCCATCCTGGACGCGATCGAACGCCGCGACGCGCCCGCGGCCCGGGCTGCCGCCATGCTGCACGTGCAGCAGGCACATTCCTTCGCCCGGGCGTCCTACGAGGCGGATCAGAACGCCGGCGGCGCCCCCTAGCGGGAGCGCCGCTGCGAGGGCCGATTCCCGGCCCGGCCCAGCCCGCCTAGTCGATCCCGACGGGCGGAAGCGAGAGCGCCGCGTCCACGAGGGCGCCGGCCCGGCCGAAATCGTAGGCCCGGAACATGTTCATCTTCACCAGGAACGAGGCGCCGCCGTAGAACTTCTCGTATTGCTGGTGGCGGTTGCCGAACTCGGTGCCGATGAAATCCCAGGCGAGCCGCATCAGCGCGACGCGCCCGCGGGCGTCCAGGTTGCCTGAGCGGTAGAAGCGCTCGACATCGGCGACGGTCTCGGGGCTCTCGAAATCCGCCAGCGACGACGGCAGCGTGATCATCGCGGCGCCGGTCAGCTCGCGCACGATGTCGATCATCCGCGGGTTGATCTCCGACTGCAGCGCCATCACGGCGTACAGCATGGGCTTGGAGGGCCACAGCACGCCCTCCTCGTCGAACACGCCCACGCTCTCATGCGAATAGAGCATCCCTTCGACGACGGTCGCGAGGGCGGCGAGCTCGCCCATCTGCACCTGCACGGGCGGGGCGGCGTCGTTGCCGGTCGCCTCGTTCATGCGCTTGGCGAGGCCGAGCAGGAAGCGCAGCTTGGTGGCGTAGCGGGCCTGGGCCTGATGGTTGCCGTAGCTGTGCGAGGGCGTCTTCCACCACTGGTCGCGGCACAGCTCCAGGTCGCGGTAGATGAAGACGTGCTCCCAGGGCACGAACACCTTGTCCAGCACCACGAAGCTGTCCGTCTCGTCGAACCGGCTCGACAGCGGGTAGTCGAAGGAGTTGGTCGCCTGGGTGGCGAAGGGCCGGCGCGAATACAGCTTCAGGCCGGGCGCGTTCATCGGAATCGCGACCCCGATGGCGTGGTTCTCGTCGCCGGGCTGCAGGGGATGGATGCAGCTCAGGTGCAGGTAGTCGGCGAAGACGCCGCCGGTGGCGAGCTGCTGCCCGCCGGAGATCAGGATGCCGCCATCCGTCTCGCCGACGACGCCCGCGTAAAGGTGCGGGTCGGCCTGCTTGTGGGGCGGCTTGCTCCGGTCGACCTGCGGCGGGACGATCGCATAGGCGACGTATTGATGGTTGTCCCGGATGTGCCGGTAGAAGTTGACGACATTGTCGGCGTATTGCTGGCCGGCACGAGCGAACACCGACGGCTTGGCCGCATAGCCCGTGAAGAAGTTCGCCACGTGGTCGGGCGTCCGGCCCATCAGCCCGAAGGTCTGCTCCGCCCATTTCTCGGCCGCGATGCGCTTGGCCTTCATGTCATCGAGGGTCTTCGGGATCTGGTAGCAGCGCCAGGCCGGCGCGCCCGTCTCCGGCTCGAGATAGGTCATGACCTCCCGGTTCTCTGGGGCGGCCGCGTAGTCGATGAGCCGCGCGACCTGCCGGGCCGCCTCCCGGAACGCCGGATGCGTCGTCGGATCGCTGACCCGCTCGCCGTCCACGAACACCGTGCGGTCGCTCGCCTTCAGGTCGGCCAGGAAGTCCGCCCCGGTGCGCATGCGCACGGAGCCCCCGGTCTTCAGTTGCGCGCTCATAAAGGTCTCCGCCGGTGTTGATCGATGCGGCCCGCGTCGATAGCTACATGTTGTACATATCTGGGAGGTCGTCAACGTGAATTCGGCAGCGGCGCAAGCCCGCCCGCATTGTGCAGCCGGCAACCAGGATGCTACCGGCCCCCGCATGGCGAGCGCGAGGACAAGCCCGTCCGAGGAGCGGGCGCCGGAGACCGGGTTCGAGATCCCGGTGACGATCTCGCGCGCGGCGTTTCTCCGCGACGGCACGGACGCCGCGTTTCGCGAGACCATCTACACGATGGTGCGGGCGCTGGACGGCCTCATGCGGTGCCGCGAGGTGTTCGCGCGCCATCTCGGCCTGACCGGGAGCCAGTTCGCCGTGCTGATGGGCGTCGCGTACCGGCAGGGCGAGACGGGCGTCACGATCCGCGACCTCGCCGAGCATGTCCGGCTTGCCCCGACCCACGTCACCACGGAGGTCGGCCGGCTCATCCGCAGAAGGCTTCTCGTGAAGCGCCGCAACGCCGCCGACGGCCGCAGCGTGCTCGTGTCGCTGTCGCCCGCCGGGGAGAACGCCGTTCGGGACGTGTCGCCGGTGCTGCGGCAGATCAACGACACCCTGTTCCGGGATATCGGGCCGGCCGATTTCGACGCGACCGGGGACGTGCTCCGGCGCCTGGCCGACAACGCCGACCAGGCGCTCGCTCAACCCCGCGCGGCCCAGTCGGCGGCTCACTTGCAGGACGGCCTCGAATGACCTTCACGTCGGACACCTTTCGCCGCGCGCTCAGCCTGTTCCCGACCGGGGTGGCGATCGTGACCACCCGGTCGCCGGATGGCGAGCGCATCGGCGTCACGGTCAGCTCGTTCAACTCCGTCTCGCTCGCGCCGCCGCTGGTTCTGTTCAGCATCGCCCGGACGGCCCGGTCCATCGAGGCCTGGAACGCGGCCGAGACCTACGCGGTCAACGTGCTGGCCGAGGACCAGAGCGACGTCTCGAGCCGCTTCGCGCGCGCCTCCGCCGACAAGTGGTCCGGCATCGGGACCGCACAGGACGACATCGGGTCCCCGACGATCCCGGACGCCCTCGCGACCTTTCAGTGCCGCAGCTATGCGCGATACGACGGAGGCGACCACCTCATCCTGGTCGGAGAGGTCACGGGCTTCTCGCATCCCGCCAGCGGCGCGCCGCGTCCGCTGCTGTTCTTCCGCGGACGCTACCGGCAGCTCGATCCGGAGCGTCTCATCGATACGCCTCCCGGCATGGAACATTACGTGCACGGCTGGTAGCCCGAATCGCCGGGGGCCGCCCGGATCGCCGGGACCGCCCGGCCGGCGCGTATACCGCGCCCGTTTTCCCAACCGTCCAGGCCGCGCGAGATCTCGTCGCGCCGGTCGTGTCCAGCGAGCCCGAGCCCGATGCCCCCGCGCCTTCCCCGACGCCACGCCCGCTACCTGTTCGCGCTCCTGGTCACCGGCGTCATGTCGCTCGTGGTGTGCGGCGTCGCGACCCTGCGGAGCGTCGGGCTACGGGGCGAGTTCCTGTTCACGTGGCTGACGGCCTGGCCCGGCTCCTGGGCCGTGGCCTTCCCGACCGTGCTCGTCGTCACCCCGATGGTGCACCGGATCGTCGACGCCCTGTGCGGGCCGGCCAGGTAGCCGCTCGCCCGTCACGTTCCGCCACGGCGTCCCGGCCGCCCGAGGGCGGCCGGGGGCGCGCGTTCAGGCCTGCTGAGTCCGGGTCGCCGCCTGCTTGAGGAGGTCGAACAGCGCCTTCTCCCCAGGATTCTTCTCGACCACCCGCTCGCCCACGGGAGCCAGAAGGGCCTGGAGCTTGGCGTGCTCCTCGGCGGACAGGCTGATGACCTCGCCGCCGTTCTTGGCCCAGGTCGCCCGCCCGTTGTTCACGTCGTCGAGCGAGAACTGGTAGACGTCCGAGGTCGCCTTCTTGCCGGCCTCGGTCACGGCCTCCTGCAGATCGGCCGGGAGCTTGTCGAACCACGTTTTGCTGATGATCGCGATGGCCGAGATCAGGCCGTGATTGGTCTCGATCAGGTACTTGGCGGCATCGTTGAAGCGCAGCGCCACGAACACGGGCGTGCAGCTCATCACGCCGTCCAGCGCGCCCTGCTGCAGCGCCGGCAGAACCTCGCCGAGCGCCATCGGGATCGGGGCCATCTTGAGCGCCCGCACCTGCTCCATCTGGAGCGGAGCCGCCAGAACCCGCACCTTCATGCCCTCGAAATCCGTCAGGGTGCGGATCGGCTTCCTGGACACGAAGGTGGTCGGCCCCGAGATGATCAGGCCGATCCCCTTCAGGCCCTTGTTGGCCCCGAGGTCCAGGAAGGCCTTGTTGAAGGCGGGATCCTGCAGCGTCCGGTTGGTGTGGGGGAGATCCTTGAACAGCCCCGGCGCGCTCAGCACCTGGTAGCGGCTGTCGACCCCGCTCAGGAACTCGGGCGGGCCGCACCAGCCCTGGATCGCGCCGAACTGCGTCTGCTCGATCATCCGGGGAATGCCGCCGAGCTGGCTGGACGGGTAGGTCTCGACCTTGATGCGACCCTTCGCGGTTTCCTCCATGCGGGCCGCGAAATGCTTCATCCACTCCCATTGCGAGTCGTTGATCGTGGCCGTGCCGATCTTCATGACGATCGGCGCCTGCGCGGTCGCGCTGAACGGCGC
>JAQGJJ010000216.1 GCA_028290695.1 Enterovirga sp. | reverse complement strand
CCTCCGCGAGGTCGGGCCGGATCGCGTCCGGATCGGCATCGTGGCCGTCCGCCTCCCCTTCTGGTTCCACATCGGCCGCCTCAATGAACACGATGGGCGCGCCCGCCATCAGCGTCTCGCCCTTGCTGGCCACCACGGCCCGCACGATCCCTCCGGTCACGGCCGTGACGAGATGCTCCATCTTCATGGCCTCGAGCACCGCGAGCTGCTGGCCCGGCCGCACGAGATCTCCGACCGAAACCCCGATCGCCACGACGGTCGCCTGCATGGGCGACTCGGCCGCCACCGTGCCGGCCGGAGCCGCAACGGCCGTGGAGGCGCTCTCGGCCGCGCCGCCCGCGTCCGGAAAGAAGCGGGGCGCCCTGCGCCCGTCCTGCGCCGTGCCGACGAGCGCCTCGATATTCGCCTCGACGAAGCGCGTGTCGATCGTGTTCGCCCTCACGGCCGGATGGTCGAGAAGGGCGAGCAGGAACGGAATGTTCGTGCCGGCACCCTCGATGCGGAATTCGGCCAGGGCCCGCCCCGCCTTGCGGACCGCGTCGGCGTAGTCGGGCGTCGGCGAGTGCACGATCACCTTGGCGATCATCGCGTCGAAGGCGGCGCTCGTGCGATAGCCGGCATAGCCGAAATGATCGACCCTGATGCCGGGCCCGGAGGGTGGCTCGAAAGCCGAGAGGACGCCGCCGGCCGGCATCACGGCGCCCGTCCGGTCCATGGTCTCGAGATTGATCCGGAGCTGGACCGCATAGCCGCGCGGGGACGGCACGCGCTCCTGGGCAAGTCCGAGATCCGCGAGCGTCCGGCCGGCGGCGACCGCGATCTGCGCCTGCACGAGATCGAGCCCGAGCACCTCCTCGGTCACGGTGTGCTCGACCTGGAGGCGCGGATTCGCCTCCATGAAGAAGAAGCTCTCGCGCTCGCTGTCGACCAGGAACTCGAAGGTGCCGAGATTCTCGTAGGCCGCCGCCCGGGCGAGCGAAAGGGCCGCCGCGGCGATGCGGCCCCGCAGGCCAGGGGAGAGCGACGGACTGGGCGCGACTTCGACGATCTTCTGGTTGCGCCGCTGAAGCGTGCATTCGCGCTCGTGCAGGTGGCTGACCGCGCCCGTTGCGTCGCCGATGATCTGCACCTCGATGTGACGCGCCTGCCCGATCAGGCGCTCCACGTAGAGGTCACCCGACCCGAAGGCCGCCTCCGCCTCCGAGCGACACCGCGCGAACGCCTCCTCGATCTCGTCCGGGTTCGCCACGATCCGCATGCCGCGACCGCCGCCGCCGGCGATCGCCTTCACCATCACGGGCGCCCCGCCCTGGGCGGCCAGGAAGAGCCTGGCGTCGGAAAGCTCCGTCGGGCCGTCCGTTCCGGGAGGGACCGGTACGTTGTTGCGGGTCGCGAAGGCCCGTGCGCTCGCCTTGTCGCCGAAGAGCCGGAGCGTCTCGGGGCGCGGCCCCACGAAGGTGAGCCCCGCCTCCGCGCAGGCGGTCGCGAACTCCGCGTTCTCGCTGAGAAAGCCGTAGCCGGGGTGGACCGCATCCGCTCCGCTCGCCTTCGCGGCCGCGATCACCGCCGCGATGTCGAGATAAGCCGCGGCCCCTCGGCCCCGGAGCGGAAGGACCTCCTCGGCCCGGCGGGTATGGAGCGAGAGCGCGTCGTCCTCGGAATGGACCGCAACCGTTCGGATCCCGAGATCGGTCGCAGCCCGGGCGATGCGGATCGCGATCTCGCCGCGGTTCGCGATGAGCAGCTTGGCGAAGGTCATGCTGGGTTCCGGCGCAGCCGCGGGCCGCGTCTCACTCGAGAAAGGCCGCTAGCTCACCCTTTTTGACCTTGCCGGTGGCGGTCATGGGGAGTTCGTCCAGGATGCGGATGTCGGGGACCTTGTAGGAGGCGATGCGCTGCCCGAGCCAGGCGCGGATCTCGTCACCGGTCGTGGCGGCGGCCGCCGGGTTCAGCCGGACGAAGGCCACCGGCACCTGCCCGCGCTCCGGATCGCTCCGTCCGATGACGCCGGAGCCGTTCACCGCCGGGTGCTGGCCGAGGACGGCCTCGATCTCGGCCGGGAACACGCTCATGCCCTTGACCTTGAGCATCTCCTTGCGGCGGCCGAGGAAATGCAAGTAGCCGCTCTCGTCGATCATGCCGATGTCGCCCGAGTGCAGCCAGCCGCCGCGGAGAGCCTCGGCGGTCGCCTCGGGCCTGCCCCAGTAGCCTTTCAGCAGGGACGGCGAGCGGCAGCAGATCTCGCCCTCCTGGCCGAAGGGCACGAGCGCGCCGGTTTCGAAGTCGCAGATCTTGAGCTCCGTCCCGGGCATCGGGAGTCCGACGAAAACGGGTTGCGATCTGAGGTCGAAATCGTTCTCCTGCATCCCGGTCGTGAAGGTGTCGGAGGTGTGGGTCTCCGTCATGCCCCAGGCGGATTCCGCCAGCACCGTTCCGGTCAGCTCCTTCCAGCGGCTGCGGAACTCCAGGTTCAGCTTCTTCACGAAGGACACGACCCGCACCTGCCGGAGAGAGGACAGGTCGAACTCGCCGAAGCGCGGGTGGTCCATCAGCTCGACCGCCCCGTCGACCGGCAAGCCGGTGTTCGTGACCCGATAGAGCTGGATGGCCTCGAGAAACGCGACCGGGTCCCAACGCGAGAGCAGCACAAGGGTGTAGCCGCCGAAAACCGGGAAGATGAGGCAGCCGTTCTCGCCCGCGATCCAGAACTCGGGGAAGAAGCTGAGCGCGACCGTGTCGGACGAAACCGGAGCCGCGATGCCCAGATTGGTCGCGGCCGTGTAGATCATGTCGCCCTGACTGTGGATGCACCCCTTGGGCATCCCGGTCGTGCCGCCCGTGTAGTTGAGCGCCGCCACGTCATCGAGCCCGACCCGGACCGCCGGCGGCGGCTCCGCCACGGCGGCGAGCGCCGGCATGAGGTCGATCGCGTCCGGGCAGGCGACCTTGCCGGCCTTCAGCATCTCCGGCAGCGGCAGGGTCGGCTCGGTCGGCAGCATGTCCGCGAAGCTGGTCACGAGCGCCGTGCGGACGCGCGTCTCGTTCTTCACCGCCCTCAGGACGGGCATCAGGCTGTCGAGGGTCAGGATCGTTTCCGCCCCCGTGTCCGCGAGCTGGTAGGCGAGCTCGAACGGCTTCGACAGGGGGCTCACCGGTGCATGCACCGCCCCGAGCTTCAGGATGCCGAAGAACGCGATGTGGAATTGCGGGCAGTTCGGCAGAAAAACCGCGACGCGGTCGCCCGTCCGGACGCCGTGCGCGGCCAGAAGCGCTGCGAAACGATCGCTGAGCCGGTCGAGTTCGGCATACGTGACCTCCCGCCCGTAGAAGATCACCGCCGGCTTGTCGGGCTGCTGTCGCGCCCACGCGCGCAAATACTCGGTCAGCGGACGCTGGCCGTGCGGATACCAGGCCTCGGTCGGGACCCCGCTCGGCCAGGCTTCGTCCACCCGGGCGAGGTGCGCCGCGAGGTAGTGCTCCTCCTCCGCGACCGTGCTCACGAGACCGGCTCCATCCGGGGCTGCTCGCCGAGAGCCGGGTCGAGCAGATGACAGGAGGCCCAGTGGCCGGCGTCGAGGCTCCAGCGTCCGGGAGCGTCGACAGCGCAGACGGGCATCGCGCGGGGACAGCGTGGGTGGAACCTGCAGCCAGGCGGTGGCGCGGTAGCGCTTCCGATCTCGCCCCGGATCACCGCGACGGGCGCCCGGTGGTCGGGATCGGGCCGGGGCACGGAAGCGAGGAGCGCCTGGGTGTAGGGATGGGCGGGACGCGCAAAGACGTCCTCCGTCGCCCCGAGCTCGACGAGGCTGCCGAGATACATGACCCCGACCTGACTCGAGAAATGCTCCACGAGCGCGAGGTCGTGCGCGACGATCAGGTAGGTGAGGCCGAACTCGTCCTGGATATCGGCGAGCAGGTTCAGGATCTGCGCCCGGATCGACACGTCCAGAGCCGAAATCGGTTCGTCCAGCACGATGAAGCGCGGCTGAAGCGCGAGCGCGCGGGCGATGGCGATGCGCTGTCGCTGCCCGCCGGAGAACTCGTGCGGGTACAGGTCCGCGGCACTCGCCGGGAGGCCGACCACCTCGAGCACCTCCCGTACGCGGGCTTCGCGCGACGCGCGGTCGCCGATCCCCTGCGCCATCAGCGGCTCGGCCACGATGGTGCGGACCCGAATGCGCGGGTTCAGGGACGCGTAGGGATCCTGGAACACGGCCTGAGCCTGGCGCCGGTAGGCCCTGATGTTCGCCGCGCGGCCGGATGCGATGTCGAGACCGTCGAACCGTATCTCGCCGGCCGTCCGGGTCTCGAGGCCCAGGATCAGCTTCGTGATCGTGGTCTTGCCGCAGCCGGACTCGCCGACGAGCGCGAAGGTCTCGCCCGGCCCGATCGAGAACGAGACGTCCTCGACGGCCCGCACGGTTCCGCGGCCGCTCCGGGCCGGGAAATGCTTGGTCAGTCCTTGGATCTCCAGAAGCGGCGTGCTCATGCGCCCGCCTCCGCCAGCCAGCAGGCCGCCTTGTGAGTCGGGCCGACCTGGAAGCTCGGCGGGTAATCGGCGCAGCGTGGCATCCGGTGCGGGCATCGAGGTGCGAAGCGGCAACCCGTGGGCGGGTCGATCAGGCTCGGCGGCATGCCGGGAATGGCCTGCAGCCGCTTCCTGCGCCCCCCTCCCAGATGGGGGATCGCGGCCAGAAGGGCCTGTGTGTAGGGGTGCGCGGGCCTCCGGTAGATGTCCCGCACGTCGCCGCTCTCGACCACGCGCCCCGCATACATGACCGCGATCCGGTGGCAGATGCCCGCCGCGACACCGAGGTCGTGCGTGATCAGGATGATCCCGAGGCCCGTTTCGGCCTGGAGTTCGCGGAAGAGCTCCATCATCTGGACCTGGATTGTGACGTCGAGATTGCTGGTCGGCTCGTCCGCGATCAGGAGCCGGGGCGCGCATGCGATCGCCATTGCACAGGCCACGCGCTGCCGCATCCCGCCCGAGAACTGATGCGGGTAGTCGTCGAGGCGCTTCTCGGGGGACGGAATGCGCACCCGCCGCAGAAGGCCGACCGCGGTCTCGCGCAGCGAGCGACGGCTGCGGGCGAGTCCGTGGTAGCGCAGCGGAGCTCCAACCTGGTCGCCCACACTGAAGACCGGGTTCAACGACGTCAGGGGGTCCTGCGAGATCATGGAGATCTTCCGGCCGCGCCAGCTCCGCGCCATCTCCTCTTCCGAAAGCCTGACGAGATCCGTTCCGTCGAGCGTGATCGAGCCCTCCGCGATGCGGCCCATCGGCTTCGGCAGGAGCCGCAGGATGGACAGGCTGGTCATCGTCTTGCCCGAGCCCGACTCGCCGACGACGCCGAGCGTTTCTCCCTGCGCGACAGCGAGATCCACGCCGTCCACGGCCCGCACGATCCCGCGAGCTAGGTGAAGGTGCGTCCTCAGGTTCTCGATCTTGAGAAGCGGCTGCGCCGGGACCAGCTCGGCGCCGCCGGGACGTTCGGTGGCGGTAGGCACCATGTCAGAGCTGCCGCCGCTTGGGGTCGATCGTGTCGCGCAGCCAGTCGCCGATGAGGTTCGCGGACAGGCAGGTGAGCGCGATGGCGACGCCCGGGATGGTGATCGCCCACCAGGCGTTCTGGATGTAGTTGCGGGCATCCGCCAGCATCAGGCCCCAGGAGACGTCGGGAGACTGGATCCCGAGGCCCAGGAAGGACAGCGAAGCCTCGAAGATGATGACCTGTCCGATCTGCAGGGTCGCAAGGACGAGGAGCGTATTGAGAATGTTCGGAAGCAGGTGGCGGGCGAAGATCACCGGGGTGGACACGCCCGCGACCCTGGCGAGAGCCACATAATCCCGCTCCTTCAAGGACAGGATCTCGCCCCGGATGATGCGCGCGTACCAGGTCCAGTAGGTGATCGTGATGACGATCACGACCGTCGACAGCCCCGGGTTCAGCACCGCCGCGAGGACAAGCGCGAGCGCCAGCGAGGGGATCGACATCTGGATGTCGACCAGCCGCATGACGAGGGCGTCGACTGCGCCGCCGAAGAAGCCCGCCACCATCCCGACCAGCGCACCGACCGTGCCGGACAGGACGATCGCATAGGCGGCCACCACGAGGGCGATGTTGGCGCCGACGATGACGCGGCTGAAAATGTCCCGGCCGAGATTGTCCGTTCCGAAGAGATGCGCGGCGCTTCCGCCGGCCAACCAGGCCGGCGGCCGGAAGGCTGCCCCGAGATTGAGCGCGCCGGGATCGTGCGGGGCGAGGCCGTCGCCGCTCAGCCCGGCGATCACCACCATCCCGAACAGCAGAAGGGGACCGATCGGGAGGCCGTTCCGAAACAGCCGGCGCACTCGCCCGAACCGCGGCCGGGACTGCGCAACAGGCGGGCCGGCCGGCTGGGCCTGTGCGAACGCCCCCTCAGCCATCACGCCGGATCCGCGGGTCGATGAGGCCGTAGCTCAGATCAACCAGGAGGTTGCAGGTGACGAACAGGATGGACGTGAACAACACGCCCGCCTGCACAACCGGGAAGTCGCGCGAGAACACCGCCTCGACCACCGTCCGGCCGAGGCCCGGCCAGGCGAAGATCACCTCGATCACGAAAGCGCCGCCCAGCATGGAGGCGAAGTAGACGCCGAGCATCGTGACGAGCGGCACGGCGGCGTTCCTGAAGGCATATTTCCAGACGAGGACGCGTTCGGGCGCCCCGAGCGCGCGGCCCATTCGGATGTAGTCGGATTCGAGCACGTCCAGCATGGCGGAGCGCACGATCCGGGTCTGCGCGGCCACCGGATACCAGCCGAGTGCGATCGCCGGCATGATCAGGTGCGAGATGCCGCCATGCCCGAAGGCGGGCAGCCAGTTCAGCCGGATGGAGAAAACCAGGATGAGGAGGAGCCCGACCCAGAAACCCGGCATGGCCTGCCCGAGCATGGCGAAACCCTTGCCAACGGTGTCGATCCAGGAGCCTCGATGAACGGCGGAGAGCACGCCGAGCGGGACGGCGAGGCAGACGCTGAACACGAGGCCCGCGACCGCAAGCTCGATCGTTGCCGGCAGGCGATCGAGCACGAGATCGAGAGCCGGCGTCTGCCAGCGGTAGGACATGCCGAAATCGCCCGTCAGCGCGTGGCCGGCGAAGATGAGGTATTGCCGCCAGAGCGGCAGATCGAGACCGAGATTGCGCCGCATCGCCTCGATCACGTGGGGCGGCGCCTCCACGGGCAGCATCAGCACGATGGGGTCGCCGGACAGGCGCGAGATCACGAAGATCAGGATGCTCGCGCCGACGATGCTCACGAGGCCGTGCAGCACGCGCTTTCCGACGAAGCCGACCATGGCGTGCGACGGCCCTACTGCTTGAGCCCGATCTCCTGGAAGCCCCGCCAGTAGCCGGGATAGGCCCAGGGCGTGAACTCGACCTTGTCGCGCCAGGCGAGGGTGATAACGGGCCGATACGTCGTCCAGCCGCCCAGCACGTTGTCGCGCTTGTAGCGGGCGATCTCCTTGATCAGAGCGACGCGCTTCTCGGGCACCATGGTGCTCTTCAGCTGCTCCACCATGGCGTCCGCCTTCTCGTCGGCGGTGTAGGAGTAGCTGCCCCAGCCTTTGCCGGCGACGAAGCTGTGGAGATGCCCACCCCAGGGCGTGGCCGGATCGCCAGGAAGGTTCTGGCTCCACATCCAGCTCAGCACGCCGTCCATCTCGGGTGGGCCCGAGCGGCCGCGGCGGCCGAGATTGATCCAGGCGCCATATTCGAGGCCCTGGACGCGGCAGCGTATTCCGACGGCACCGAGATAGGCGAAAACCGCCTCACCCATCTCCTTCACGTTCGGCTCGCGCGGCGTGGTGAGATTGTAGCAGGGCGTCTCGAAGCCGGACGGGTAGCCCGCTTCCCGCAGCAACTCGCGTGCCTTGCGGACGTCGTACGGGTAAGGCTTCAGGTCGGGATCGTACCCCGTGGCCCCCTTGCCGACCTCGGCGTAGCGCTCGCCCTGGCCGAACAACACCGTCTTGATGATGGCGTCCATATCGACGGCGTGAGCCACGGCCTGGCGCACCTTCACCTTGTTGAAGGGAGAATCCGGCTTGTAGCTCGGGAAGTCGATATACAGGTTGTTGCCCGAGACGACGCTCAGCGTCTTGACCCCGGGCAGCGTCTTGAACTCCTCCACCATGGAGGGCGGCACGCCGTCGATCCAGTCGACCGCGCCCGTCTTGAAGGCCGCGACGCGGGTCAGATCCTCCGGGATGATCTTGATCGTGAGGTTCTTGACCTTCGGGCGGTGCTGCTTGTTCCAGTATCCGTCGTAGGCCTCGAGCTTCAGCTCCTCCTTGACGGAGCGCGACACGTATTTCCAAGGCCCCGTGCCGACCGGCGCCTTGGTGAAGCCCTCCTCGCCGACCCGCTCGAAATACTTCTTGGGAACGGCCCAGAGCTGAAGCCATTGCGCGATGTAGTCGCCATCCGGCTCCTTGAAGTGGATCCGAAAGGTGTGATCGTCGACGATCTCGAACCGCTCGACATTGGCCTGGAGATGCGACCAGCGCGACACCTTCGGGTCACGCAGGCGCTGATAGGCGAACTCGAAGTCCTCGCTCGTCAGGGGATCGCCATTGTGAAACGTCACCCCTTTCCTGAGCGCCACCTCGAGAACCGGCTTGGTCTCCGGATCCGTGACCTTCCAGCTTTCGGCCAGCCAGTTCGTCGGCTCGAGGTTCAGGCCCGGGCGGACGAGCTGCTCGTACATCTGCCCGATGAAGTAATGGTCCACGCCCGCGGAATACTTGGCCGGGTCGAGAACCGTGCCTTCCGCCGCGAAAGCCACGGTCAGGCTGCCCTTCGCGTCCTGCGCAAGGGCAGGAGCCGTCATGCCGGCGAGCGTTACCGCGGCCAGCGCGTGGGCGCGCATCCTCAGCATCCCGTTTCCTCCAGAATCCGCGTCTCGTTTGCGCGTTTCCAACACGCGATCATGCCGGGCCGCTTGTGTCAATGTCGACAATCCACCAAGGTCGACGGATGACGGGTGACATCCTGGTACTCGAGCGACCCACTCCCGACGGGTGCGCGCCGCGGCCTCGCCGGGGCGGTCAGTTGCGCACGGTCGCGCAGCAGATCGCCGATCATGTCGCGGTTGCGATCGTGAACGGCGAATATCGCGGGGGCGAGCGGATCCGCGAGACGGAGCTCGCTGCCCTCTATGGGGCGAGCCGCGCCCCCGTCCGCGAGGCCATCCGGGACCTCGCGCAGCGCGGGCTGGTGAACTTCCTGCCGCGGCGCGGCGCCTATGTGGTCGATCTCTCGCTCGACACGATCGCGGACGTCTTCAACATGCGGGCGACCCTGATGGGGCTCGCTGTCCGCATGATCGCCCTGCGGGGGGATCACGGGGCGTTGGACGAGGTCCGTCGCCGCGTCGACGCCCTGGAGACGATGGTCGCCGAGGAGGACCCGGTTCGGTTCGCGCGGTATATCGGCCGGATCGGGGCTGCGCTCACCGAGCTCTGCACGAGCGAGCCTCTCGCCGAACTCCTTCGGCGGCAGGTGCGGTATTCGATCTGGGGCCTGATCTGGCGCGAGAAGCCGCTGGACTTCCTGTCGGAACGGCGCCGCCGCGCGGCGGCTTCGGAATGGCGCGCACTTCTGCGGGCGATCGAGGCGGGTCGGGATGCCGAGGCCGAGACGCTGCAGCGGCGCATCCACTTCACGGCACGGGACAACGCCTTGAAGGCGATCGGGCGTCAGCGCAGCGCCACCTGCTCCCCCGACCGCCGGCTGGTGGACTGAGTTCGCCCGAACCCGGGCCGTCGCGGAGCGCCGGGCGGGCGGGCGGATTACCATGAGCCCGGCGAGCCTGGGCGGGGGCTGACGGGCTCGGCCAGCCCGAGACGGCGCGGCGACATCAGCCCCGAGGGTCGGAGGACCTCGACGCCGTCCCGGCCTCGTGCAGAAGCCAGGTCCGAAATGCGTCCACGGCCGGGAGCCTGAGCCGGGTCTCGTGCACGAGCAGGTAGTAGAGGCCGGCGCTGGCGGTGCCGGGGAGCGGCGCGACGAGCTCCTGCTGCCGCTCGCCCGACAGCAGGATGTCCGGAATCAGCGCGATGCCGCGCCCGCTTCGGGCGGCCTCGAGCGACATGAAGAAGTGGCCGAACTCGAGCCGGTCGAACCGCTCGTCCGGGCGGCCGAGACCGTGCCGCTGAAACCAGTCCGGCCAGCCGAACCGGCGGGACGTCGTGTGGATCAGCGGATGGCGGAGAACGTCGCCCGGCCGCTCCAGCGCCGACCCGCGCAGCAGGTCCGGAGCGCAGACCGGGACCAGCGTGTCCGGAAAGAGCTCGTCCGCGTGAACCCCGGACCAGTCGGAGGTCATCTGCAGCTCGATGCGGGCCGCCTTGGGATCGTAGCGCCGCCCGGGAACGCGTCCGACCT
The DNA here is from genome assembly GCA_028290695.1 of Enterovirga sp. Lineage (GTDB taxonomy): Bacteria > Pseudomonadota > Alphaproteobacteria > Rhizobiales > Beijerinckiaceae > Enterovirga. The sequence goes on along the minus strand of JAQGJJ010000216.1, from coordinate 21,863 downwards.
TGATCGCGATATCGGCGTCGTGCGCGAGAAGGTCGGTCGGCTCGATGCTGGTGATCACCCGCAGGTCGATGTCCCGGTGCGAGGCCGTGAAGCCGTGCAGGCGAGGCATGAGCCAGCGCGAGGCCAGCGTCGGCAGAACCGACAGGGTGAGCGACACGGGCTCGCGCTCGCCCCTGATCTGCGCGGTCGTCCCGGCGATGTCCACGAGGGCGTTGCGGACCGTCCGGGCCAGCTCCACCCCGGACGGCGTGAGCTCGACGCGGCGTGTCTGCCGAACAAACAGCGGAATCCCGAGATGTCTTTCGAGGTCGCGGATCTGCCGGCTGATCGCGCCCTGCGTGAGGGACAGCTCGTTCGCCGCGCGGGTGAACGAGAGGTGTCGTGCGGCCGCCTCGAAACCGCGGAGTTGATGGAGGGGCGGCAGGCGAAGGCTCATGCGCATGCTCTCCGGTTTCGGCGCATCATGGATGAGCCGCCCTCATGCATGAAGCGTGCGTATTTCGATTGTCGAGCATCGTGGCCGTCCTATGCTCGCCGGGATCAGGCAACGGAGCCCCCGCTGACGAGACAGTCGGACCCAGCTGGACGAGGGGCGCAGGCACGGCCTGGCGTTCTTGTCCTGGACGGGATCGCCAAACGCTACGGCACGACCGTCGCGCTGCGACGCGTCAACCTGAGGCTCGATGCGGGGCGGGTGCATGCGCTCCTCGGCGAGAACGGGGCCGGGAAGTCGACCCTGGTCCGCATCGTCGTGGGTGCTGCGGCCCCGGACGAGGGGGAGATGCGCCTCGGCGGAGCCGCGCTCCGGCTGGGCTCCGCCCGCGACGGGATCGCGGCCGGCATCGTGCCCGTCTATCAGCACCTCAGCCTGTTTCCCCACCTGACCGTTCGGGAGAACCTGTCGGCCTTCGCGTATGGGCGAACGGGGCCGCTCGCCCTGCGGCCGCCGCTCGTGGCGGCCGAGACCGCGCGCAGGTGGCTCGACGCGGTGGGACTCGACCGCGATCTCGCCACCCCTGTCGAGCGACTGTCCGTGGGCGAGCGGCAGCTCGTGGAGATCGCCCGGGCGATCGGCCAGGACTGCCGGGTGCTGCTTCTGGACGAGCCCACCGCGGCCCTGTCGGATCGTGAGCGCGACCGGCTGTTCCTGGCCGTGCGCCGACTCTGCGAACGGGGAACCGCGATCCTCTTCATCAGCCACAAGCTCGACGAGATCGACACGGTCGCGGACGACCTGACGGTGCTCCGCGACGGCGAAAGCGTGATCGAGGGCGTCGGGCGGGAGACCGTGGGACGGGCGGACCTCGTTCGGGCCATGCTGGGAACGGCGGTGAACACCGGCGCGCACGCACTCGGCACCCCGGGCCCGCTCATGCTGTGCGCCCGGTCGCTTCGGGTCGCGCCGTCCGATCCGCCCACGAACATAGCCGTCCGGCGGGGCGAGGTGCTCGGGCTCGCAGGCCTCGTCGGGTCGGGAGCACTCCGCATCGCCGAGGCTCTGTCCGGTCTTCGGCCGGTCGCCTCGGGATCGGTCGAGATCGACGGGGCCGCGCTCCTCCCGGGCGACCGTCGGCACGCGGTCCGGCTCGGGATCGGCCTGATCCCGGCGGACAGGAGCACGGACGGGCTGTTCGCGGTGCGGTCGGCGTCGGACAACGTCTCCGCGTCGGCGCTGTCGCTCCTGTCGCGGGCGGGCCTCCTGCGCGGCCGCGCCGAGAGGAACATGGTGGCTCCGTGGCTGCAGCGTCTCGGGCTCAATCCACCCGAGCCGGAACGGCGCGCGGCATCGTTCAGCGGCGGCAACCAGCAGAAGCTTCTTGTCGCCCGCAACCTCCTTGTGCCCGGGCTTCGCGCGCTGGTCGCGCTCGAGCCCACCCGCGGGGTCGATATCGCGGCGCGGCGCCTGATCCACGAGGCGCTCGCGGAGGCTGCGTCGGCCGGCGTCGCCATCGTGCTCGCCTCGACGGATCTCGACGAGGTCGAGGCGCTGTCGCACCGCATCCTGGTCGTCGATGCCGGGCGGGTCGTGGCCGACCTGCCGCGCGGAGCCGGCCACCCAGCGCTGCTGGCCGCGATGGGTGGCGGGGGCGCACGGGCCGCATGAGGGCGCTTCGTCGCCTGGCCGGAGCCGTGCCGCCCTCCGCCCCGGTCGCGCTCGCGATCTTTCTGCTGTTCGCGCTCGTCGTCCCGCGCTTCGCCACGGCCGGAAACCTCGAGAACGTGCTACGCATCGCCTCGATCCTGGCCATCGCGTCATGCGGACAGGCGATCGTGCTGGTGCTCGGCGGCGTCGAGTTCTCCTTCGGAGCGTCGGCGGCGCTGTCCAGCGTCCTGGCGGTGTCGGCGCTGCCTGACGTAGGCCCCGTCGGGGCGCTCGCGATCGGCGTCGCGACGGTTGCCGTCATCGGGACCGTCAACGGCTGGCTCGTCAGCCGCTTCGACCTGCCGCCGTTCCTGGTCACCCTGGGGGCCCTGATGATCGCCTCGGGCCTCGCCGCAAGTCTCGCGGGCGGGCTGCCCATCGACGCGCCCCCGAGCGCCGCCTTCGCCTGGCTCGCGCGCGGCCGGGTGGCCGGGATCCCGGTTCCGATCGTCGCGGCCGTCCTGGTGCTGTTCGGGACGCATGTTCTTCTCCGCCACACCCGGATCGGCCGGATCTGGTGTCTCGTCGGCGCGAACCCGGTCGCCGCCCGCCTGTCCGGGCTTCCCACGCGCTCGGCCGTCGTCGCGGGTTACGGCACCGCGGGACTCCTGGTCGGACTCGCCGCCGCGATCCTGACCAGCCGGGTCGCGTCCGGGCAGCCCGGGCTCGCCCCGAACCTCGCCTTCGAGACGATCGCGGCCTGCGCGATCGGTGGCATCCCGCTCGCGGGGGGCCAGGGAAGGGCCGCGAACGTCCTTTTCGGGGTCGCCGTGATCGCCATGCTGAACAACGCCGTCGTGCTGCTCAATCTGCCGGTCGCCTACCAGCAGATCGCGATCGCGGTCGTCATCCTGGCGGCCGTCCTGCTCCAGCGGGACGGCTGGCCGGGTGGCCTCTGGACGCGGTTCGGTCGGAAAGGCGCGCGGTCGTGAGCCCGAGGCTGCTTGTCGCCCCGCTCGCCATCCTGGTCGCGGCGGCCGCCTTCGGGGCCGCCGTCCCGGGCTTCGCCGCGGGCGGCAACCTTCTCAACATGGCGTCGCAGATGTGGGTCCTGGCCCTCCTCGCGGCCGGCCAGACCTTTGCGTTGGCGACACGCGGATTCGACATCTCGGTGGGCGCCGTCGCGGCGCTGGCTGGCGTCGCCGCGGCCTGGGCCGCCAACACTCTCGGGGCTGTCGGGCTGGCCCTTGGTCCGGTGGTCGGGTTCGCGTGCGGGATGCTCAACGGCCTGTTGATCGGAACCCTCGGGATCACGCCGGTCATCGCGACCTTGGCCACGCTCATCGGAGTGCGGGGGATCGCGCTCCTGGTCACGGATGACGGGCAGGCCGTGCCCCTGGAGTTGGACGCGGCCTCCTGGGTCTTCTCCGGCGGCACCGCGCTGCCGCCCGCCGACTGGGTCGCGCTCGCAGCGGTGGTGGGGGCCCACCTCGTGCTCACCCGCACGATGGTGGGGCGCCGGATCCTGATGCTCGGGTCCAACCCGGACGCGGTGCCGCTCGTCGGCCTCGACGAAGCCCGCACGCTCCGCCATGCCTATGCGCTCTGCGGATGCTTCGCGGGGCTGGCCGGCACGCTGATGATGCTGCGGGCCGGCACGGGCCTGCCGATCGAGGGCAGCGGGATGGAGCTGCAAGCCATCGCGGCCGCGGTCATCGGGGGCACGCCCCTGACCGGGGGGATGGCCAGCGTCCCCGGATCGGCTGCCGGCGCCCTGCTGGTGCAGGTTCTGCTCACGGGCCTCAACACCTCCGGCATCTCTCCCTTCGTGGCGCAATCCGCGATCGGCGTCGTGATCATCGCGGCCGGGCTCGTGGCCCACGGCATGCACGGGTTTCACCTTTCACCCCGCCGCCCAAGGAGACGCCAGCCATGACACTTCGGACACCGCTCATCCTCGCCGGTTTCGTCGCCGGATCCCTGGCAGGCCTCGCCGCCATCCCGGCCGCCGCCCAGCAGAAAACGATCGCCATGGCGGTACCCAACCTCGCATCCTCGTTCTGGGTGTCCGCCGTGTACGGCGCCGAGGAGCAGGCCAAGAAGGACGGCGTCACGCTCCTGAAGCTGAATGCGGGCGGGGATGCGAATTCCAGCCAGCAGATCTCGCAGATCCAGGACCTCATCCAGCGCAAGGTCGACGCCATCATCGTGGGGGCCACGAACGGCGATGCGCTGAAGGGCGTCGTCGAGCAGGCGATCGAGCGCGGGATCCCGGTGATCGGCATTTCGTCGCCGCCGAACACCCCCAAGCTCGCCTCGCGCATCAGCGCGGACCATTACGACATGGGCCGGCTTCAGGCGGAATGCCTGAGCAAGGCGCTGAACGGAAAGGGCAACGTCGCCATGATGGCCGGCCCCGCCGGGCAGGTCTGGGCGGACCTGCGAGCCCGCGGCTTCAAGGAGACGCTCGCGAAGGCCGGCGGGACGATCACGGTGGTCGCGGAATCCCGGCAGGGCGACAACCGGAACGCCGCGCTGACCACCGCCGAGGACTGGGCGCAGCGCTTCCCCGACCTGAACGGCGTCTATGCCGCGACCGACGACATGGCGGCGGGCGTAATCTCGGCCCTGAAGGACGCCAAGAAGATCCCGGGCGTGAAGGTGTCGGCCTCGAACCTCAGCCCGACCGCCCAGGAGCTTCTCAAGAGCGGGGAACTCGCCTGCACGTCCATCCAGCAGATCGTGGCCCAGGGCCGGGCCGCGCTGACCCAGGCCGGCAAGGCGGCCGCGAAGCAGCCGGTCGAGGAGCGCGTGGTCACCCCGGCGCTCCTGGTCACGGCCGAAAACCTCACCTCCATCGATCTTAGCTCGGTTGTCGCGCCGGGCGATTACCGGCCCTGATCCAGCCCGCCGAAAGGTCGCTTCGCCATGCTCCCAGCACCCCCGCAGTTTTCCTACTCGCCCATCGTCCGGCGGCCTGATTTCAGCTGGCCGGACGGCAAGCGCTTGGCCGTGTACGTGGCGCTCTGCGTGGAGCATTTCTCCTACGGCTCGGGGTTGGGCCTCGCCTATTCCCCGGGCCTGTCGCACCCCAACAGCTACAATTGGGGCTGGCGCGAATACGGCAACCGGGTCGGCGGGTGGCGGCTCGTCGACCTGTTCGCGCAATACGGCCTGCCGCTGACGGTGCTGCTCAACACGGAGTGCTACGAGCATTGCCCGGAGCTGGTCGCTGCGTTTCGGGAGCGGGGCGACGAGATCGTGGCGCATGGCCGCACCAATTCCGAACATCAGAACGGCCTCGCCCGCGAGGACGAGGCCCGGCTGATCGGCGAAACGACCGATGCGATCCGCCGCCACGAGGGGCGGCCGCCGGCAGGCTGGATGAGCCCCGGCGCCCATCCGAGCGCCGCGACCGAGGACCTGCTGGCCGGATCGGGGTATCTGTACACGATGGACTGGCCGATCGACGACCAGCCCGTCTGGATGCGCACGCCGTCCGGTCCCTTGCTGGCCATGCCGTATCCGCACGAGGTCAATGACGTTCCCATGATCGTTCTGCACGACGGCACCGGGGCGGCCTTTGCCGACATGGCGATCGATAACCTGGACGAGATGCTCGAGCAGTCCCGCGGGCAGCCGCTGGTGTGCGGGATCACCATCCACACCTTCATCGTCGGGCAGCCGTTCCGCCTGAAGCAGTTCCGGCGCGTGCTCGACCGGATCGCCGCGCTTCAGGACAGGATCTGGTTCACGACGGCGGGGGACATCGCCCGCCATTATGCCGGGCTCTGCCCGGCCCCGGAGACGGCCCGATGAGTGCCCGGCCTGCCCTCGCCTCCCGCGAAACGCCCCTTCGGGTAGCGGTCGCCGGTCTCGGCACGGTCGGTCTCGCGGTCGCGGAGGCGCTCGACCACGGCATCGACGGCCTCGTCCTCTCGGCCGCTTCCGCGCGCGACCAGGACCGTGCCCGCGCCCGCCTCGGCGGCTTCGCGAGACCGGTCCCGGTTGTCGCCCTGGAGGAGCTCGAGCCCCTGGCGGACATCGTCGTCGAGAGCGCGCCCGCCAGGCTCCTCCCTGAGATCGCAGAGCCCTTTCTCCGTGCGGGAAAGTCGGTCGTGGTGTTGAGCGCCGGCGCGCTTCTGACCCATGAGCATCTGATCGGGCTCGCCCGCCAGCACGGGGGACAGATCGCGGTGCCGACCGGAGCCCTGCTCGGGCTGGACGCCGTCTCGGCCGCGGCGGAAGGAACCATCACCTCCGTCCGCATGATCACGCGCAAGCCTCCCGGAGGGCTCGCGGGTGCCCCTTACCTCGTCGAGAACGGGATCGAGGTCCTCGGATTGCCCGAGCCCCGGCGCGTCTTCATCGGAACGCCGCGGCAGGCCGCGATCGGCTTCCCGGCCAATCTCAACGTCGCCGTGGCCTTGTCGCTGGCCGGGATCGGACCGGACCGGACCACGCTCGAGATCTGGGCCGACCCCGCGCTCGAGCGAAACGTGCACCGCATCGAGGTCGTGGCTGACAGCGCGAGCTTCTCGATGTCCATCGAGAACGTGCCGTCCGAGAACCCGCGCACCGGCCGCATCACGGCCTTGTCGGTCATCGCCTATCTGCGCAAGCTCGCTGCTCCGCTGAGGGTCGGGACATGAGCGCGCCGTCCGTTCGCGACAAGGTCGAGGACCGGCTGGCGCGGATCGGCGCCGGCGGCTCGCGCAACGTCTTCACCCGTTTGTACCCGGACGCGGCGCGCGCCGCGGCGGATGCCGCGGATGCCCGGCATGCGCTCGGCATCGCGCTCGGCCCCCTGGACGGCACGATCGCGTCGATCAAGGACCTGTTCGACGTGAAGGGCGAGCCGACCGGGGCGGGCTCGGCGGCTCTCGCCTCCGGGGCCGCCGCGGCCGCCGATTCCCCTGTGGTCCGCCGGCTCCGCCGGGCCGGCGCCGTGATCCTCGGCAAGACCAACATGTCCGAGTTCGCGTTCACGGGTCTCGGGCTCAACCCGCATTGCGGCACGCCGGGCAATGCCCTCGATCCGCGCCTGGTCCCGGGCGGTTCGTCGTCCGGCGCGGGCGTCTCCGCAGGCGACGGCTCGAGCGAGATCGCGATCGGCACCGACACGGGCGGCTCCGTGCGCATCCCGGCCGCCTTGAACCGCGTGGTCGGCTTCAAGCCGACGGTCGGCAGGGTGCCGGTCGAGGGCGCGTTCCCGCTCTCGTACACGCTGGATTCGATCGGGCCGCTCGCCCGCACGGTCGCCGAATGCGCGGCGGCGGCCGCAGAGTTGACCAATGCGGAGCCCGAGCCGCTGAGGCCGATGCCGCTGTCTCTCCTGCGGATCGGGGTGCCCCGCGGCCGTCTCTTCTCCGAGCTGGATCCGGAGGTCGAGCGGGCCTTCGAGGCAGCCCTATCCCGTCTGTCGGGCGCCGGTGCCAGGGTCGTCGATATCGACATCGAGGATCTGCTCGGGCAACTCGACACCGCGACCAGCATCGCCTCGCTGCCGGCCATGGAAGCGGCCGAGATTCACGGGGATCGGATCGTCGCGAGCGCTCACCTGATCGACCCGAACGTCCTCGCCCGTATCCGGCGCGGGGCCTCTGCGCCGGCGAGCCACTATGTCGCCCTCACCCGCCTGCGCCGCAACCTCGCGGCGGAGATCGACCGCCGCATGGAGCCGTTCGACACCCTGGCGCTGCCGACCGTGCCGCTGCTCCCTCCCACCATCGCGAGCGTCGAGGCCGACCCGGAGCGCTTCGCCCGGGCGAACCTCCTCATGCTGCGCAATCCCGCGGTGGCGAACCTCCTCGACCTCTGCTCCATCTCGCTGCCGAACCCGGGCACGGAGCTGCCCATCGGGTTCATGCTGTTCGGCCGTCATGGCCGCGACCGGGAATTGCTGGACGCCGCGGCCTCGATGGAAGCTGCCTTCCGACCCTAGCGGTGGGCCACCCCGGTCGGGATGCGGCCATGCCTCGCCGTCCGGTCCGGTGCACGCGGGCGCTCCGCCCGGGCGCAGCGGGTCCTCAGGCGGGGTCTGCACCCCCAGGCTTCGGAGGCAGCGCCGCCAGGTAGGCGTCGAGGACCTGGTCCGCCGTGTATGTCTCCCGGCGCAGAAAGGCGTCCCGCTGGTCGAGCGCAGCCGAGGCGCGCAGCCGCGCGCTCGTGGCTTCCGTCATGATCGGGGAGACGCCGAGTTCCCGGAGGCCGTCCGCGACGCCGTCCATCTCGACCGCGCGGCGCTCCGCGTGAAGCACGTCCGTGCGGATGCACATGTCCGCAAAGGCGCTGAAGCGGGTGGCGTCCATGGGTTCGCAAATCCCGCGAAGAGCCTCGGCCCGGACACCCGCTACGGACGCGGCCACCATCGCCTCGACGATGAGCGCCTCCATGCCTTTCGTGACGACACTTCGGAGCATTTTGACCGCCGCGGCCGCGCCCGGTTTCGAGCCCGCGATCTCGACCGAGAAGCCAAGCGGGCCGAAGATCGCCGCGAAGCGCTCGGCTCCGTCGCCCGAGGAATAGAGCGGAACGGCTGCGCCGTAGATGCTGACGGCGCCCATCAGGTTGGCATCGACATAGCTGCCGCCGGCGGCCGACACCGCTTCGGCGACCTTCGTCTTGGCCGACGGCGTGGAGGCATTGATGTCGACGACGAGCGTCCCGGGTCTCAGGGCACGCGCAATGGCGGTACCGACCTCGGCCGCGGTTGCGACCACGACGGCCGAGACCACCACGTCCGCGCGTGCGAGAAGCTCGTCGAGCCCGTCCACGAGCTCGACCCCGACCGTCTCGGCGCCCTTGCGGAACTCCTCCCTGTAGGGCGGCCGGTTGCTGCGGCCGTCGCAGAAGGCCAGGAGCCCGCCGGGGGAAACCGTGTCCAGGTGAGCCGCGAAGCACCTGGCCGCCTCGCCGAACCCGACGAAGCCGATCACCGGGCGGGTCACGCCGCCTGGTCCTTCAGCGAGGCGCCCTGGCCCGATGCTAGCCGCAGGTTGTCCCGCAAGGTCGCGCCCTCGTACGAGCGGCGCAGCAGACCGCGCTTCTGCAGGTGCGGAACCACCGAGCGCGAAAACTGCTCCCAGGTGCCGGGAGACACGGTCGGGGTCAGGATGAAGCCGTCGCAGGCTTCGCTCGTGAACATCGCCTCGAGTTGGTCGGCGACCTGCTCCGGAGTGCCGACCACCTGCGGGGCGAGTTCGCTGGTCGCATAGCGACGCGCCGCCTCGCCGAGCGTCAGTCCGTGCGAGCGTGTCCCCTGCAGGATCACGTCCAGCGAGCCCCGCGACCCCTCCTCGAGCGACAGGTTTCCGACGGGTTCGTTGATCGGGTAGCGCGACAGGTCCGTGCCGATATGGGAGGACATGAGCGCCATCGCGAGCTCCGGATCGACGAGGCTGTTGACGAAGTCCTGCTTCTCACGCGCGATCGATTCAGTCTCACCAATGATCGGGTCGACTGAGGGCAGGACCGCACAGCTGTCCGGGTCCCGTCCGATGGCCGCCAGGCACGCGCGCGTCTCGGACCGGAACTGGCGCATATCCTCCGTCGTGTGCTGGAGGGTGAAGATCATCTCGGCCCAGCGCGCCGCGAAGTCGCGGCCCGGCCCGGAGGAGCCCGCCTGCATGATCACCGGGTGGCCCTGCGGCGAGCGCGGTACGGTGAGCGGCCCCCGGGTCTTGACCCAATTGCCGCTGAAGTTCGCGTAGGCGACCTTCTCCGGATCGGCGAAGCGGCCGCTCTCCTTGTCGACGACCAGCGCGCCCGGTTCCCAGCTCTCCCACAGGCGCATGCAGGCCTGCACCACCTCGTCCGCCCGACCGTAGCGCTCCGCGCGTCCCGGAATGGCCTCGAGCCCGAAGTTCTGGGCCTCGAGGTTGCTGGCCGAGGTGACGACGTTCCAGGCCATGCGGCCCTTGCTCAGGGTATCGAGCGTCCCCAGCGTGCGGGCGATCTGGTAGGGGTTGTGGAAGGTCGTCGACAGCGTGGCGCCGAGCCCGATGTGACGGGTGGCCCGCGCCATCATGGCCAGGATCGGGAGAGGATCGAGCAGGCTCAGCGCCCCGCCCTTCCCGACCGTCGTGGCGAAGCTCTTGTTGTAGTAGTCGTACAGTCCGAGGACGTCGGCGAAGAACAGGCAGTCGAAGTAGCCGGCCTCGAGAACGCGGGCGGTGTGCTCGTACCATTCCGGCTCGAGAAAGCCGTTATCCGCTTCCGGGTGGCGCCAGGCCCCGTGATGATGACAGGTCGGGCCGGCCTTGAGAAAGGCGACGAGGCGCATCTGGCGCGGTTTCATGGGCAACTCCCGGCTGTCCTGCTGGCGCGGCAATGGTTCGGTCAGGCGTGCTCGGCGAGCCGGGACGCGGCCACGTGCTGCATCACCTCCTCCTCGATCTGCGCCCAGAGTTCAGCCTTGAGATCCGCGAAGGCGTGCGAGGTCTGGACACCCACATGGCGTGGCCGGGGCAGCGGGTTCTCCACGATCGTCCTGATGCGGCCGGGGCGGGCCGACATCACCACGATCCGGTGGCCCAGGATGATGGCCTCGTCGATGTTGTGCGTGATGAAGACGATGGTCTTTCCGCTGCGCTCCTGGATTCGCAGCAGCTCGTCCTGCATGACCTGGCGGGTCATCGCGTCGAGAGCGGCGAACGGCTCGTCCATGAGCATGACGAGTGGATCGGCCGCGAGGCAGCGCGCGAGGGTGACCCGCTGCTGCATGCCGCCCGAGAGCTCGCCCGGATAGCGATCCGCAAAGCCGTCGAGATGAACCATTTCGATCAAGGAGCTCGCGATGGCTCGGCGCTCGCTCCGCGGAACATCGCGCATCCGAAGCGGGAACTCGATGTTCTCCTGCACGGTCTTCCAGGGAAAGAGCGCGTAGGACTGGAACACCATTCCGCAACGCGGTTCGATCCCGGTGATCGGCCGACCCTGCAGCAGGACGCGCCCGGTCGTCGGGGCCGTGAACCCCGCGAACATGTTCAGCATCGTGGACTTGCCGCAGCCGGACGCGCCGAGCAGGCACAGGAACTCGCCTTCGGCGATGTCGAGCGAGAGATTGCGGATCGCGACCATCTCCCCGCCCGGCACGGGATAGGACTTGGTCACATGCTCGGCTGTCAGGATCGCGGACATGGTCGGCTCGATGCTCGCTCGCGGGCTCCGCTCAATGACGGCGGCGCGCGCGTTCCCAGGGCTGGAGGACGAGTTCGACCCGGCCCGCGACGGCATCGGCCAGGAGAACCGTCAGGGAGATCGACGTCATTCCGACGAGCACGACGGTCATGTCGCCCCACTCCTTGGCTTCCCAGATGAGTGCCCCGAGGCCGCTGCGGGCCGCGATCATCTCGGCGGACAGGACGCAGGACCAGGCGATCGCGAGGGACACCTTGAGCCCGGCCAGAATGCCTGGCAGCGCGCCCGGAAGGATCACCTCCCGCATGACGGTGAAGTCGCCGGCGCCGAGGTTGCGGGCTGCCCGGACGAGGAGCGGATCGACCCGCCGCGTCGCCTCGTAGGTTGCGAGCAGGATGTATATCCACGAGCCCAGGAAGACGATCATCACCTTCTGCTGCTCGCCGATGCCGAGCCACAGGATGGTCAGCGGGATCCAGGTGATCGAGGGCAGCGGGCGCAGCAGCGAGATCAGCGGGCTGAACATCGCCCGGACCGGCCCGAACACCGCCATCGCGACCCCGAGCGGGATCGCGATGGCCGCAGCCAGGAAGAACCCTGCGAAGACGCGGGCGGACGAGGCGAGGATCGCGCGCCACAGATCGCCGTTCGACGCCAGTTTCGCGGCCGCGCGGGCGACGTCCACCGGAGAGGGCAGGAACAGGGGCGACACCCAGCCGAAGGTGGTGGCGGCCGCCCACAGGGCCAGGATGGTCAGGACGGAAGCCAGGCTGATCAGCGCGAGCCAGGACGGCGGCGCCAGCACGATGAAGGGCGTGTTGCGCGGCGCGACGGCCGCGACCTGATCCGGAGCGGCCATCACTGCGCCTTCGGCACGAAGCTCGTGTTGACCCAGCGATCCGCATCGGGAGCCGTGGGTATCTTGCCGGCCTCGTGCAGGAGGGCGGCGAGGTACTTCATCTGCTCCTGGTGCTTGCGCAGGTGCTCCGGCCAGCCGGCACTGCCGAAGAACTGAAACCCCTTGATGGCCTCGAGCATCTGTTCGGGGCTCTGACGGAAATAGCTCGCGACCGCCTTCGCGGTCTCCTCGGGATTGGAGTTGGTGAAGTCGGCGCCCTTGAGCAGACCGGCCGCGATGCCCCTCGCGATCTCGGGCTGCGTGTCCGCGACCTTGCGCGAAATGATGACGATGTCGCCGGCCGCCATCGTACCGAAGCGCTTGTAGATCGCCGTGTCCTTGTCGGTGCCGAGCAGCTTGCCGGTCGGAACCGCCTGTTTCAGCCTGTCGAGCAGCGGCTGCCACACGCAGGCAGCCTCGACATCGCCGTGGCTCAGGGCCGGGGCCATCTCGGAGCCAGGGAGGTTCCGGTATTCGAGGTCCTTCAGCGCCATGCCGCCCTCGGCCAGAAGCCCCATCAGGGTGATCTCGGCTGAGGAGTTTGCGGCAACCGACTTGCCGCGGAGATCCTTGATGGACTGGATCCCCGGGCGCGCCCAGCAGCCCTCCTGCCCCGGGGAGTCGTCCACATTGGCGAAGATGTAGAAAGCCTCGTTTCCACGGGCCATCTCGCTGATGACGGCCACGCGCCCGAGATTGCTGAACATCGCGCTTCCGGCTGCCACGGCCCGGATGCGATCGGCCGAGTTGGCGATCACCTGGACCTGGACGTCGAGCCCGTGCTCACGAAAGAAGCCCTTCTCGATGGCGACCAGGATCGGCACCTGGCCGATCCAGGTCACCGAGCCGGCGAAATTGACCGTCTGGAGGCCTTGCGCCCGCAGGTCGCCCCGGGTCGCGAAGGAGCCTGCGACAAAAGCCGAGGCAAGGACAAAGCGGCGAACGACCGTACCGAGGCGCATGTTCAACCCCCGCAAGCGAGAACGGGAGTGAGATGACCATGGGCACGCCCGGGTGACAATGAACCGGTTCACCGCGCGTGCACAAATAGCCGCCCCTCGATGTCGAAGTGTTATGCAGTTGCCGCGATCTGCCGCTCCAGGCGAATGATCAGCCAGAGCGGGATCCAGCAGAGCGCAATGCTCAGCCCGGCGAGCCACCCCATCCCGACGAGGTGTCCGTTCAGCCCTTCCGAGAGCAGAACGGTGGATACGGCAGCGCCGGCCGCCTGGGCGAAACTCGTGGTGGCCGACACGAGACACTGGAATGCCACGCGGTCCTTTGCCCGCGGCACCCGGCTCGCGCTCGCCTGGGCAACCGTGCTGCGGGCGAGCTGCGCGGCCAGGGTGAGCCCCAGTATCGGCGCGAGCACGGCCGCCGGCACGCTCGCCAGGAAGGCGGTCGCCAGAAGCGGCGTCAGCACCAGTCCGACCACTGCCGATGCCAGAGCGGGACCGAACTGGTCGAGCGCCCAGCCGGTGATCCCGGCCGTGAAGAGCGCCAGCGTCCCTCCGATCAGGTAGACCAGCCCGAGCTCGGCCACCGTCAGACCTCCGTTCTTCAGCGCGAAGGTCCCGAGATGGGGCGAGATGAGCAGGGTGGCGAAGGAGGCGGAGGCCGGAAGCAGAAGGCCGCCCGGCACGCCTGGAGTCGCGAGAAGGCGCAGGACGTCGGCGATCCCCCAGGAGGATTCTTCGGATGTGGGACGGGGCCGAGCCCTGAAGACGAGGTGGACGGCCAGGATCAGGCTGGCACACAGACCCGAAAGCACCCCGAAGGAGGCGCGCCACGTGCCCGTCCAGGAGACCAGCGCCAGGGCCATGGGCGAGCCGAGAAGCAGCGCCAACCCGTACGATGCCACGATGGCGCTGATCGCCCGGCCCCGTGCAGGCCCCGGCGCCACGTCGGCCGCGGCCGTCATGAGGATGCCGAGAAGCGGGCCGGCGCAAAGCCCGCCGGCCAGGCGGGCGAGCAGCAACGTGGCGAAGTTCGGTGCGAGCGCCGCCCCGGCGCTCGACACCGCGAGCCCTGCCAGGGTGGCGCACAGGGCGGGCACACGCCTGACCCGGGCGAGCAGAAGCGCCCCCGCCAGGCCGCCGATCCCGGCGGCGCCGTTGAAGTATACTGTCGAGAACGCCGCATCCTGCGGTGGGATGCCGAGATCCGTGGCCAGAAACGGGGCTAGCGGGAACACGATCACGGAACCGAGGGCGTTCACGAAAGCCACAACCCCGAGCAAGGCCAGTGTCGCGGCGAAGCGTGTCGATCCGTCCGGAGCCAGCATGGCAGCTTGTTGCGTTGTCCCGCTAGGCCCCCTATGAACCGGTTCATCTAATCGGCGTCAAGTTGCACCGTACTGGAGGCGCGGCGTGTCGGACGAGGTCAAGCGCAAGCAGGTGAAGCTGCGCGACGTCGCGGAAGCGGCGGGCGTTGCCGTCGGCACGGTGTCGCGCGTGCTCAACGACAATCCGACGGTCAATGCCGAGGTGCGCCGCAAGGTCCAGGCCGCGATCGACGCGCTCGGATACGAGCTCGACATCGTGGCCCAGAGCCTGCGCGGGGGCAGCACGAGAATGGTCGCCTGCGCGATCCGCGACTTCGACATCCCGCAATTCGCCTCCTACATCAAGGAAGCCGAGCGTATCTTCCGCGAGAACGGCTACACGCTGCTCCTGTCCAGCACGACGAACAAGCCGGACGTGGAGGTGAGCCTCCTGCGCGCCTTCGGACGCCGGCGCGTGGACGGAATCATGATGACCGTCAGCGACGAGGCGCACAAAGGGGTCGCCCAGGCGCTCGAGCAGGCAGCCGCGCCGGTGCTCCTGATCGACCGGGATCACGTGCCGGCGCTCGACCGGGTGATGGTGGACCATTACGGCGGTGCCAAGAGCGCTCTGGAATACCTCCTCGGTCTCGGTCACCGCCGGGTCGGCCTCCTCGTCGGCGACACGAAGGCGTTTCCGTCGCGCAGCCGGGTCCAGGGCTTCCAGGACGCACATTCATCCCTGAGCCTTACCCCCGATCCGGGCCTGGTGCGGATGCGGGTGTTCGATACGGAGGACGCGTTTCGGGAAACCATGGCGCTGATGAGCCTGCCCGAGCCGCCGACGGCCCTGCTCGTTGCCGCAATGGACACGCTCGGCGGCAGCCTGCGCGCGTTGCGGGCGCTCGGACAGGAGGTCGGACGGGACGTCTCCCTCGTGGCGGGCAGCGATTCCGAACTGGCCGAGCTTTATTCCCCGGCCGTGACCGCAATCCGCTGGGACCTGTCGGAGATGGGTCGGCATGCAGCCACCATGCTGCTCGACCGGATGCGCGGGCAGGTGCCCCTCGCCCCGCGCGCGCTCAAGCTGCCGACCACCCTGATCATCCGGGATTCCTGCCGTCCCCCGGCCCGCAAGGGCCTGCATTGACGCGGCCGCACCGCCGAAGAGGATGTGAACCTTGATCGACCCGGGTCTGTTCAAGCGGGGCATGCGCCGGCTCGCCTCCGGCGTATCGCTCGTCACTACGATCCAGGACGGCGTTCCCCATGGCTTCCTGGCGACCTCCGTCAGCTCCGTCTCGGCCGAGCCGAGACCGTGTCTCCTCGTTTGCGTGAACAGGTCAGGCTCGGTTCACGACCGCATGCAGGAGGCGGGGGTGTTCTGCGTGAACCTGCTCGGCGAGACCGATGTCGCCCTGGCCGGGCGCTTCACAGCGGAGGACCGGAACAAGCGCTTTGCCGGTGATCGCTGGACAACACTCCTGACCGGTGCGCCGGCGGTTCAGGGAGCGCTGGCGAGCTTCGACTGCGAGATCTCGGACGCGGTTGCGATTGGATCTCACACGCTGTTCATCGGGAGCGTGCAGGCACTTCGCCTTCAGGACGAGGACTTCTCGCCTCTTCTTTACCTGAATGGCCGCTTCGAAGTGTTCCGGCCCACCGGTTCGCCGGCCGGCTGAACGGGCCAGCCACGCCGGCACGGACGGCCGCCACGGCCAAAGCCCGGCTCCCGCTTCGCCGGTCGCGTAATGCGGCGCCGGCCGAGGAGGGACCGTACCGGCGGCGGCCGGGTCCGTGCGGAACTCGGCGGGATCAGCCCTCGCAGCCGGCCGCAACCACGGGCGGGGGCGCCTCGCTCGCCAGGCCCGCGCCGCCTGTGCGGGTCGCATAAATGACCGCGGCGAGTTCGCTCTGCCGGAACGGTTTCGCCAGCCGGGGCACTGCGCCGTAATCGGCCAGTTCCTGCGCCTCGGCATAGCCGCTCGCCAGGATGATGGGCATCCTCGGAAAGGTCTCCTGAATCCGTCGGGCCAACTCGAGGCCCGTCATGCCCGGCATGGCGTGATCCGTGATCACCACATCGATGCGCGGCGCCCCGCTCCGAAGCGCCTCGAGCGCCTGCGTGCCGGAACTCGCTTCCACGACCCGGTGGCCGAGATCCTCCAGCATGGCTGCCGTGCCGGCGGATACGAGGAGATCATCGTCCACTACCAGCACGGTGAGTTCGGGCCGGATCGCGGCGTCCGCGTCCTCCGACGCGGCCTCCCCGGGCTCGGCCGGCAGGTCCTCGCACTCGGCCTGCGGCAGCCACAGCGCGATCGTGGTGCCGCGTCCGGGCTCGCTCGTCGCCGTCATGGCGCCACCGGACTGCACCGCGAGGCCCTGCACCATCGACAATCCGAGCCCCGTGCCCTTGCCGGGTCCCTTTGTCGTGAAGAACGGCTCGGTCGCACGCGCAAGCGTCGCCTCGTCCATTCCGATCCCGGTGTCGACCACGTCGAGCCTGATATAGGAGCCCGGCGACAGCCCGCGCGGGCCCAGCGTATCGCCCGCTGGAATGCGCTGCTCGGAGCCGACGATGGACAGCGAGCCGCCGAGCGGCATCGCGTCCCGCGCGTTCACGGCCAGGTTCAAGATCGCGAGCTCGAGCTGGTTGGCGTCGACCCGGACAGAGGGCAGCCCGCTCGGGAGGTGCTTCTCGATGGTGATGCCGGGCCCGACCGCCCGGGCCAGGAGGTCCTCCATCCCGCACATGAGCTTCCAGACGTTCACCGTTTCCGGCTTCAACTCCTGACGTCGTGCGAAGGCGAGCAGCCGCTGGGTGAGCGCGGCCCCGCGCTCGGCTCCCTGCACGGCATTGCCGAGGAGCCGGTGCGAGCGCGCGTCATCCGGCGGAAGCCGCTTCTTGAGCAGTTCGAGGCTCCCGAGCACCGCCATCAGCAGGTTGTTGAAGTCGTGCGCGACGCCGCCGGTCAGATGACCGATCGTGTCGACCTTCTGGGCCTCGAAGAGCTGCGCCAGGGCGGTTTCCCGCTCGCGGGTGCGCTGCTCGATCCTCTGCTCCAATTGCTCGTTGAGCTGCTGGAGGGCCTGCTGGGCAAGCTTGCGCTCGGTGATGTCGTGCGTGACGCCGGACAGGCGCACCGGGCGGCCCGCCTCGTCCAGGGTGGCGGCCGCGCTGGCCATGCACCAGCGGAGATTGCCGTCGGGCCGCCTGACCCGGAACTCGCGGTCCCGGTACCGGCCGCTGACTGCGGCCTCCAGCGCAACCGTCCGGATGCTCTCGCGGTCCTCCGGATGGATCAGGCTGTCTACATTGGCGGCCGTGGGTTCGAACTCCGCCGGGTCTACGCCGAAGATCCGGAACTGGCCCTCGTCCCACACGTACCGGTCGAGAACGATGTCCCACTCCCAGGCACCCATGCGGCCGGCCGCCATGGCGAGGTTGCGGCGATGCTCGCTGTCCCGCAACCGCGCCGCGGAGGCCTCGAGCGCGGCGGTGCGCTCGGCCACCCGTCGCTCCAGGTCCGCGTTGAGCCGTTCGAGCTCGCGGGTCTTCCGGTACAGCTCGGAAAAGATCCGCACCTTGGCCCGCAGGACCTCGGGCACGACCGGGACCGGCACGTAATCCACCGCACCGGCCTCGTAGCCGCGCAGGCTGTCGATCTCCGTGATCTGGATTGCGGATACGAAGATGATCGCGGTCTTCTGATAGCGCGGGTGGTCCCGGATCATCCTGGCGAGCTCGAACCCGTCGAGCTCCGGCATGGACACGTCCAGGAGGATGACGGCGACCTCCGTCTTCAGCAGGTGCTCCAGAGCCTCCCGGGCGGAGTTCGCCTTGATCAGGTTCTCGTCGAGCTCGCTCAGGATCACCTCATAGCTGAGGAGCTTCGCCGGCTGGTCGTCGACGAGGAGGATGTTGATCCGTTCCGGAGCCTGGACGGCCATGGTCCTGTCCCCTGCCCTAACGGTGGAGCCACATACGGAGGGCCGACAGCAGCTGCTCGGTGTTGACCGGCTTCGCCAGATAGTCGGAGGCTCCGGCTTCCAGGCACTTCTCCCGGTCACCCTTCATGGCCTTTGCCGTCAGGGCGATGATCGGCAGGCGCCTGAAGGCCGGATCCGCCCGAATGGCCTGCATGGTCTCGTAGCCGTCCATACCGGGCATCATGATGTCCATCAGTACGATCGCGACCTGGGGCTGGGTCTGGATGATCGAGATTGCCTCGGTGCCCGTCGTCGCGGTCAGAACGTTCATCCCGCGGCGCTCCAAAACACTCGAGAGCGCGAAAATGTTGCGGGCGTCGTCGTCGACGAGCAGGACGGTGCGGCCGATCAGATCCTCGTCCGAGCTGTGCAGTCGCTCGATCATCCGCTGCTTCTCGACCGGGAGGTCCGAGACGACGCGGTGCAGAAACAGGGCGGTTTCATCCAGGAGGCGCTCCGGGGACTCGACGCCCTTCACCACGACGCTGCTCGCCAACATGTGAAGCTGCGCATCCTCCTCGGGCGACAATTCACGCCCGGTGAACACGACCACCGGAATGTCCGACAGGGTGGCGTCGTCCCGGATACGCTCCAGCACCTCGAACCCGGACATGTCGGGCAGCTTGAGGTCGAGAACGACGCAATCGGCCGGCTGCTCGTGCAGAAGCGCCAGCGCCTGTGCCCCGGTATCGGCCGTCGTGATGTCGATGTCTCCGGAGCCGAGCAGCTCGGTCACGCTCAGCCGCTCGGCCGCATTGTCCTCCACGACGAGGAGGCGCCGCCGGCGGGGCTGGGCGAAGGTCTTGATGCGGGAGAGCGCGCTTTCGAGGCCTTCGGTGGTGGTGGGCTTGGACATGAACGAGAAGGCCCCGCGGGCGAGCCCGTGCTGGCGGTCCTCGTCGATGGTGACGATCTGCACCGGGATGTGCCGGGTGGCCGGATCCTGCTTCAGCTGGCTCAGCACCGTCCAGCCCATCATGTCGGGCAGGAACACGTCCAGGGACACGGCGGTCGGCCGGAACTCGCGCGCGAGCGCGAGCGCGTCGGCGCCACGGCGCGCGACCAAAACCTTCAGGCCGTTGTCGTGGGCGAGGTCGACCATGACCCTGGCATAGTGGGGGTCGTCCTCCACGATCAGCAGGACCTTCTCGCCCGACACGATGTTGTTGCGATCGTCCATCGCGTCGAACTCGGCATTGCCCGCGGAGTCCGCCAGCTTGGCTCCGGTGGCTTTGGCCAGGGCCGCAACCGCCCACGGTGCCGATGACGGCTGCTGGACCGGGCGCTCGAACTGAGCGCCGGGTGCGGAAGTTCCGGATGAAGCCGGGCGGGACGGCGCCTGGGCGCCGGCATAGGCAAGCGGCAGAAACAGCGTGAAGGTGCTGCCCACGCCCGGCGCACTGCGGAGCTGGATCTCGCCCCCGAGAAGGCCGGCCAGCTCGCGGCTGATCGCCAGCCCGAGACCGGTTCCGCCGTACTTCCGGCTGGTACCGGCATCCGCCTGCTGGAAGGCTTCGAAGATGATCTTCTGCTTCTCGGGCGGGATGCCGATGCCGGTATCCGATACCTCGAACGCTACGACCGTCGGAGCGTGTTTGAGCGTCGGGTGATCCGGGCTCCACCCGTTGAGCACCGGCGAGACGCTCAACGTGACGCCGCCCTCCGCCGTGAACTTGAAGGCGTTCGACAGCAGGTTCTTGAGGATCTGCTGCAGACGCTTGGCGTCCGTGATCAGGCTGCGGTCCAGGTTTGGTGCCGTCCTGACCTCGAACGAAAGGTGCCGGCCATCCGCCTCGTGGCGGAACGGCCGCGCCGTGACCTCGAGCAGGTTCGAGAAGAAGATCTCCTCGGCCTCGACCGACACCGTGCCGGATTCGATCTTCGACAGGTCAAGGATGTCCGTGATGAGGTTGAGGAGGTCCGTGCCGGCGCCGTGGATGGTGCGGGCGAACTCGACCTGCTTCGTGCTGAGGTTGCCGTCCGGATTGTCGGTCAGCTGCTGTCCCAGGATCAGGATCGAGTTCAGTGGCGTGCGCAGCTCGTGGCTCATGTTGGCCAGGGACTCGCTCTTGTACTTCGAGGTCAGGGCGAGCTCGGCCGCCTGCTCCTCCAGCGCCCGCCGGGCCTGCTCGATCTCCTGGTTCTTCGCCTCGACCTCGTTGTTGCGGTCGGCGAGTTGCTGCGCCTTCTGCTCGAGCTGGTCGTTGGTCTGCTGCAGCTCGCGCTGCTGGGTCTGGAGCTCGGTCGCGAGCTGCTGCGACTGGGTCAGCAGCCCCTCGGTCTGCATGGTTGCCTCGATGGAGTTCAGGACGATGCCGATCGACGTCGTCAGCTGCTCGAGGAAGGACATCTGCAGGTCGGTGAAGTGGCCGAGCGAAGCGAGCTCGATTACGGCCTTTACCTGACCCTCGAACAGCACCGGCAGCACGATCGCGTTCCGGGGGGTGGCCTTGAACAGGCCGGACCCGATCGGGACGACGTTCGGCGGCATCTCGGTGATGAGCATGCGCCGAGCGTCACGGGCGCACTGGCCGATCAGCCCCTCGCCCATCCTGAGGCGCTCGGGATGGCCGGTCGCGGCATCGTCCGCATAAGCGGACAGCAGCCTGAGGCCGGCCGAGGCGTCGCCCTCGGTCTCCACCTGGTAGATGACCCCGTGCTGGGCCTCCACAAGGGGAGCGAGCTCCGACAGCAGCATCCGGCCGACCGTCGCGAGATCGCGCTGCCCCTGCAGCATGTTGGTGAACCGGGCCAGATTGGTCTTGAGCCAATCCTGCTCGGTATTCTGCTCCGTCGTGAGACGGAGGTTGCCGATCATCGTGTTGATGTTGTCCTTGAGCTCGGCCACCTCGCCGCGCGCCTCGACCTGAATCGAGCGCGTCAGGTCGCCCTTCGTGACGGCGGTCGCGACCTCGGCGATGGCCCGGACCTGGGTCGTGAGGTTCGCGGCCAGAAGGTTCACGTTGTCCGTGAGATCCTTCCAGGTGCCAGCGGCGCCCGGCACGTTGGCCTGACCGCCCAGACGCCCTTCCACGCCGACCTCGCGGGCGACCGTGGTCACCTGGTCGGCAAAGGTCGCGAGCGTGCCGGTCATGTTGTTGATGGTCTCGGCGAGCGCCGCGACCTCGCCCTTCGACGCCACCGTGAGGTTGCGCTTGAGGTCGCCGTTCGCGACCGCGGTCACGACCTTAACGATGCCGCGCACCTGCTCGGTGAGGTTCGCGGCCATGACGTTCACGGTGTCGGTCAGGTCCTTCCAGGTGCCGGCGACTCCAGGCACCTGCGCCTGCCCGCCGAGCTTGCCCTCCGTGCCGACCTCCTTGGCGACGCGGGTCACCTCGCCCGCGAAGGAGTTCAGCTGATCGACCATGGTGTTGATGGTCGATTTCAGCTCCAGCACCTCGCCCCGCACCTCGACGGTGATCTTGCGGCTGAGGTCGCCGCGCGCCACGGCGGTGGTCACCTCGGCGATGTTGCGGACCTGG
>JAQGJJ010000215.1 GCA_028290695.1 Enterovirga sp. | reverse complement strand
CGCATCGATCATTTCGCCCAGCAGCAGAATCTCCATGGCGTGTTTGGGCGCGACGTTCCGGGACAGCGCCACCATGGGGGTCGAGCAGAACAGGCCGATATGGACGCCCGGAGTCGAGAACGTCGCGCGTGCTCCGGCTACCGCGAGATCGCAGCTCGCCACGAGCTGACAGCCCGCCGCTGTCGCCACGCCCTCGACCGCTGCGATCACCGGCTGGGGAAGGCGCACGATCCGTTTCATCATGGCGGCGCACCGCCCCAGCACGTCGACGTAATAGGCGCGGCCGCGGTCGCCGTCGCTCCGGCGGGCCGTCATCTCCTTGAGGTCGTGTCCGGCCGAGAAGACAGGGCCGTTCGCGGCCAGGATCACCGCCCTGACGCGCCGGTCGGCCGCGATCGCGTCGAGCTCGGCCGAGAGCGCGTCGATCAACGCTTCCGAGAGGGCGTTGCGGGCGCCCGGGCGGTCGAGCGTGAGCTGCGCGATCCCATCCGCGTCCGAGCGTAGAAGGGGCGACGGCGAGAGGCTCGTAGGCGCGTTCATGGCCGGGCGGGGATCTGCAAGCTGACGATGGTCGATGGCGAGCCGTATTGTCGGGGCGGGGCCGCCATGCTGCAAGTGGCGGCTTCGTGGGGGAGGGTCGAGGTGGGCGCGCAACCAGTCATGAGCCGGGACGAGGTGGAGGCGTTCCTCGCCCGCGAGTTTCCCCAGATCCATGTCGACGGGCCGGTCTACACGGTGGAGGCGGTCGGGCCGATGAGCGGACGGATGCGGATGAAGGCGCTCGAGCGCCACATCCGGCCGGGCGGGACCCTTTCGGGCCCCAGCATGATGGCGCTCGCCGACCTCGTCTTCTACGCGGCGATCCTGGCCCAGATCGGTCCGGTGGGCCTCGCGGTGACGACCAACCTGTCCTTCAACTTCCTGCGCAAGCCCGAGGCACGGGATCTCCTGGCGGAATGCCGGCTGCTCAAGCTCGGCAAGCGACTCGCCGTCGGCGAGGTGAGCCTGTTCAGCGACGGTTCTGCGGAGGTCGTCTGCCACGCCACGGGCACCTACTCGATCCCGCCGAGGAGTTGAGCGGTATAGTGATACCTCACCAGCCAAGCGTCTCGAAAGGCGTGGCTTTTTGGCGGCCCGGATCGCGATAAACGCTTGACGCTGCCGGCGGGCACCCCTAGACAGCAGCCATCGCCGCCGCGTCGTCCGCGGCGGCTTTGCTTTTCGGCGGCTCGTCTGCTGCCGCTATCGGACCGGATCCATGAAGACGTTTTCCCTGAAGCCGGCCGATGTCGAGAAAAAATGGGTCGTCATCGACGCCCAGGGTCTCGTCGTTGGTCGCCTTGCCACGATCGTCGCGATGCGGCTCCGCGGCAAGCACAAGCCCAGCTACACCCCGCATGTGGATTGCGGCGACAACGTCGTCGTCATCAATGCCGACAAGGTGGTGTTCACCGGCCGCAAGCGCGAGCAGAAGGTCTACTACCATCACACCGGCTATATCGGCGGGATCAAGGCGCGTACCGCCAAGTCGATCCTGGACGGCCGCTTCCCTGAGCGGATCGTCGAGAAGGCCGTCGAGCGCATGCTGCCGCGCGGCCCGCTGTTTCGGAAGATCCTCGGCAACCTCCGCGTCTACAAGGGTTCGGAGCATCCCCACGTCGCCCAGCAGCCCGAGGCTCTGGATGTCGGCGCCCTCAACCGCAAGAACGTGAGCGCCTGATTATGGCCGTCCTCCAGTCCCTCGCCGACCTCGGGCAGCGTGCTCCGGCCGCGGAGCAGCCTGAGGCTCCCCGCTACGAGAAGAAGATCGACGCCCAGGGCCGCGCCTACGCGACCGGCAAGCGCAAGGACGCGGTGGCCCGCGTGTGGATCAAGCCCGGCCCGGGCAACATCCTCGTCAACGACCGCGCGATTGAGGTGTACTTCGCCCGCCCGGTGCTGCGCATGATCATCGAGCAGCCGCTCCAGATCGCCAACCGGATGGGCCAGTTCGACGTCGTCGTGACGGTGGCGGGCGGCGGGCTTTCGGGCCAGGCGGGCGCCGTGCGGCACGGGATTGCCAAGGCCCTGACGATGTTCGAGCCGGAGCTCCGGCCCGGCCTGAAGCGCGAGGGCTTCCTGACCCGCGACGCCCGCGTGGTCGAGCGCAAGAAGTACGGGCGCAAGAAGGCTCGCGCGAGCTTCCAGTTCTCCAAGCGCTGAGGCGACGGGTTCAGGGCGGCTTCGGCCGCCCTTTCCATGTCGGCATCCGGCTGGACGAAGCGGCATCGCCTGGATCCGTCCGGCTTCACCGGACGGTCGCGACCGCGGGCTTGCGGTCGCCGAGTTGCCACGTCGCGGGCGTACGGCTCTTGATCGGAACACCCGGGAGCACAGACGCTCCGGCGCGGGTGATCGGACGAGACGTGACCTACCATCTGCTCCATCGCGGCGCGCTGTGTGCCGCGCTCCTCCTGGCGGCCGTGCCGACGCTTGCGCAGCCTACTCAAGATGGGCCTGCCGGGCTCGGTCTGCGTCCCACGCTGGGCGACGAGGTTCCGGCCAGGCAGGATCCGCCCCCGATCGGTGGCCCACTGGCCTGCGGAGCGCAGGCCGCGCTCTTCACCGGCGGCGGTTTCCGGATCTGGGTCACCCGGCAGGGCTCCCTCGAGCAGGAGAATCCCCTGCGGCCGCTTTCGCCCGAAACCGTGCTCGTGTTCCAGGTTAGCGTGAACGGGAGGGTCGCCAGCGCCTACGGGCCGGACGCACAGCACCTGCGCCAGGCTGGCTCTCCGAAGGCCCTCGAGGAGAGCAATCCGACGCCCATCCGGTGGGCCGGCGGCCTCGACGATCTTCCCCCCGAATTCCGGGTGGTGTCGGAGAGCGGCGAGGTTCTGCTCGGCCCCCTCG
>JAQGJJ010000240.1 GCA_028290695.1 Enterovirga sp. | reverse complement strand
GAGCCCGGTCGGCAGCGGCCCGATGCCGGTGTCGTGCAACTCTTCGGCGATCGCCCGCCAGAACGCGGCGTTGCGGTCCGCCATCTCCGGCAGGTTGTACATGGGAAGGCTTGCGGTCAGCGCGGTGATCATCCCGGTCGGATCCTGAAACTTGCGGGGAGAGGCGCCGTCCGGCGAGAACGGCGCGCCGGAGGGGGCGGCAGCCTCGCGCCACGGGCCGACGACCGTGCAGGGCCGCACCGCCAGATGCCGGGGTTCGTCGGGCTGCCCGGTCAGAGCTGCCCGCCATCGCCCCACGTCTCGAGCGCGGCACGGTATTGCGGGTCCTCGTACCGGGACAGCAGAAAGGCGGGTGCATCCGCCGGCAGGGCGGCCCCGGCGACGTGGCGCGCCACCAGGTCCCCACCCGCCCAGGACGCCATGATGCCGAACCCGGAATACGCGCAGGACAGAAAGGCGCCTTCCACCGGCGTCGGGCCGACCAGGGGACGGTTCTCGCGCGTCCGCACGTAATAGCCGCCGTCCACGAAGGTGCGGGGCGCGCTCCCGCCATAGGCCCGGAGCCCCGGCACCATGGTGGACATCCCCCGGAGGGCGATCTCGGCGTAATGGGGCGGCTCCGGCAGCGGAAAGGTCGGCTCGACCGCGCCGCCGTGGTGGTTGAACAGGATGAGCGTCGTCGAGGCGCCGTCCGGACGGCCGTGGACGCCGGCCGGAAACCTTTGCAGGAGCCAACTCGCCTCCGGGTCCTCGGCGAGCGCCTCGCGCTCCTCGGCGCTCCACGGCAGATCCTGCTCGTCGAGCCAGATCAGCATGGGAGCCTCCCGCGGCAGCCCGCCGAGCCGGTCGGCGAAGCTGACCTTGAAGTGACGCTCGGCGACGATCGGCAGGTCCAGTCCGATCAGCCGGGCGAGATCCCGTTGCAGGGCGCCGCCGGCCAGGATCACCTCGGTCGCGGGCAGCGTGCGGCGCCCGCCGGCCGCCTCGACCTCGACCCCGTGGATGCGTCCGCCCCGAATCGGGATGTCGACGACGCGCCCGGCCAGGAGGCGCCCTCCCCGGGCCCGGACCTCCTCCAGCATCAGGGCCCCGAGCTGCTGGGCGCTGAGCCAGCCGGCCCGCCGCGCATGGACCAGGCCGATCGTGTCCGGAGCCAGGTAGGGGAAGTGGCGCCGGATCAGGTCCCGGTCCGTGATCACGTCGGCGCCCGTGAGCGGGAACTCGAAGCCACGTTCTGGCGACGGCCGGTAGGGGCTCGAGGCCGATGCGTGGAACCGGGCCTCCCCGCCGCCGCGCCGCTCGGCCGAACTCGCCATCGATTCCAGAAACGGGATCTTGCCGGCATCGGCCGTCGCGAACACGTAGCCGCGCCGATTGAGGTTGATGCGGTTCGCGGTTGCGCGGGCGATCGCCTCGATGCCGTCCAGGCTCCGGTTCATGAAGGCGGTCATCGCGGTGTCGGGGCCGGGCCACCAGTTCCGGTAGGCCTCGGTCGACTTGTCCGACGTCAGGGAGAGCGGCGCGCCCTCGTCCACGATCACGACGTCCCGGAAGCCGTGCTCGCCCATGAGGTGATAGGCGGCCGCGATCCCGGCGATGCCCGCTCCACAGATCACGATCTTCGCGGAGGAGGAACTCATCGCATATCCCCGGCCCGGCTCAGGGCGCGAGCCGTTTCTCTGGCCATGGAACTCATGGCGGGTTGCGACGTCCGGTCAACCTGCCGGCGGTGACGAGGCTGGCGCGGCATCCGCCGCTGCACTCGGGCGGCGACCCGCCGGGACCGGGCCGGGCGGGCCCTCAGCCCATCAGGGCGAGTGCGTCCCGGAAAAAGGCCGTGCCGCCGAAATTCCCGGATTTGAGCGCGAGCAGCATGTCCGGCCCGCCGATCGTCCGCATCACCGGGACGCCCGGCGCGATCTCCGGGCCGAGCAGAAAGGCCGGGATGCCGAGCCGGTCGACCACGGCGCCGGCGGTTTCGCCGCCCGCCACCACGAGCCTGCGGACGCCGCGGGCGCACAGCCCCTCGG
This sequence comes from Enterovirga sp., assembly GCA_028290695.1. Classification (GTDB taxonomy): domain Bacteria; phylum Pseudomonadota; class Alphaproteobacteria; order Rhizobiales; family Beijerinckiaceae; genus Enterovirga. The sequence continues at coordinate 4,423 of JAQGJJ010000240.1, read as the reverse complement.
CCAGCGTCGCCATCGCGTGCTCGATCGCGAGGCCGGCCCCGTCCCGGCCGTGGCGCGCCTGCAGCGCCGCAACCGCCGCCGGCGGGGCGGAGCTTGCGATCAGCACCGGGCCTGCGGCGATCCGCTCCCCGGCCCAGGCCAGCGCGCGGCGGAGTTCGTCGTCCCCTCCCCCGACCAGCGCCTCGGCGTCGAGCCGCAGCACCGGCATGCTGCGCTCCGCCTCCGCGATCTGGCCGAGCGTCGCCTCCGAGCAGCTTCCGGCCAGGCACGCAGCCCATCCGCCGACCGCGCTCCCGGCGCCCGTGTCTCCGGCCGCCGGCCGCACGCGACCGGCCGCCACGAGCGCACGGGCCAGGCCGAGGCCGAGGCCCGATGCCCCGATCGACACGCGGCCGTCGAGCGCGACGGTGCCGACGGGTTCGAGGTCCCGGTCGAACACCCCGTCCGCCACCGCGGCCCGCACCCCGCCGCCGGCTAGTGCGGACAGGCGCGCCCGCACGGCATCGGGCCCGGCCGCCACGGTCGCGAGATCGACGAGCCCGACCGGCGCCGCGCTCTGCCGCCCGAGCACCCGGACCAGGTTCGCGTCCCGCATCGGGTTGAGCGGATGGTCCTTCAGCGGGCTCTCGTTCAGCGGCACCGCGCCGACGAAGAGGTTGCCCTTGTAGATCGTGCGCCCGGTCTCCGGGAAAGCCGGCGTCACGAGCACGATCGGCTCGCCGGCATCGTCCCGGAGGGCGTCCATGACCGGGCCGATATTGCCGGCATCCGTGGAATCGAACGTCGAGCAGACCTTGTACATGACGTGGGCGGCGCCGCGCCCGCGTAGCCAGCGGTCCGCCTCGCGGGCCCGGGCGACCGCTGCGGCGGCCGGGACGGAGCGGATCTTCAGCGACAGGACGACCGCATCGACCTCCGGCAGGGCCAGGCCGTGGGCCGGCACGCCGATGGTCTGCACGACCCGCAGCCCCGCCCTGGTGAGCGTGTTGGCGAGGTCGGACGCGCCCGTGTAGTCGTCCGCGATGCAGCCGACCGCGATGGTCATCGCGGGTTCGGCTTGCCCGGCTCGACGGCCTCGCCCGGCAGGGTGGCGCCGCCGATGCGGGCGTAGAGGCGGGCCACGGATGCGTCGTCGTCCCCGCCCATCCCGGCGCCGGCGGTCGCGAGAAACATCTGCAGCGCTGCGGCCGCGATCGGCACCGGAAAGCGCCGGGCGCGCGCCATGTCCTGGACGATCCCGAGGTCCTTGACGAAGATCTCGACCGCGCTGGCCGGCGCGTAGTCGCCCGCGAGGATGTGCGGCACCCGGTTCTGGAACATCCAGGAGCTGCCGGCCGAGGCCGAGATCACCTCGTAGACCTTGCCCAGATCCAGCCCCTGCCGGGCCGCGAAGGCCACCGCCTCGCAGGCGGCCGCGATGTGCACGCCGGCCAGGAGCTGGTTGATCATCTTGAAGGCGGAGCCGGGCCCCGCCGCGTCGCCGAGCTCGTAGACGGTGCCGGCCACCGCATCGAGCGCCGGCCGGGCCGCCGCGAAGGCGGCCGGCGAGCCGGACGCCATCATGGTGAGCTGGCCCTCGGCCGCCCGCACGGGTCCGCCGCTCATGGGGGCGTCGAGATAGAGCCGGCGGGCCGCTTCGAGGCGGTCGGCGAGCCGGCGCGCCACGTCAGGGTCCATCGTGGCCGAGGACACGAACACCGCGCCCTCCGACATGGATTCGGCGACCCCGCCCTCGCCGAACAGCAGCGCCTCGGTCTGCGCGGCGTTCACGACCACGGAGATCACGATCCTGGCGTCCCGGACGGCGGCGGCCGGGGATGGCGCGACCGTGCCGCCGGAGGCCGCGAAGCGCGCCGCGGCGGCCTCCGACAGATCGTAGCCGCGGACCTCCAGCCCAGCCCGGCGGAGCGCGGCCGCCATGCCGCCGCCCATCGAGCCGAGGCCGATCACCGCGACCCGCACGGCACCGGCCGGGCTGCCTCCCGCGTCTCCCATGCGCTTCCGCCTCGTCTTTGTTCGGGAGAGCCTAGCCGCAGCCGGGACGCGGCGCTACGCGGTTGCGCGACCATCCGGGGCCGTGGCGATGACCGAGAGTAAGCTTCGCGAGGACATCTGCCGGTTCGGGCGTTCGCTGTTCGAACGCGGGCTGACGCCGGGCTCCTCGGGCAACATCAGCCTCAGGCTCGAGGACGGCGGCTGGCTCGTGACCCCGACCAACGCCTCGCTCGGCTTTCTCGATCCGGCCCGCCTGTCGCGCCTCGCGGCGGACGGGCGGGTCCTGTCCGGCGACAAGCCCACCAAGGAGATCCCGCTCCATGCCGCGCTGTACGACAGCCGCGCGTCCGCCCGGGCCGTGGTGCATCTGCACTCGACCCACTCGGTCGCGGTGTCGATGCTGCCCGGGATCGACCCGAAGGCGGCGCTGCCGCCGCTGACGCCGTATTACCTGATGCGGGCGGCGCCCACGGCGCTTCTGCCCTATTATCGGCCCGGCGACCCGGCCGTCGCGGACGCGATCCGGGGCCTCGCCGGGCGCTACGTCTCCGTGCTGCTGGCCAATCACGGACCCGTCGTGGCGGGCGAATCCCTGGAGGCCGCGGTGTTCGCCACGGAGGAGCTGGAGGAGACAGCGAAGCTGTTTCTCCTGCTGCGCGGCTTGAACCCGCGCCATCTCACGCCGGACCAGATCGCCGACCTCGCCGCCACCTTCGGGCTCGGCCATCCCGAGCCCGAGGGCGGCGACCACGCCCATTGAGGGCGCGGGTCAGAACCCGACGCGATCGCCGCCCTTCAGCTCGAGCGTCTTGCGGGCCTCGTCCGGGGTCGCGATCTCGAGGCCGAGCCCCTCGATGATCTGGCGCACGGCCCGGACCTGCTGGGCATTCGACTCGGCGAGCTTGCCGGCCCCGATCCAGAGCGAATCCTCGAGGCCCACCCGGACGTTGCCGCCCATCGCGGCCGACATAGCGGCGATGGGCAGCTGATTCCGTCCGGCCCCGAGCACCGACCAGCGGTACTGGTCGCCGAACAGCCGGTCGGCCGTGCGTTTCATGTGCGCGACGTCCTCGGGATGCGGGCCGATGCCGCCCAGGATGCCGAACACGCTCTGCACGAAGAAAGGCGGCTTGATCACGCCCCGCTCGGCGAAATGCGCCAGCGTGTAGAGGTGGCCGATGTCATAGCACTCGACCTCGAACCGCGTGCCGTTCTCGGCGCAGCTCGTCAGGATGTGCTCGATGTCCGTGAAGGTGTTCTTGAAGATCCGGTCGCGCGAACCTTCGAGATACGGCCTCTCCCAGTCGTGCTTGAAGTCCTTGAAGCGGTTCAGCATCGGGTAGAGGCCGAAATTCATCGTCCCCATGTTGAGCGAGGCGACTTCGGGCTTGAAATGGGCGGCCGGGCGCAGCCGCTCCTCCAGCGTCATGGTGGGCGAACCGCCCGTCGTGATGTTGATCACGCAGTTCGAGCGCTGCTTGATGACCTGGAGAAAGGGCGTGAACGCCTCGGGCGACTGGTCGGGCTTGCCGGTCCGCGGGTCGCGGGCGTGCAGGTGGACGACCGCGGCTCCGGCCTCGGCCGCGCCGATCGCGGCCTCGGCGATCTCCTCGGGCGTGATCGGCAGGTGCGGCGACATCGAGGGCGTGTGGATGGCGCCCGTGACCGCGCAGGTGATGATGACTTTCCGGGACATGGCCTCTCTCTCTTTCAATCGGCGTCGGTCTGGTCGCGCTTGTGTGCCTTGAGGGCCGCAAGCCGGGTGTCGCGCCAGGCGCTCTTGCGCGCAAGCTCGGCCGGATCGGGCGTGCCGCCCCAGGCCTCGACGATGCGGCCCACATTCGCCTCGTCGTAGACCGACGGCTCCGCCGGGGCACCTGCCAGCCGGCGGTAGAAACCTGTGTAGCGGGCGCAATAATCCGGGATCCCGCCCGGCGCGTTCAGCTCGATCGTCTCGAAGGGCCCCATGAAGGACCAGCGCAGCCCGAGCCCGTCCTTGATCGTCTTGTCGAGGTCCTGCGGCGACACGACCCCATCCCCGACCAGCCGGAAGGCCTCGGCCAGCAGTGCGCCCTGGAGCCGGTTGAGCACAAAGCCCTCCACCTCGCGGTGAACCGTGACCGGCACCTGGCGGACGCTCTCGTAGATGGCGCGCGCCCGCGCGACCGTGTCGGGCGCGGTCCAGGGCGCACCGCACAGCTCGACGATCGGCACGAGATGGGGAGGGTTCACCGGATGGGCGACGAGGCAGCGTGCCCTGCCGGCCAGCCCTTCGGTGAAGAGCGACGCGACGATCGCGGAGGTCGAGGATGCCAGGATGGCGTCGGGCGGTGCCAGCCGGTCGAGCTCCGCGAACAGCGCGCGCTTCACCTCCACGAGTTCCGGCCCGTTCTCCTGGACGAGGGCGACGCCCGCCAGCGCCGAGGCG
>JAQGJJ010000228.1 GCA_028290695.1 Enterovirga sp. | reverse complement strand
CCTTCCGGTCGGCCCGGCCGTGTACCCGTTCAGGGCCGACCCGCCGCCGGCCCACGGCCGCCGCCGCGTCGGGGCGCCGCTCGATCTCGGCATCCGGGCCATCAACACCTTCCTGACCGCGGCCAGGGGCCAGCGCATGGGCATCTTCGCCGGGTCCGGCGTCGGAAAGTCCGTGCTGCTCTCCATGATGGCGCGTGCCACGGAGGCCGACGTCGCGGTGATCGGCCTCGTCGGCGAGCGCGGCCGGGAGGTGCAGGAATTCCTCCAGGACGACCTCGGCGAGGAGGGGCTTGCGCGCTCCGTGGTGGTGGTCGCGACCTCCGACGAGCCCGCGCTGATGCGCCGCAACGCGGCCTATCTCACGCTCGCCCTGTCCGAGTTCTTCCGGGACCGCGGCCATTCCGTGCTGTGCATGATGGATTCCGTGACCCGCTTCGCCATGGCGCAGCGCGACATCGGGCTCGCGGCCGGGGAACCGCCCACCGCCAAGGGCTACACGCCCACCGTGTTCGGCGAGCTGCCGCGCCTGCTCGAACGGGCCGGACCCGGCTCGGGGGAGGGCACGATCACCGGCCTGTTCACGGTGCTGGTCGAGGGCGACGACCACAACGAGCCGGTCGCGGACGCCGTGCGGGGCATCCTGGACGGGCACATCGTGATGACGCGGGAAATCGCGGAGCGCGGCCGCTATCCGGCCATCAACGTGCTGCGGTCGGTGTCCCGGACCATGCCGCGCTCCTGCGATCCCGCCTTTCTGCCGCTCGTGCAGAAGGCCCGGCAGGTGCTGGCCACCTATGCCGACATGGAGGAGTTGATCCGGCTCGGCGCCTACCGGGCGGGCTCGTCCCGTGAGGTCGACGAGGCTGTGGCCCTGATGCCACAGCTCGAGGCCTTCCTGGGCCAGCGTAAGGAAGAGTCAACCTCCATCCGGGATGGTTACCGTCGCCTCGCGGAGATTTTGGGCGGTCCGTAAGACCGTTCCCGCGGGGGCTGCGTACGGAGTTCTTGTGCCCATGAAGTCGCGTGAGACGCTCATCCGGCTGAAACGCTTCCAGCTCGACGAGAAGCGACGCCGCGTCGCGCAGATCGAAGGAATGATCGCCGAGTTCGCCCGCATGGCGGGGGATCTCGATCGCGAGGTGGCGGCCGAGGAGCAGAGGGCCGGCATCACGGACCTGACCCATTTCGCCTATCCGACCTATGCGAAGGCGGCCCGTACCCGACGGGACAACCTGACCCGGTCGGCCGAAGACCTGAAGTCGCAGCTCGAGGACGCGCAGGCCGAGCTCGGCGAGGCCTTCGAGGCGTTGAAGAAGGTCGAGATCCTGGAGAGCCGCGAGCGCTCCGCGGAGCGCATCGTCGAATCCTCCCGCGATCAGGCCGCCATGAACCAGCTCGGCCTCGCCCGCGCGCTGCGGGCCTGAGCGGGCCTCAGAGCAGGGGCACGTCCGGGGCCGCCTCGCGCGGCAGCCGGCCGGTCAGGCGCGGATCGTCGGCGATCTCGACCGCCCGCCGGTAGGGCCGAAACCCGGCCCGGACGTAGAAGCGCAGCGCGCCCGGGTGGTCGAGCGTGCAGGTGTGCAGCCAGAGCCGGCCGATCGGCCGCGCGAAGGCCCGGGCGATCACGGCCGCGATCGCGGCCCGGCCGAGGCCCCGGCCGAAGGCATCCGGCACCAGGCCGAAGAAGGCGAGCTCGCATTCGGGGGTCTTGCGGCCGTCGAGTTCGGCGATCCCGACGTCCCGGCCCTCCGCCACGATGGCGAGGGCCTCGACCGCCGGATGGGCCACGATGGCCGAGAGTTCCGGGTCCGGCATCGCGGCGCGGCTGAACCACAGCCAGCGCCCGCCGACCGACCGGTACAGGGCCCGGTAGCGGGCGAGGTCGTGGCCGATCGGCTCCAGGGCGAAGGCCGGGCCGGAGGCGGCGTCCGGAGCCTCGCGCGGCTCCGTGATGTCGAGATAGGTCGCGACCGCGGCGATCTTGCCGGGCGGCAGCTCGGTATAGCCGTTCAGGTCCGGCCTGTTCTGCGATGCGGGTCGAGGGCTCAAGGGGCGCGATCCGGTGGGCCGCGAAGGTAGGATGCGGCGCCGGGCTTTGCCAGCCGCCGGGGGTGGCGCGGGCCGCAGCCCCGCCCGCGCTCCGTCATACGGTTGCCGCCCTTGCGGCCTCTGGTTGCCTAGGGCACAGAGCGCCGCGACCGCCGCGGCCTCCACAGGTCTCGGGCAGCCCGCCCGCCGGATAGGTGCATGAAGAACGTCAAGGAGTTCGTTTGGCCGTTGATCGGCCTGGCGGCGGTCGTGGTGTCCGGCTGGCTCCTGTACCGGGAGCTCCGCGGCCTGTCGCTGGCCGATGTCTGGACGAGCCTCACGTCGATCACGCCGCACCGCTACGCGCTGTGTCTCGGCTCGACCCTCGTGGCCTACGCGGCGCTCGCCTGGTACGACCGCATCGCGTTGATCCATCTCGGCGTGAAGCACGTGTCGTGGCTGTTCGTGTCCGTCACGTCCTTCACCACCTACGCGCTGTCCCACAACATCGGCGCCTCGGTGTTCTCGGGCGCGCTGGTGCGCTACCGGGCCTACACGTCCAAGGGCCTGAGCGCGCCGCAGGTCGCCGTTCTGGTTGCGCTCTGCTCGTTCACCTTCGGGCTGGGCACGTTGCTGCTCTTCGGCGCGGTGCTCGTGACCGAGCCGGACCTCCTCACGCGGGTCGCCGACCGGGTGCCGCCCGCGCTCGCGAACCCCACCACGGCACGGGTGGTGGGCGCCGCGCTGCTCGGTTTCGTGGCCCTCTACGTGATCGGCTCGCTGATGCATTTCCGGCCGCTCAAGGTCCGGAACTTCCACCTCGCCTATCCGCGTCCGAACGTGATGGGCCGGCAGCTGATCGCCGCCCCGCTGGAGCTGATCGGCGCCGCCGGCATCATCTACTTCGCACTGCCGGAGGCCACCAATCCGGGCTTCCTGATCGTGCTCGGGGCCTTTCTGGCCGCCTTCTCGGCCGCGCTCGTCAGCCACGCTCCGGGCGGGCTCGGCGTGCTGGAGCTGATCTTCGTCGCCATGATGCCGGACGTGCCGCAGGCCGACGTCATCGCGGCCCTGCTCGTGTTCCGGCTGTTCTACCTCCTCCTGCCCTTCGCGGCCGCCATCGTGGTGGTGCTGCTGTTCGAGCGGGCGAGGCTCGCCAAGGCCTGGCGCGACCGCATGCCGGCCGCCATTCCGCCGGTTCCGTCCCCGCCCCCGTGAGCGGCCGGGAACGCCGGCCCGGCGCGCGCGAGCGGGTCCGGCGCGCGGCCTTCGGCCTGTCGACGCTGCTCGGCCGTCCGCGCGGCTTCTTCATTCCGTACCGGTACGCGGCGAGCGTCGCGGCGCTGCCGTATCCGGCGCTCGACCCGATCTTCCTGGCGGCCGAGCCCGGCTTCCGCCGCGTCGTCGCGATCCTTGAATCCTACGCGGCCGACCTGCTGCGTATCCTGGGCGGCGCCGGCCCGGCCCGTTTCGACCAGGACTGGTTTCCGCGCCTGGACGCCGCCACCGCGTACACGCTCGTCCGGCACGAGCGGCCGCGCCGGGTGGTCGAGATCGGCTCCGGCCATTCGACCCGCTTCATGGCGCGCGCGGTCGCGGACGGCGCGCTCGCGACGGAGATCGTGGCGCTCGATCCCGCCCCGCGCGCCTCGCTCGCCGGCCTGGCCGTGCGGCACGAGCGGGCGCTTCTGCGCGATGCCGATCCGGCCCTCTTCGCCGCCCTCGCGCCCGGCGACGTCCTGTTCGTCGATTCGAGCCATGTGGCGATGCCGGGCACCGACCTGGACCGGCTGGTCGGCGACGTCCTGCCCCGGCTTCCGGCCGGGATCCTGCTCCACGTGCATGACATCCTGCTGCCCGACCCGTATCCGCCGGATTGGGCCTGGCGCGGCTACAACGAGGCGACGGTCGTGGCCGCGCTGCTCGGGGGAGGCGGGTGGGAGCTCGTGTTCTCCAGCCATTGGGTCGCCACCCGGCATCCGGGCTGGCTCGCCAGCGGCGCGGTGGGGCAGCTGCCGCTGCTCCCCGGCGCCCGCGAGACGAGCCTCTGGCTCAGGAAGCGCTGATCCGGGTCCGGTCCGGCTGGGCGGCGTCCGGCCGCACCACGAGGGCGGTGGAGCCCAGCATCACGGCCATCCCGACCCCCTCCCAGAGCCCGATGCTCTCGCGGAGGAACAGCACCCCGACCGCAACCGCGATCACCGGGCTGACGAAGGCGTAGAGCCCGGCCCGGAAGGCGCCCCATTCGCGCAGCAGCCAGAGATAGACCGAGAACCCGACGAGCGAGCCGCCCAGCACCAGGAAGGCGAGGCCGGCCAAGGCTTCACCCCGGAACAGGTCCGCGAGCCTCGCCGGGTCGACGCCCTCGATCGCCGCCGAGACCGCCAGGAGCGACAGCCCCCCGATGAGCGTCTGCCAGAACGCGACCGCGACGGGCGGCATCTCCCGCACGAGCGGCTTCGAGACGATCGCCCCCCAGGCATAGGACACGGTGCCGACCACCACGGACGCGAGCCCGAGGACGGGGCTCTCGGTTCCGGCAGCCGCGTCCCCGGGCCGGAACGCGAACAGCAACACCAGCCCGACCCCGCCGAGCGCCACCGCGGCGAGCCGGCGGGCGGTGATCCGCTCCTCGCCGTGGAGCGCCCCGATCAGCATGGACAGGACCGGGATGAGCGACAGGTTGACGATGGCGGCGAGGCCCGTCGGCGCGTGCGCGACCCCCCAGAACAGGAACCCGTAGCAGCCCGTGTTGACCAGGAGCGAGGCGGCCAGCATGCGGCCTGCCTGCCCGGTCCGGAGCGGCACCCCCCTCCCGAGACACCAGGCGAGAAAGAAGCCGGCCGCGATGACGAGCCGGATTCCCGCGACGAAGACCGGCGGCACCGTCCCGGTGGCCCATTTCGCCGCGATCCAGGTCAGGCCCCAGACGGCCGCCATGGCCAAAAACGCTGCAAGTCTCATCGAGGACGCGCCAGGTCCGCCGCGCCCCGTCGCGCATTCACCATGAGCCAGAGGCGCAGCGGCCGCTTCGGTCAAGCGATTGATAAGAAAGTCACCAATCAGTTAAGGTGATGGCCATGCGTGGGTTTGGGGGAGCTCGCGGCTCGCAGGACAGATCGATCGCATGGCGGATGCCGCAGTTTTGACGGGCCCCCTCGGCCCAACACCACGAGAGGCCCGGGACCAGGCTCGTCGCGCCCGCGACTACGAGCGGGGCTACTCGATCTCCTACAAGCGCCTGGCGCTCGCCTTCGTGGCCGAGGGCGTGATCGTCGCGACGTCGCTTGCCGGCGCCTGGCTGTTCGCCAGCATCTATGGCGGCCAGGACCCGCTCGCCTTCTGGATGATGATGCTGGCGCCGATCGCCTACGGGGTGATCGAGTTCAGCCGGGTGCCGCTCGCCGTATCGATCCGGACGCATCGCTCGATGGCGCTCCGGATCGTGGCCGCGATCGGGGTCGTGGGCGCGGCCGTCGTGACCGTAAAGTCGATCTCCCAGCTCGGCGAAATCATGTTCCGGCCCCGGCTCCAGGAGGCCGTGCGGGCGCACGAGAAGCTCGTGGACGCCTCCAACGCCCGCACCACGCTCGACCGCCAGATCCGGGACGCCGACGCCGTGGTGGCCCAGCGCACGGCCCAGCTCGAGGATGCGGAAAGGCGCCTGAAGGGGGCCAACACCGAGCTCGGCGGCCTTCCGGCGCAGCGCTGCTTCCGGACCACCTCCACGACGCCGGACGGTCGCCGGGTGACCGGCACGCGCTGCTCCACCGATCCCCGCACGGAGGCCATGAAGGCGAGCCTCGGCACGGCCCAGAAGGACAGGCAGGACGCATCCCAGCGCCTGGACGAGGCCCGTGCCGTGCTGGCCCGGCTCGACCGCTCGCAGGTCGACCGGGCGCAAAGCGAGGCCGAGGTCGGCTTCCGGGACGCGGTGATGCGGTCCCAACTCCATTCCTTCACCGCGATGGTGTTCTTCAAGGACCCGTCCCAGGTGACCGACCAGGAGATCCATTCCTTTCTGTTCTTCTTCGTGTTCATTCCAGCCGTCGGCGCCTCCATCGCCTCGACGCTGCTGGCGCTCACGGCCGTTGAACGGGTGCGGGACGACGACGACATCGTGCTCGACCAGGGAGCCGGGTCCTTCATCCTCGAGCCTTTCGCCGAGGAGATCGTCCGGCAGGCCCGCGAGGAGGCGGAGCGCACCGCTGCGGCCGCCATCGACCGGGC
>JAQGJJ010000211.1 GCA_028290695.1 Enterovirga sp. | reverse complement strand
CGGCGCGGCCCTGGGCGCGGCGGCCTCGGGCGGCCGGGTCGGTGGGACCCTCGCGGGCGCCGCGATCGGCGCGGGCGTCGGCGCCATCGCGGGCGCGGCCAGCGCGCCCTGCCCCAACGGCACCTATACCGACTATTACGGCAACGTGTATTGCCGCTGACGACCTGCGAGGCGGGGCGCGTTTGCCTTTCGTGACGGCGCGCCTCGCGCAGGTATGTCTGTCTGGGGAAAGCTCGGCGGCGCGGGTCTCGGTCTCGCCGTCGGAGGTCCGCTCGGCGCCCTGCTCGGGGCTCTAGCCGGGCATTACCTCGTGGACCGTGAGGGCGCCGTGCTTGGCCCGGCCCCTCGCGACGTTGTGCTCACGACCGGTCTCGTCGCGCTGTCGGCCAAGATGGCCAAGGCGGACGGGGTCGTGCTGCGATCCGAGGTGGAGGCCTTCGCCCGCATCGTGGTCGTGCCGCCCGCCGACCGCCCCATGGTGGAGCGGCTGTTCCGTCTGGCCCAGGCCACCACCGACGGCTTCGAAGCCTATGCCGGGCAGCTCGCCCGCACCTTTGCTGAGGAGCCGGCTCTCCTCGACGACATCCTGGACGGACTGTTCCTCATCGCGGAAGCGGACGGTGCCGTGCACGAGGCCGAGCTCGCCTACCTGCGCGGGGTTGCGAACGCCTTCGGGCGCGACGAAGATTGGTTCGAATCGGTTCTCGCCCGCCATGTCGTGCACCCCGACGATCCCTACCGCGTGCTCGGGGCCAGCCGGGCGATGAGCCTGCCCGAGATCAGGGCCCGCTACCGGGCGCTGGTTCGGAACACCCATCCGGATCGCGAGATCGCGCGCGGCCTGCCGCCGGAGGCGATCCGCATCGCGACCGACCGGCTCGCGGCCATCAACGCCGCCTGGGAGCGGATCGAGCGCGAGCACGCGGCGTCCCCGTCCGCCGCATGAGCGTCGGCGCCGCCGACATCGTGTCCCGCTTCGTGCCCTCGCCGAATCACGGCGAGCGGGCCGGCGGGCGGCGGCCGGACATGCTGCTTCTCCACTACACCGGCATGTCGAGCGCCGAGGCGGCGTTGCGGCGCCTGTGCGACCCGGAGGCCGCGGTCTCGGCGCACTACCTCGTGGGCGAGGACGGCTCGGTCACGCAGCTCGTGCCGGAAGATCGGCGCGCCTGGCATGCCGGAGCCGGCGCGTGGGCCGGCGAGACCGACATCAACACGTGCTCGATCGGGATCGAGGTGGTCAATCCCGGCCATGACGGCGGCCTTCCACCCTATCCGGAGGTTCAGATCGGGGCCGTGATCACGCTCGCGGACGCGATCGTCCGGGATTGGGGCATTCCGGCGGACCGTGTGCTGGCCCATTCCGACGTGGCGCCGAGCCGCAAGGAGGACCCGGGCGAGCTGTTCCCGTGGGACAGGCTGGCGGAGGCCGGGATCGGCCTGTGGGTGGATGCGCCGCCGCCGGACGACGACCACCTGCTCGCTTCGGGCGGCTCGGGCGAGGGCGTCGAGGCGCTGCAGGATGCGCTGGCCGAGTTCGGCTACGGGATCGAGACGACCGGCGTCTTCGATGCCGCGACCGTCTCGGTGCTGACTGCCTTTCAGCGGCATTTCCGGCCGGCACGGGTGGACGGCATCCTGGACCGCTCCACCCTCGCGACACTGCAGCACCTGCTCGAACGGCGCCCCGCCGGAATCGCCGAGGGGGCGTGACCGCTCAGGCGGCGCGCGCCAGGTCCGGAAGCGCCGAGGCGAGGCGCTCGATCGCCTCCTCCAGGATCGCGGTGTCGCGCAGGAAGCAGAGCCGCAGGTGCTCGCCGCCGCCCTCGCCGAACGCCGTGCCGGGCGCCAGGCCCACATTGGCACGGTCGATCAGGTCGAGCGCGAGCTTGCGGCTGTCGCGCACGCCCTCGACGCTGAAATACGCATAGAACGCACCGGGCGGGTTCGGGAGGCCGACCACGTTCGTCGCCCGGAGGCCCGCGCAGGCGATGTCCCGGTTCCTGTGCGCGAGCCGGATCTGCTCCTCGACGAACCAGTCGCCCTGCTCGATGGCGGCCAGCGCGCCGCGCTGCAGGAAGGCCGCCACCCCGGAGGTCGAATACTGGACGAGGTTCTCAATGACCGGGCCGAGGGCGGGCGGCGCCTCGAGCCAGCCGATGCGCCAGCCGGTCATGGCCCAGTTCTTGGAAAAGGTCTGCACGAACAGAATGCGGTCGTCCGGCGCCATGACGTCGTGGAACGAGGCGGAGCGGCCGTTCGGTTCGGTCAGCGCCGGGTCGTACACGAAGCGCTGGTAGATCTCGTCCGCGATGATCCAGAGCCCGTGCCGGCGCGCAAGATCGAGGAGGCGCACGAGGTCGGCCCGCGAGGCGACCCATCCGGCCGGGTTCGACGGGGAGTTCACGACCAGCGCACGGGTGCGGGGCGTCACCGACGCCTCGAACCGGTCGAAATCGAGCGTCCACCCTGTCGCGCCAGCGACCATCGGCACCGGTACCGGGCGGGCGCCCACGACCTCGAGCGCGCCCTCGAAATTCGGCCAGATCGGGGTCGGGACGAGCACCTCGTCGCCGGCCCCGGCGACAATGCGGGTCGCGATCAGCAGGGCGTGCATGCCGCCGACCGTGACGTAGAAGCTGTCCGGGTCGAAGGGGCGGCCGTGCAGCCGCTCGTGATAGCGGGCGATCGCCTCGCGCAACTCCGGGATGCCGCGCTGCCAGGTGTAGAAGGTCTCGCCGTCGGCGAGCGAGCGGGCCGCTGCGTCCGCGATGAAGGAGGGGGTGGGCAGGTGCCCCTCGCCGATCCAGAGCGGGATCAGCCCGTCGCGGCCGCGGCCGTAATTGGCGACCTCGACGATGCCGCTCGTGGGGGCGCGCGCGGCCTCCGGCCTGATGCTCTGAAGCGTGGAAGCGAAGTTCGAGGCGGGCATCGGAGGACTCGTTCGGCGGAGGCCCAGTCTATCAGATCGGCCCCGCGGCGATTTCAATATGCGTGATCGATGCCATTCCCGGGCGTGATCACCGGGACGGGGAAGCGCGCTCGGACAGGAGGTCGCGGATCTCGGTCAGAAGCTGCACGTCCGCCGGAACCGCCGCGGCCTTCTCCGTATGCAGCTTCAGGCGGTTCATGCCCCGGATCACCAGGAACAGCACGAACGCGATGATCACGAAGTTGATCGCAACGGTGATGAAGTTGCCCCAGCCGAGCACGGCGCCCTGCTTCTTGGCGTCCAGATAGGCGGCACCGCTCGCAACCGTGCCCGACAGCGACGTGTAGTAATTCGAGAAATCGAGCCCGCCCGTCACCGCTCCGATGATCGGCATGAAGATGTCGCCGACCAGCGAATCCACGATCTTCCCGAACGCGGCCCCGATGATCACGCCGATCGCGAGGTCCACCACGTTTCCGCGAAGCGCGAACTTCTTGAATTCCTCGAGCATGGCGCCCTCCCCCCGGGCCCGGCCGTAACCGCGTTGAACGGCTTCGATAGCGCGGTCGGCTCCGGGCCGCTAATCTGGGCTGCGTGAACATCCGGCGTAGGGCATGATCGCAAGCTGGGCCGTCGTCCTGTCGGCGCTGGTCTACCTGTGCCTGCTCTTTGCCCTCGCCCATTGGGGCGACCTGTCGGGGCGCAGGCGGATCATGCGCCGCTCGCGCTCCACCATCTACGCCCTGGCGCTTGCGGTCTATTGCAGCTCCTGGACCTTCTACGGCTCCGTCGGGCTCGCCACCCATTCCGGGCTCGACTTCCTGGCGATCTACATCGGACCGATTCTGGTGATCGGGCTCGGCTATCCGCTGGTCGCCCGGGTGATCCGGATCGCCAAGGCGCAGAACATCACCTCCGTGGCGGATTTCGTCGCCGCCCGCTACGGCAAGAGCGAACGGGTCGCCGCGCTCGTCTGCAGCATCACGGTCGTGGCCGCCGTCCCCTACATCGCCCTCCAACTGAAGGCGGTGTCGACCTCGGTCCAGGTCTTCCTGGCAGCGGACGGGACCTCGACGGCCGCGGCCGTCCCGGTGTTCGGCGACATCGCTCTCCTGGTCGCATTGGTTCTGGCCGCCTTCGCGGTGGCGTTCGGCACCCGTCACGCGGACGCGACGGAACACCAGAACGGCCTCGTTCTCGCGATCGCGGTCGAGTCCATCGTGAAGCTCGCGGCGTTCACGGTCGTGGGTCTCTTCGTGACCTACGGGATGTTCGACGGCTTTCGCGATCTCGTCGCCCGGATCGGCAGCAGCGGCCATGCGCTGGACCTCCTCGGGCCGACCGCCGATCCCCTCAGCTATTCGGCGCTCGTTCTCCTGTCCGCCTGCGCCGCGCTGCTGCTGCCGCGCCAGTTCCACATGACGGTGGTCGAGAACCGCGGGCCCGACGACCTGAAACGGGCGGCCTGGATGTTCCCGCTCTACCTTATTCTCATCAACCTGTTCGTCGTGCCGCTGGCGCTGGCAGGGCTGCACCTCCTCCCGAGCGGCGGCGACACGGACATGATGGTCCTGGCCCTGCCGCTCAAGGCCGGGTCCGGCCTGTTTGCCCTGCTGGCGTTCCTCGGCGGGCTGTCCGCGGCGACCGCCATGGTGATCGTCGAGACGATCGCAGTCTCGGTGATGGTGTCGAACCACCTCGTCATGCCGCTTCTGCTGCGCCGGATCGGATTCTCTCCGGCGGTTCGGACGGGTGAGCGGGCGCGCAATCTCGGCGGTTTCGTGCTCGGTGTGAGACGCACCGCGATCGTGGTGCTGACGCTGCTCGGCTACCTGTATTATCGCGTCGCCGGGGAAGACGAGCTCGCGGCCATCGGGCTTCTGTCCTTTGCGGCCATCGCGCAGATCGCGCCCGCCTTCCTGGGCGGCCTATTCTGGCGCAGGGCTACTGCGCTCGGAGCCAGTGCCGGGCTCGGCGTCGGCATCGCAGTCTGGGCCTACACGCTGCTCCTGCCGGTGCTTGCCGGAGAGGGGGCCGGATCCGTGCTCGTCGCGGAGGGGCCGTTCGGTATCGCGGCGCTGCGCCCGACGGCGCTCGGCGGGCTGGTTCTGCCGCAGCTGACCCATGGGGTCTTGTGGAGCCTGCTGCTGAACGTGGCGAGCTTCGTGATCTTCTCGCTCCGGCGACCGGCGACCGCCCTCGAGCGGCTGCAGGCCTCCGCCTTCATGGGCGAGACCCAGATGCCGATGGCGCCGACGATGAGGCTCCTGCGGGCGAGCGTGTCGGTGGACGAGCTGCAAGGGGCCGTAGGCCGGTTCCTCGGTGAGGAGAGGACACGGCGCTCGTTTGTCGGCTTCGCGCGCTCGCGCGGCATGGTGGCGGACGGGCGGGCCGAGGCCGACATTCATTTCCTGCGCTACGCCGAGCACCTGCTGGCATCCGCGATCGGGGCCTCGTCGTCCCGGTTGGCGCTGTCCCTCGTCCTGCGGCGGGGCAACCTGTCCACGGGCGCGGCCCTGCGGCTGCTGGACGAGGCATCCGCGGCGCTGCAGCACGACCGCGACCTGCTCCAGCACGCAATCGACCATGCCCAGCAGGGCATCACCGTGCTGGACCGCGACCTGCGCCTCCTCGCCTGGAACCAGGCCTTCATCGACCTCTACCGCTTCCCGCCGGAATTCGTCCGGATCGGCATCGGGCTCGAGGAGATCGTGCGGGTGAACGCCGAGCGCGGCGCCTACGGGCCGGACAACGTCGACGATCTGATCGCGCTCCGGCTTCACAGCCTGATCCACGATCCCGGCCCGGTGCGGGTGAAGCTGCACACCACCCGCCGCGTCATTTCCGTTCGGTCGAACCGCCTGCCAAGCGGCGGTCTCGTCAACACCTACACCGACGTGACCGACATGGCGGCTCAGGAGGAAGCCCGCGAGCGCGAGCACGAGACGCTCGAGCAGCGCGTCCGTGAGCGCACCGAGGAGCTGACCCGGCTGAACGAAGAGCTCACCCGCGCCAAGCGGGAGGCCGACGACGCCAACGCGTCCAAGACGCGCTTCCTGGCGGCCGCCAGCCACGACATCCTGCAGCCGCTGAACGCTGCCCGCCTCTACGCGACCTCGCTGGCGGAACGCACCCGGGACACGCCGCAGGCCGAGCTCGCCGAGAACGTCGACGCCTCGCTCGACGCGGTCGAGGAGATCCTGACCACGCTGCTCGACATCTCGAAGCTCGATTCCGGAGCGCTGAAGCCGCGCCTGTCCACCATTGCGGTCGGGGACCTGTTCCGGCAGCTCGCCCTCGAGTTCGAGCCGGCCGCGGGCGCCAAGGGACTCACCCTCACCTTCATGCCGACCTCGCTGGCGATCCGCTCCGACCGGGGGCTGCTGCGGCGACTGCTCCAGAATTTCATCTCGAACGCCATCAAGTACACGCCCTCCGGCCGCGTCCTGGTCGGGGCCCGGCGGCGGGGATCGAGCGTCTGCCTGGAGGTTCGGGATACCGGCCTCGGCATCGCGGCCTCACAGCAGAAGACGATCTTTCGCGAGTTCAAGCGCCTCGCCGAGGGGGCGAAGGCCGCGCCCGGGCTCGGGCTCGGCCTGTCCATCGTCGAGCGCATCGCCAAGACGCTCGAGGTCGAGTTCGGCCTCAGGTCGGCGCCGGGCCGCGGCTCCCTGTTCTGGATCGAGGTGCCGGTCGCGGCGGCCGAGCGCCGGCAGAGCGCCGCGTCTCCGCCGGCCCGGCCGCAGCTTCCCCTCGCCCCGCTCGACAACCTGCTGGTTCTCGTGATCGACAACGAGCGCGCCGTGCTCGACGGCATGGCGACGCTGCTCAGGGGCTGGGGCTGCGAGGTGGAGACCGCGACCTCGCTCGCGGGCGCGCTCGAGCGGCTGCGCGGATCCTTCGACACGCCCGCGATCGTGCTCGCGGATTACCACATCGACGATGGCGACGGCCTGGCGGCGGTGGCCGGTGTGCGCGAGGAGCTCGGCATCGCGGTGCCGGCCGTTCTGATCACGGCCGACGGTACGCCGGAACTGCGCGAGCGCGCGGCCCGGGCGGAGGTGGCGGTGCTGAACAAACCCCTCAAGCCGGCCGCTCTGCGGGCGCTGCTGTCGCGGGTCCAGATCACCCGGGTCGCGGCCGAATAGGGCCGCTCAGGCGCTCACGGCCGGACGCGCGGCCCGCGCGCGCCCGCCGGTCCCGTTCACGCGGCGGCCTTGACGGGATCGCGGCCGTAGAAGCTGCCGCCGCTCTCCGCCATGTCGAGCAGCAGCCGGTTCGGCGCGAAGCGCGGGCCGTGCCTCGCTTCCAGCGCCCCGGCGAGCGCCACGAAGGCCCTCGCACCCATGCCGTCGATGTAGGACAGCGCCCCTCCGGTGAAGGGAGCGAAGCCGAATCCGAGGATCGAGCCGACATCGGCCTCGCGCGGGTCGGTCACCACGCCCTCCTCCACCGTGCGGGCCGCCTCGAGGGCCTGCACCACGAGGAAGCGATGCTTCAGCTCAGCGACGTCGATCCGGTCCGGATCGAGAGGCTCGGGCTGCAGCTCGAGCAGACCGGGCCACAGCCGCTTGGAGCCCTGGCCCTTCGGCGGGTAGTCGTAGAAGCCCTTCGCGTTCTTGCGCCCGAGCCGGCCCTCGCGCTCCACCATCGCGGTGAGAATGCGCTCCTGGTTCGGATCGACGGCCGCTTCGCCGACCTGCGCCTTTGTCGCCTTGACGATCCGCAGCGCGAGATCGATGCCGACCTCGTCGTTCAGCGACAGCGGCCCGACCGGCATGCCGGCCATCCGGGCCACGTTCTCGATCATCGCCGCCGGAACGCCTTCGGCCAGCATCAGGTGGCCTTCCAGAAGGTAGGCGCCGACGCACCGGTTGGCGAAGAAGCCGCGCGCGTCGTTGACGACGATCGGGGTCTTGCGGATGGCCCGCACGTAGTCGAGCGCCGCCGCGAGGGCGGCGTCCCCGGTGTCCCGGCCCTTGATGATCTCGACCAGCATCATCTTCTCGACCGGCGAGAAGAAGTGGATGCCGACGAACTGCGCCGGTCGCGCCGACGACCTTGCCAGGCCGGAGATCGGCAGGGTGGAGGTGTTGGACGCGAACACGCAATCGGGCCCGATCGCCGCCTCGACCTTGCGGATCACCTCGTCCTTGACCTTCGGGTCCTCGAACACCGCCTCGATGACGAGGTCGCATGCGGCCAGAGCGCCGTAATCCGGCGTCGCCTCGATGCGGGCGAGCAGCGCGTCGCGATCGGCGCTCTTCGCCCGGCCCTTGTTGATCTGGTCCGTCACGAGCTGCTGCGAATAGGCCTTGCCCTTGTCGGCAGCCTCCTGGTCGCGATCGACCAGGATCACCTTCATGCCGGCTTGCGCGGTCACATAGGCGATGCCGGCCCCCATGAACCCCGCCCCGACCACGCCGATGGTTCGCAGGTTCGAGGCCGGAGCACCGGCCGGACGACGGGCACCCTTCTCCAGCTCGCCCTTCGACAGGAAGAGCGTGCGGATCATGGCGGCTGCCTCCTTCGAGCGGAGGATGTTGGCGAAGTACCGGCTCTCCACCTTCAGGGCGAGATCCATCGGGAGCTGCAGGCCCTCGTAGACCGACTGGAGAATCGCCTTGGCCGCCGGGTAGTTGTCGTGCGTCTCCCGCCGATAGATCGCGTTCGCGGGCGGCCAGATCATCATCCCGCCGGGCGAATACACCTTGCCGGACGGCGCCTTGAACTTCGGCAGGTCCCAAGGCGCGACCGCGGAACCGCCGGCCTCGATCCAGGCCTTGGCCTTGCCGACGATCTCGTCCCGCTTCCCGACCTCGTGGGCGAGGCCCATGTTCTTGGCCAGAAGCGCGCGGATCTGGTCGCCGCGGAACAGCATCTGGAGGGCATCGCCGGTCTGCATCAGCCGCGACACGCGCTGCGTGCCGCCGGCGCCCGGAAACAGCCCGACCTTGATCTCGGGCAGGCCGACCCGTGTGGCGTCGTCGCTCGACAGCACCCGGTAATGACAGGCGAGCGCCAGCTCGAAGGCGCCACCGAGGCAGGTGCCGTGGACGGCGGCCGCAAAGGGTTTTCCGCAGGTCTCGAGCCGGCGGTACAGAAGCGAAAGCTTGCGCGACTCCTCGAAGAAGAAGCCCATCGCCTTCTCCTCGCCCTCGGCTTTCGCGAGCCGGCCGAACTCGGCGCCGAGGCCCTGCAGCATGGTGAGGTCGGCGCCGCCCGAAAAGCTCTCCTTGCCGGAGGTGATCACGCATCCCTTGATCCCGGGATCGGAGGATACGCGCTCCACGATTTCCGAGAGCTCCGCCATCACCTCGGGGGTGATCACGTTCATGGACCGTCCGGGCATGTCCCAG
Organism: Enterovirga sp.; assembly: GCA_028290695.1. Lineage (GTDB taxonomy): Bacteria > Pseudomonadota > Alphaproteobacteria > Rhizobiales > Beijerinckiaceae > Enterovirga. The sequence goes on along the minus strand of JAQGJJ010000211.1, from coordinate 34,177 downwards.
GTGGCGAGCGCCACGCCTTCGGCGTCGACATCGAAGCGGAAGTTCGGCTGAGGCATGGGATCACCCGCTGGTGGTTCGTACCCGGCCGACGACCGGAGCTCAGGGGGACCTATAGCAGGAGGCGGCTCGCCGCGGCGACCTCGGTGTCGCGTGCCGCCGGCGCCACGTTTATGGTGCGTCGCAGCGGGACAGTATGCCTACCGGCCGCGGCCGCCCAAGGTCGATGTTCGGCTCCGATTCGTCAGAACACCCCGACGACGATTGCGCCGAGGAGACCCAGCGCCGCGCAGAACACGCCCGCCTGCATCAGCGCCCACCATTGACCTTTGATGATCGTGTCCATGGCAGCCCCCATGCCCGGTTAACGCGAGGTTAGCAGGCCGGGTTTCCCCGGTGAAGCCGAAATCGATGGTGCGGTGCGGGCGCCCGCCGCGCTCAGCTGGAGAGCGCCCGTTCGAGCCGGGCGGCCGCCGCCAGGGCGACGTGGTCCCGGGCGAAGGGGGCCACGACCTGGATGCCGACCGGCAGGCCGGATGCCCCGCGAAGGCCCGGTACGTTGACGCACGGCGTGCCGAGCAGCGTCCACAGCCGGTTGAAGCGAGCCTGCCCGGTGGAGCCCAGCCCATGCGGAGCCTCGCCCGGCGCCGCATAGGTGATGATCGCGTCGACCTCCGCGAAGACGCTCTTCGCGTCCCGGCGCGCCCGGTTCGCGACGCTCCGGGCAGCGTCGTATTCGGCGGCCGTGACACCCTGCGCAGCCTCGAGCTCGGCCCGCAGCAGAGGCGGAAGATCGTCGCGGCGATGATCGTACTCCCAGGCCAGCGCGGCGCGAGCCTCGAAGCTCTGGATGACCGGATGGACCGCCCAGGCCTCGGCCATGCTGGCCGGCAGGGCCACCGGGCGGGCCTCGATCCCGACGGCCTGCAAGGCCCGGACCGTCTCTTCGAGCGCCGCCGCACCGTCCCGGTCCGGGTCGCCGGCAAAATCCTGCATCACGACGCCGAACCGGATCGGCTCCGGCGCGGCGGCCCGCATCGGGCGGCCGGTCAGGAGTTCGAGGGCGAGCGCCACGTCCGGCACGGTGGCGGCGAACAGCCCGACCGTGTCGAGCGTCCAGGAGAAGCACTTCACGCCCACCGTCGGGATGAGCCGGAAGGAGGGCTTGATCGCCGCGACCCCGCAGAAGGAGGCGGGCCGGATCACCGAGCCGCCGGTCTGGGTCCCCAGGGCGAGCGGCACCATGCCGGCCGCGACCGCGGCCGCCGATCCGGCCGACGAGCCCCCGGGCGTATGCTCCGGGTTGCGCGGATTGCGGGTGGCGGTGGGATCCAGAAAGGCGAAGGGCGTCGTGGTGGTCTTGCCGATCGGCGTCGCACCGGCACGGCGGAGCGCCGAGACGATCGCGGCATCCGCCCTGGGGCGCCAGCCATCGTAGATCGGCGACCCCATGGCGGTCGGCATGTCGGCGGTGTCGATGATGTCCTTCACCCCGACCGCGATCCCCGAGAGCGGCCCCGGCACGCCCTCCCCCGCGCCCTCCCCCCGGTCCTCGGCGAGATGCGCGAAGGCGCCGATCCGGCCCTCCCGCTCCGCGATCGCCGCCCGTGCCAGGCCGAGCGCGGCATCCGGCGTGAGCGCCCCGGACCGGATACGGTTGAGAAGATCGACGAGGGACAGCATGGGGGCCTTCGGCCAGCGTGAAGGTTTCGTTTACCACACCACGCGATGGCCCTGTCGATCCACCTCCGGACGCGCGCCGGGCCGGCAGGGTTGAGACGGCCTTAACGCAATCGGCGGCATTCGCAGATCATGCGCCGTGGCTGTGTTGCGTTTCTGGCCTTCGCCCTCATTGCTGTCGTGCTCGTCGGATGCGGGCGCTTCGGCTTCGAGCAGCGGGAACCCTGGCGGGCCCAGGCGGAGGAGGCGTGCATCGCCGCCAAGCTGGTCACGCCGAGCGCCTACATGTCCCGGGCGTCGGAGATCGACGGTCCGGGCGCGTGCGGCATCACCTACCCGTTCAAGGTCGCCGCGCTCGGCAGCGGCTCCATCGGCCTGTCCAACCGCCTCACGCTCGGCTGCCCCATCATCCCGGAGATCGATTCCTGGCTGAACGCCTACGTCCAGCCGGCGGCGGAGCTCTATTTCGGGTCGAGCGTCGCTGAGATCCGGGCCGGCTCCTATTCCTGCCGCGGCCGCAACAACAAGGCGGGCGCCAAGCTGTCCGAGCATTCCTTCGGCAACGCCGTCGACATCATGTCCTTCAAGCTCGCGGACGGACGGTCGATCAGCGTCGAGAAGGGCTGGAAGGGCGCCCAGGACGAGCAGGAATTCCTGCGCGAGGTCTTCATCGGCGCGTGCCAGCACTTCACGACCGTGCTCGCCCCCGGCTCCGACATCTACCATTACAACCACTTCCACCTGGACCTCGCCCGGCACGATCCCCGCGGCAAGCGCCGCATCTGCAAGCCGCTCATCAAGTTCGAGCCGCGCCTCGACCCCGACCGGACCGCGGACCGCCCGGCCATGCAGCAGCCGCGACCGGTGATCCGGCCGCTTCCGCAGCCATCCGAGCCGCTCGAGATCGACGAGGAGGACGACCCCTACGCGGTGTCCTCGGGCGGGGGCCGGTCGGCCCCTCCGGCGAGCCGGGTCGCCGGGTCGGCCCCGATGTCGCCGGCGCCGCGGCTCCAGCCCCTCGCCTCCCGGGCGACCTCGCCCCGGCCGACGCCGTCCTTCCAGGACAGCCCGCCCGCGCCGCGCTACGGCGCAGCCTCGCCGGCCCGGTCCGGGCAGCCGATGCCGCTCGCGAACGGCGAGCGCAGTGCGGGAAGCCCTCTGGTGCTGCAGCCGCAACTGCACAGCGGAACCACGATCTACTAAGTCCGCCGGTGTTGCGGCCCGGGCATTGACCGGCCCGGCCCGCGCTGGCCTAAGCTGGCCCGACTCGGCCCCGACCTAGAGCGCCAGCGATGCGTCGCCTCCTTCTCGTCACCCTCGTGGCGGCCTGCGCCGTCCTCCCCGCCGCGGCCCGCGAGGTCACGCCGGCCGAGAAGCGGGTCATTCCGTCTGTGGCGGACCTGCCCGGATGTGCCGATCCGGCCGTGCTCGATCGCGTGTCCGGGAGCTTCGCCGACAAGGAGGCGGGGTTCTGGAACTCGTCCCTGACGATCGTGGCCTATGACCACGTGAGGCCGCTCGCCTGGCGTCCGTGGGGGCTCGACTTCCTCCCGCGCCGCTTCTGCACCGCCACCGCAACCGTGTCCGACGGCATGCGGCGGCGGGTCGACTATTCCGTGCGCGAGGACATGGACCTTTTCGGCAAGGGATGGGGCGTCGAGTTCTGCGTCACCGGCCTCGACCGCAACCTCGCCTTCAGCCCCGCCTGCCGGATGGCCCGACCCTGACCGGCAGCGTGACCAGGACCGCCGCCCTCGCGGGCTGGCTTCTCGCCGCCCTGGCATGCGTCGGCGGCGCCGCGGCCCAGGAGCGCGGAGGGCGGCCGGGCGAATTCGATTTCTACGTCCTGGCGCTGAGCTGGTCGCCCCAATTCTGCGAATCCACCGGGCTGTCGCGCGGCTCCGCGCAATGCGACAGCGACCGCAAGCTCGGCTTCACGGTGCACGGCCTGTGGCCGCAGCACGAGCGCGGCTACCCGTCCCGCTGCGGAGCCGACCGTACCCCGCCCCGCTACGTCCTCGACGAGACGCGCGACATCTTTCCGGACGAGGGTCTCGCCCGGCACGAATGGCGGACGCACGGGACCTGTTCCGGGCTCGACCCGGCCGCGTATTTCCGGGCCGTGCGACGGGCCCGGGACATGGTCGCCATCCCGGAGCCGCTGGTTTCGCCCTCACGGGACGGGCAAACCACCGCCCTGAGCCTGGAGCGTGCCTTCGCGCTCGCGAATCCCGGCTTGTCGCCCGACATGATGGCGGTGACCTGCCGGAGGGACGACCTGCAGGAGGTGCGGGTCTGCCTGAACCGGGACCTGACCGGCTTCCGGCGCTGCCCGGACGTGGATCGGGCCTCGTCCTGCCGCTTCGGTCCGATCCGCGTCAAGGCGCCCCGCTGAGCATCTTGGCGACGGCCGGGGGGGCGCCCACCTGAGCCTGGGTGCCGGCGCGGGCCGGCGAAACGGGTGTCTTCGATGTTCGATGCCAAGCGGCTGCTCGGTCAGCTGATCGCCAACCAGCTCGGGGGCCGCGAGCGCGGCGGCAGCTACGGCCAGGGTCACGGAGGCTATGGTGGCGGGCATGGCTCGTCCCCGCTGGGCGACATCGCCCGGCAACTCGGCGGCGGCGGGAGCGGCGGTTCGGGCGGATTGGCGGGCGGGCTCGCGAGCGTGCTGCTCGGCTCCCGCAAGGGCGGCCGGTTCGGCGGGTCGGCAATGAAAGTCGGCGGGCTCGCGATGATCGGCTCCCTCGCCTACCGGGCCTACCAGGATTGGCAGGCGGGTCAGGCCTCGCGGGGCGCCGGCGCGCAGCCCGGCGGCGGCGGCTTCGTGCCTGCCGCGGGTGCTAGCCCGTTCGGGCAGCCGGGCCGGCCGGCCGGAGCCTTCCAGGCCCCGCCGCCCGGAACCCCCTTCCACCCGGCAGGGGACGCCGAGCAGCAGGATCTGAGCCGGGCGCTGCTGCGCGCCATGATCGCGGCCGCCAAGGCGGACGGGCATGTCGACGCGACCGAGCAGGCCAACATCTTCGCCGCCATGGACAAGCTCGACCTCGATCCCGACGACAAGGCCTTCGTGATCGACGAACTGCGCGCGCCGCTCGATGTCGATGCGGTCGCGCGCGGCGCCACGGGGCCGGAGGCGGCGGCGGAGATCTATGCCGCCTCCCTGCTGGCGATCGACGTCGACAACGCGGCGGAGCGCGGCTACCTGGCGCTGCTCGCCGCCCGCCTCAGGCTTGACGACGCCCTCGTGCAGCACCTGCACCGCACCGTCGAGGATGCGGGCAGGACGCCCTGATCAGTCCGCCAGCTTCGAGGCGAACAGCGCGATGGCCCGGGCGTAGTTGTCCGACTTGTTCCACTCCTTGATGACGGCGAAGTTCGGCTCGCCGGGGTTCCACCCGGCGCCGCGCTGCCAGCCGTGCCCCTTCAGGTAGTTGGCGGTCGAGGCGAGGACGTCCGGCACGCTGCGGATCAGGTCCGCCCGGCCGTCGCCGTCGAAATCGACGCCGAACTTGTCGTAGTTCGAGATCATGAACTGGGTCTGGCCGATCTCGCCGGCCCAGGCGCCCTTCATCTCGGCCGCGGAGAGATCGCCGCGCGCCAGGACGTGGAGGGCCGCGAAGAGCTCGCCCGTGAAGCGCTCCGTCCGGCGGCAATCGTAGGCCAGCGTGGCGACCGAGCGGACCACCGGCATGTGGCCCATGACGGCGCCGAAATCGGTCTCCATGGCCCAGATCGCCGCGATCACCTCGCCCGGCACCCCGAAGCGCTGCTCGATGCTCTTGAACAGGGCGGCGCGCTGGCGAAGCTGCGAGCCGGCCTTCGCGACCCGTCCCGCCGTCACCCGGCTCTTCACGAATTGCTCGAACGGCACCCGGAAGGCGCCCTGCCCGCGATCCTTGCGCATCACGGCCTGGTCGAAGGTCACGCCCTCGAGCCCCGCATCGACGGCACGGGCCGAGATGCCGCGGGCGATGGCCTCGCGCCGGATGTCGCCGAGCCACTTGTCGAACCCGGCGGGATCGCGGCAGGTCGCTGCCGACGCCGCCCCGGCCGAGAGCGTGAATCCGAACAGAAGCGCCGCAATCGCGGCGCGGCTTCGCGAGGTCGTCTGTCCAAAAGGCAACATCGTCTCCTAAGCACCCGGGCGGGGCTGAACGGCAACCCTGTGCCCTTCGGTTGAATCGGCTCCTAACCCAGGATGAGAATTTGCGGCGATTCAGTGATGAAGCGCCCTTTCGAGCTCCGCCTTGCTCATTCTGGAGCGGCCGGGGATGTCCTCCTTCTTGGCACGCTCGTAGAGGGAGGCCTTGGTCTCCCCTTGCGGGCCGGAGGCGCCGCGGCCTTCGGCAGCATCCTTGGCGGTCTCGCCGCGCCGCTCCTTTGACTTGGTCTTCGCCAGGTTGCGGCGGTTGGTCTTGGGGCTCTCCTGGTTCGAGGAACCGGCCTCGTGCAGGGCGATGGCGATCGCCTGCCTCGGGTTCTTCACCTTGGGACCCTTGCCGCCCCCGGTCTTGAGCTCGCCGTGCTTGAACTCGTGCATCACGCGTTCGACGGTCTTCTTCTGCGCTGGTGTCTGCCTGGCCATCGGCGGCCCTCCCTGTCCCGTCCGGCAGCAACGCAGCAAGCCGGAACCGGCTCCGGCCGGAGCCGGACGGAGCGATCAGAGGATGAACCGGCTCAGGTCGGCGTTCTTGGAAAGGTCCTCGACCTGCCCGCGCACATAGGCGCCGTCGATCGTGAACGTCTCGCCGGACCGGTCCGACGCCGTGAACGAGATGTCGTCCAGCACGCGCTCCAGCACCGTCTGGAGGCGGCGGGCGCCGATGTTCTCGACCGTGGAATTCACCTCGACGGCGACCTTCGCCAGGGCCTCCACCGCGTCGTCCGTGAACGCGAGCGTGATGCCTTCCGTGGCCAGGAGGGCGACGCTCTGCTTCAGGAGGCTCGCCTCCGTTTCGGTCAGGATGCGGCGGAAATCCTCGATGGTGAGCGGGTTCAGTTCCACCCGGATCGGCAGCCGGCCCTGCAGCTCGGGGAGGAGGTCGGACGGCTTGGCGACATGGAAGGCGCCGGACGCGATGAACAGGACATGGTCCGTCTTCACCGTGCCGTGCTTGGTCGCGACACTCGTGCCTTCGATCAGCGGCAGGAGGTCGCGCTGCACGCCCTCCCGCGAGACGTCGCCGCCGATGCGCTGGCCGTCCGACCGGGCGCAGATCTTGTCGATCTCGTCCAGAAACACGATGCCGTTGTTCTCGACCTGTCGGATGGCCTCGACCACGATCGCGTCGCTGTCGAGGAGCCGATCCGATTCCTCGGCGACCAGCGGCTCGTAGGCGTCCTTCACCGTGACGCGGCGCGTCTTCGAGCGCCCCCCGCCCAGCGCCTTGCCGAGCATGTCTGACAGGTTGACGGCCCCCATCGAGGCGCCCGGCATGCCCGGGATCTCGAACATCGGCATCGCGGGCGCGGCGCCCTGGATCTCGATCTCGATCTCCTTGTCGTCGAGCTCGTTTGCCCGAAGCTTGCGGCGGAAGGAGTCGCGCGTCGCCGGCTGGGCCGTCTTGCCGACCAGGGCGTCGAGCACGCGGTCCTCGGCCGCCAGATGCGCCTTGGCCTCCACGCTCTTACGCTTCTCGTCCCGCACGAGCCCGATCGCGACTTCCACGAGGTCGCGCACGATCTGCTCCACGTCGCGGCCGACATAGCCGACCTCGGTGAACTTGGTGGCCTCGACCTTGAGGAACGGGGCCCCGGCGAGCTTGGCCAGCCGCCGCGAGATCTCCGTCTTTCCGCAGCCGGTCGGCCCGATCATCAGGATGTTCTTCGGCGCGATCTCGTCCTTCAGCGGCCCCTCGACCTGCTGCCGGCGCCAGCGGTTGCGGAGCGCGATCGCGACCGCGCGCTTGGCGTCGTTCTGGCCGACGATGAACCGGTCGAGTTCGGATACGATCTCGCGGGGGGAGAAGCTGGTCATGGGGTCTGGACGCTGGGATGCGGCAGCCGGCGGGCGAGCGCGGCCGGGACGATGGTGAGGAGGAGGAGGCGGCACAGGGCTGCCGCCCGATCGGCCGCGATGGGCGTCTCGGCGACAGCCTCGTCGAGGGCTGCCCCGACGATCATGCGGCGAGGCTCTCGATGACGAGGTTGCCGTTGGTGTAGACGCAGATCTCGGCCGCGATCGCCATGGAGCGGCGCACGATCGCCTCCGCGTCGAGCTCGGTGTCCACGAGCGCCCGGGCCGCCGCGAGCGCGAAGTTGCCGCCCGATCCGATCGCCATAACGCCGCCGTTCGGCCCGGTCTCCGGCTCCAGCACGTCGCCCGCCCCGGACAGAAGCAGGCTCACGTCGCGGTCGGCGACCAGCATCATGGCTTCGAGCCGGCGGAGGTAGCGGTCGGTCCGCCAGTCCTTGGTCAGCTCGACACAGGCCCGGGTGAGTTGCCCCGGATATTGCTCGAGCTTGCCCTCGAGCCGCTCGAACAGGGTGAACGCATCGGCCGTCGCGCCGGCGAAGCCGCCGATCACCTCGCCCTTGGCGAGGCGTCGCACCTTGCGGGCGTTGCCCTTCACGATGGTCTGGCCGAGGCTTACCTGACCGTCTCCTCCGATCACCACCCGGCCTCCCTTGCGGACCATGAGGATGGTGGTCGCGTGCATGCGTGGTACGTCTTCGGACAAGAAGCTGGCTCCGGCGGGAACCGTCACTTAATCATCGCGGTGCCGAATACCAGCCGGGCTTTTGCCGTGGTGGCATGGTGGCCCTCGCCTTGCTACTGAGGGCCCGAAACGACCTTTTCTACAACCTTCCCGGGAGGAACGATGCGCTCCGCGAGCGAGAGCCGCAGGACGAACGAGACCGACGTGTCCGTGTCGCTGACGCTGGACGGCACCGGCCGCGCCACCGTGGCGACGGGCATCGGCTTTCTGGACCACATGCTGGAGCTTCTGGCCCGGCATGCCCTGTTCGACCTCGACGTGAAGGTGACCGGCGACCTCCATGTGGACCACCACCACACGACGGAGGATGCCGGCATTGCGCTCGGGACCGCCTTCGCCAGGGCGCTCGGGGACAAGCGCGGCGTCGCGCGTTACGCCAGCGTCGATCTCCCCATGGACGAGACGCTGACGCGGGTGGCCCTCGACCTGTCCGGGCGCGCGTTTCTGGTATTCAGGACGACGTTCCCGACGGAAAAGATCGGTGTGTTCGACACCCAACTGGTGCGGGAGTTCTTCCAGGCCTTCGCCATGAATGCCGGCATCACGCTCCACGTCGAGACGGTCTACGGGGACAACAGCCACCATATCGCGGAAAGCTGCTTCAAGGGGCTCGCACGAGCGCTCCGGGCCGCGGTTGCGATCGACGGGCGCGAGGGCGACCGCATACCGTCGACCAAAGGCGCACTCTGAGGCTCCCGATGTCCTCGACCTACACGCTGCACGTTCCAGCCGATTCCCTTCCGGGCGACCCGCGCGCGCTCGAGCGCTCCGAGCTCGTGCGGGATGGCTTCTCCTGGCCGGCCTTCCTGTTTCCCGCGCTGTGGCTGTTCTGGCACCGGCATTGGTGGATCGGGCTGTTGGCCATCGTGGCGATCGGCGGGCTCGCCGCGCTTCTTCTCCTCGCGGGCGCATCGGGCGGGACGGTCCTCGGGGCCGAGTTCCTGCTCCACCTCCTGTTCGGCCTGGAGGGCGCGAGCCTGCGCCGCTTCGCCTATTCCCGCCGCCGGCGGCCGGTAAGCGACCTCGTGGTCGCGTCCGACATGGCGGAAGCCGAGACCAAGAGCTTCGCGCGGTGGCTCGCGCCCGCGGCCGATCAGCCCGTCCCGGCCTCGTCCCCGGGAGCGCGCGCTCCGGGCGCGGTACCGGTCTTCCGCCCGGCGCACGAGCCGGTGCTCGGACTGTTTCCCGACCGGGAGGGCTGGCGATGAGCGTCGTCGTCGTTGATTACGGCTCCGGCAACCTGAACTCGGCCGCCAAGGCGTTTGAACGCGCGGCGCGGGAATCCGGCGCCGCCGGCCCGATTGTCGTGACCTCGGACCCGGCCCAGGTGGCGCGGGCCGACCGCATCGTGCTCCCGGGCGTCGGCGCCTTCGCGGATTGCCGCCGCGGGCTCGACGCCATCCCCGGGATGGTCGATGCGCTGACCGAGGCCGTCCACGACAAAGGCAGGCCGTTTCTCGGCATCTGCGTCGGCATGCAGCTCATGGCGACCCGCGGCCTCGAACACGAGACGACCGCCGGGCTCGGCTGGATCGCCGGCGACGTGCGCCAGATCGAGCCGTCGGATCCCTCCCTGAAGATCCCGCATATGGGCTGGAACACCCTGCACCCGCAGCGCGACCATCCCCTCACGGACGGGCTGGATCTCGGCCCGGAGGGACTGCACGCCTATTTCGTGCACTCCTACGCGCTGCAGCCGAAGGACGGCGCCGAGGTCGTCGCGGTGTCGTCCTATGGCGGCCCCGTCACCGCGATCGTGGCGCGCGACAACATGGCCGGAACGCAGTTCCACCCCGAGAAAAGCCAGGCACTCGGCCTTGCGCTGATCGCCAACTTCCTGCGCTGGACCCCATGATCCTCTTTCCCGCCATCGACCTGAAGGAAGGGCACTGCGTCCGGCTCGTCCAGGGCGACATGGACAGCGCCACGATCTTCAACGACGACCCGGCCGACCAGGCCGAGACCTTTCAGCACCAGGGCTTCCGCTGGCTGCACATCGTCGACCTGGACGGCGCCTTCGCGGGCCGCACGGTCAACGGCGCCGCCGTGGACGGCATCCTGGCCCGGGTCACGATCCCGGTGCAGCTCGGCGGCGGCATCCGGGACATGCGGACCGTCGAGGGCTGGCTCGCCAAGGGCGTCGCGCGCGTCATCATCGGAACCGCGGCCGTGAAGGATCCGGACTTCGTGCGCGAGGCCGCGCGGCTGTATCCGGGCCGGATCGCGGTCGGCATCGACGCCAAGGACGGGCTGGTGGCCGTCAACGGCTGGGCCGAAACGTCGACACTCACCTCGGAGGAACTCGGGCGCCGGTTCGAGGATGCCGGCGTGGCGGCGATCATCTACACCGACATCTCGCGCGACGGGGTCCTGAAGGGGTTGAACATCCCGATGACGCTGGCGCTCGCCGAGGCCGTCCGCATCCCGGTCATCGCCTCCGGCGGCCTCGCCTCGCTGGCCGACGTGGAACGGCTGACCAGGCCCGATTGCGCGGCGCTCGGCGGAGCCATCACGGGCCGCGCGCTGTACGACGGCCGCATCGATCCCGCCGAAGCCCTCGCCCTCATCGCCGACAGCGCCACCCGACGCAGCGAAGCGGACCGCGTCGCCGCGCTGGGATGACCGTACCGTTCGTCAAGCGCCGCTCGGTGCAGGACGTCGCGGAACCGGCATCGGAGACGTCGCGGGGGCGAACCGGGCTCCCGCAGGTGCTCCGGGAGATTGCTGCGGGCGCGGTCGTCGGCTGCATCGCCCTGCCCTTCTGCGTGTCGGCCGGGGTGGTCGCGTACGAGCCGCTGGGGCGCGATTTCGTCCCCATCGGAGCCGCCGCCGGCATCCTGTGCGCGGTGGCCGGCGGCCTGACCGGGGCGCTGGCCCGCTCCTCGTCCTTCGTCCCCAACGTCACCACCACCACGATGGCGCTCATCCAGGCGAGCTTCGTGGGCTGGCTGGTGCGCAGGTTCGAGGGAGACGCCGGCCTCGCCCTCGCCATCCTGCCGCTCACCGCGATCCTGGCCGGCCTGCTCCAGGCCCTGATCGCGGCGTCGGGGCTCGCCCGGGCCGTGAAATTCACCCCCTATCCGGTGCTGGCCGGCTTTCTCACCGGCCTCGCGATCCTGATCCTGGTCCAGCAGGTTCCCCGGCTGTTCGATTACACCTCGCTGCCGGCTTTGGCGGCCGGCCTTGCGGGCCTGAGCTTCCATCCGGCCATGCCGGTCTTCGGCCTGGGGCTCGCCGCCCTGATCGTCTTCCTCGAGAAGGCCGCGCCCCGCGTGCCCTCGATGCTGGTCGGCCTCGTCGCCGGAACGGCGCTCTACCACCTGCTCACGGCGCTGTTTCCCGCCCTCCAGCTCGGCCACACGGTCGGCACGGTGTCGCTCGATCAGGCCTCGTTCGGCCTCGACCTCGACCGGGTCACCCTCATGACGGTCCTGGGCGACTGGGAGGTCCTGAAGACGCTTCTCCTCACCGCGGTCACACTCGCGCTGCTGGGGACGCTCGACCTCACCTTCGCGCTCCGGGCCGCGCAAGATCTGCACGACATCGACGTGTCGCCGCGCCGCAACCTGGCCGGCCAGGGCATCGCCAACGTGGTCGCGGCCTTCGCGGGCGGCATGACGGTCACGACCTCCATCTCGTTCGCCCGCACCAATTTCGCTGGCGGCGGCCGCAGCCGCGTGTCCACGATCGCGGTTGCGCTTCTGCTGTTGCTGGCCGCCGTTGCGGCCCCGGGTGCGATCGCCCTGCTGCCCGGCATCGTCCTCTCGGCGGTCCTGGTCAGCATCGCCTACCGGCTCTGGGACCGCTGGTGCATCACGCTGCTCCGGGAGCTCGTGGCCCGGGGCGACCCGGAGGCGCGGGTGCGGGCCCGCCGCAATGGCGCGATCGTGGTCGCGGTCGCCGGCGCGACCGTGCTCGGGCAGCCGGTCGCCGGTGCGCTGGTCGGCGTCGGCCTGTCCTGCCTCGTGTTCATCGTCGAGATGAGCCGGCCCATCGTGCGCCGGCAGCTCGACGGCTCGCAACTGTTCTCGAAGCGGATCCGGTCGCAGGCGGACCTCGCCCTGCTGCGCGGGGGCGGCCGCAGCACGGTCGTGCTCGAGCTTCAGGGCATCCTGTTCTTCGGCAACGCCGACGACCTCGCCTCCCGGGTGAAGGCCCTGGAGGGCGCCGCCCGGACGGTCATCTTCGACCTCAAGCGGGTCACGGATATCGACACCTCCGGCGCCACGATCCTGAAGCAGATCGCGACCCGGTGCCGCGATCGCGGCATGCGCCTCTTGGTGGCCGGGACCGATCCGAAATTCGCCCGCCTCGTGACCGAGGCGCTCGGAGCCGGTGCGCGCGACGGCATGTGCCAGGACCTCGATGCGGCGCTCGAATGCGCGGAGGAGCTGGCCCTCGCCAGCGCGCACGCCGCCGGGGCGAGCGCCTGGCGAGCGCTGAGGGTCGAGGAAACCGATCTCGCGGGCGGCCTCGCCGAACGCGAGCTCGCCGCCCTGAAGGCGCATCTCACGCCCTGCTCCTACCCGGCCGGAAGCGCCCTCTGCCGTGCCGGCGAGCCGGCGGACCGCCTGTGGCTCCTGACGCGCGGCAGCGTCAGCGTGCGCATCCCCGGAACCCGGGCGGACCGTCGCGTCGCGGGCCTCGGCCCCGGCACCTCGGTCGGCGAGATGGGCCTGCTCGACCGGCGTCCCCGGTCTGCCGACGTGATCGCGGACGAGGATGTCGAAGCCTGGGTGCTCACGACCGACGGCTTCGACTATCTCTTGCGCGAGGAGCCCCATCTCGGCCAATCGCTGCTCGCGACCATTGCCCGCCTGACCGCGCAGCGGCTGCGGGTGACCTCGGAGGAACTGATGCTGACGGAACTGTGAGCCGACGATGCTGAAGGTCCGCATCATTCCCTGCCTGGACGTGAAGGACGGCCGCGTCGTGAAAGGCGTGAAGTTCCTCGAACTGCGCGACGCGGGGGACCCCGTCGAGGCGGCTCGCGCCTACGATGCCGCCGGGGCCGACGAGCTCTGCTTTCTCGACATCACGGCCAGCCACGAGGACCGCGGCACGCTGCTCGATGTGGTGGGCAGAACCGCGGCGGAGTGCTTCATGCCGCTGACCGTCGGGGGCGGCGTCCGGACCGTGGCCGATATCCGGGCGCTGCTGCTGGCCGGCGCCGACAAGGTCGCGATCAACACGGCCGCCGTGAACGACCGGGGCTTCGTGAAGGAAGCGGCCGCGAAATTCGGGGACCAGTGCATCGTGGTCGCCATCGACGCGAAGCGGGCCTCCGGGCCCGGCGAACCGGACCGGTGGGAGATCTTCACCCATGGCGGCCGCAAGCCGACCGGCATCGACGCGGTGGCGTTTGCCCGGGAGGTGGTGTCGCTCGGCGCGGGCGAGCTGCTGGTCACCTCCATGGATCGGGACGGCACCCGGACCGGCTACGATCTCGCGCTGATGCGCTCGATCGCGGATTCGGTGCCGGTGCCGGTCGTCGCGTCCGGGGGCGTGGGCGGTCTCGACGACCTCGTGGCCGGCGTTCGCGACGGCCATGCCAGCGCGGTTCTGGCCGCCTCGATCTTCCATTTCGGCGAGCACACGATCGGCGAAGCGAAGCGGCACATGGCCAGGGCCGGGATCCCGATCAGGATGACCTGAGGGCCTCGCTGCCGCGGGCCACTTGGCGTCACGGCGGAAACGGGCCAGAGGTGGGCGTCGCACAGGCCCGCTTCCGGGCGCACGGCCCGTGCCGTGACCGACGCGGAGGAACGGTGCCCGTGTTCAGCCCCAGCCATCCGGACCGCGTGGGCTGCCCCCAGCGCCCCAGCTCCCGGCCCGCGATCGAGGCCCGCGCCGGCAGGGCGACCCGGGAGGGAGCCGGCCGATGACCGCGTTCACGCTCGACGACCTGGAACGCATCGTGGCCGACCGGGCCTCCGCCTCGCCGACGGAATCCTACACGGCGAAGCTCCTGGCCGACGGCCCCGCCCGGGCCGCCAAGAAGCTCGGCGAGGAGGCGGTCGAGGCCGTCATCGCGGCCGTCCAAAGGGACAGGGCCGGGCTCGTGGCGGAGGCGGCCGACGTGGTCTATCATCTCCTCGTCACGTTGCGGGGCGCCGGCATCCCGGTTCACGAGGTCATGCGCGAGCTCGAGCGGAGGACGGTCCAGTCCGGGCTCGCCGAGAAGGCCGCGCGCGGTCAATGAGGCGTTGATGTACGAGCGTATCGGCGGAGAGCCTCTCGCTGTGGACGGCCTGGCAGCTGCGCCGCTCCCGGCCCCCGTGTCCGAGGAGGACCTGTCGCCCTACCGGACCTTCTCCCGGGACGAGTGGGCCAAGCTCCGGGCCGACACGCCGCTGACCCTGACGGCCGCCGACGTGATGCAGCTGCAATCGCTGAACGACCCCGTTTCGCTGGACGAGGTCATCGCGATCTACCTGCCCCTGTCCCGGTTGCTGTCCCTGTACGTCGCCGCGGCGCAGGGCCTGTTCAGGGCGACCCAACGCTTCCTGCTGGCCGACAAGGCGGACAAGGTGCCCTACATCATCGGGCTCGCCGGATCGGTCGCGGTCGGCAAGTCCACCACCGCCCGCATCCTGAAGGCCCTGCTGGCCCGCTGGCCGAACACGCCGAAGGTCGACCTCATCACGACGGACGGCTTCCTGTGGCCGAACGCGGAGCTCACCCGCCTCGACCTGATGAACCGGAAGGGTTTTCCGGAGAGCTACGACACCGCCCGGCTCCTGCGCTTCCTGGCCGACATCAAGGCCGGAAAGCCGTCCGTCTCCGCGCCGCTCTATTCGCACCTCGTCTACGACGTCGTGCCGGGCGAGGAGATGGTCGTCGAGCGCCCGGACATCCTCATCGTCGAGGGGCTGAACGTGCTGCAGCCGGCGCGCTTGCCCCGCGACGGGGCCGCGATCCCGTTCGTATCCGACTTCTTCGACTTCTCGGTGTACCTGGACGCGGACGAGGAGGATCTGCACCGCTGGTACCTGGCGCGCTTCCTCAAGCTCCGGAACACCGCCTTTCGGGACCCCCTGTCCTATTTCCGCCGCTACGCGGAGCTCTCGGACGCCGAAGCGATCGACTTCGCCGAGGGGCTGTGGAGCCGCATCAACCTCGTGAACCTGAACGAGAACGTGCTCCCGACCCGGCAGCGCGCCAGCCTCATCCTGCGCAAGGGCGCGAGCCACCGGATCGAGCAGGTCTCGCTCCGGCGGCTGTAGCCTCCGCGGGCGCCGCTCAGAGGCGGTGCCGCTCGCCACCGCCGGCGCGCCCGAAGCCGCCCCGCACCGGACCGGTGCCGCGCATCATGCCGCGGCCGAGAACGGCGAGCCGCCGCTTCTGGCCGTCATCCAGGGTGGCGTAGAGCGGCGTCATCGCGTCAGCGAGCTTGCGGATCGCGTCGGCGGAGGCCGCCTGCCGGTCGGCCTGGGCGCGCAGCATCTCCGGAACGTCCCGCCGCTCGCCCTCCCGCAGGGCCGAGAAGCGCTCGCGCATCGCCTGCCGGGCCTCGCTCCGCTGCCGGGCGTGACTGCGCATCGCCTCCTCGACGGCCGGCCACAGCTTCTCCTGGTCGGGGTTGAGCTTCAGCCCGGCCTTCAGGGCCGCGAGGCGCGCATCCGCGAAGGCCGCGCGATCCTCGGCCGAGAGCGGGCCGTGCTGGCCGCCGCGCCAACCCCGGCCGCCGCCGAAATCGTGATCGCGGCTGCCACGGTCCTGGGCCCAGGCGCCCGCCGTCACGACGGCGCCGAGCGCCGACAGGCCGATGATCCACCGCTTCATCCCGTTCTCCAGATGGCGTCGGGCAAAGGCGCCGGACCGTCACAGGCTGCCGCAAGGCGGGTTACGGCCGCGTCGCACCCGGGTTAAACCTCCGTAATGTCGACTCGTCCGCCGCTCCGCCCTGCCGTCTCGTGAGGTGGTCGCCCGAGCAGGACGGCGCGATGGCGGCCGTCGCGCAATGGCTGAAGGCGCGCGACCGGCCGATCTTCCGCCTGTTCGGCTATGCCGGGACCGGCAAGACGACGCTCGCCCGGCACATCGCCGAGGGCGTTGACGGCGACGTCTGCTTCGCGGCCTTCACCGGCAAGGCGGCCCTCGTCCTGCGCGGAAAGGGCTGCGGCGAGGCCTCGACCATCCACTCGCTGATCTACCGCTCGCGCGGGTCCGGCGAGACCGGTCCGCGCTTCGCCCTCAACCGGCAGAGCGACGCCGCCAAGGCGAAGCTCATCGTGATCGACGAATGCTCGATGGTGGACGAGGATCTGGGGCGCGATCTCCTGTCCTTCGGCACGCCGGTGCTGGTGCTCGGCGACCCGGCCCAGCTCCCCCCCGTGAAGGGCGCCGGCTACTTCACGGAGGCGGAGCCCGACGCCATGCTGACGGAGGTTCACCGCCAGGCGAAGGGCGATCCCATCATCCGGCTGTCGATCACGGTCCGGGAGGGCGGCCGGCTCGAGCGCGGCACCTTCGGCGACACCCGCATCATCGACCGGCGCGAGATCGACGCGGAGGCGATCCTCAAGGCCGATCAGGTGCTGGTCGGCCTGAACAAGTCGCGCCGCGCCTATAACGGGCGCATCCGCAACCTGCACGGCTTCCGCGATCCGATGCCGGCGGCCGGCGAAACGCTCGTCTGCCTGCGCAACGACAAGACCAAGGGCCTGCTGAACGGCGGCCTGTTCACCGTGACCACGGCCCGCGGCGAGCGGGACGGCAAGCTTGAACTCGACGTCGCCCCGGAGGAGGACACCAAGCGCTCCGTCCGGGTTTCGGTCCCGCGCGAGTTCTTCGAGGGCCGCGAGGACGACCTGTCCTTCTCCTTGCGCCGCAAGTCGGACGAGTTCGACTACGGCTACGTGCTCACCGTGCACAAGGCGCAGGGCTCGCAATGGGACGACGTGGTCCTGTTCGACGAGAGCTGGGCGTTTCGCGAGCACCGGGCCCGCTGGCTCTATACCGGGCTGACCCGGGCGGCGAAGCGTCTGACCGTGGTGATGTAGAGGCGGCCGCCGCGAGGCGGCGCCCCGGCGCGGCGCCGCAGGCATGCCGAAGCCCCCGCGAACGGCGGGCCGGGGCTTGTTCGCGATCTGAAGAGCTGTCTCGACCCAGTGAGGGGACGGACGCCGGTTCATGGGATGTCAGGGGGCCGGCGGCCCCTCCGAAAAGCGCCCTAGTGCGGTGCGGCGGCGGCGCCCTTCTTGTCGTGGAGCGCGAAGCGGTTGACCAGGGTGGCGCTCGCCTCGTTGAGCCCGACCACCTCGACCATCCGCCCGTGCCGGCGCGCCTTCGTGACGACGCGGTCCAGCGCGGCGACCGCCGAGATGTCCCAGAAATGCGCCGCGCCGACGTCGATCGTGATCCGGTCCACCGGCTCGAGAACGTCGATCGCCGACGCGAAGGTGCCGGCGGAGGCGAAGAAGACCTGCCCCTCGACCCGGTAGGTGCGGGTCCGGCCGTCCGGGGAGACCGCGGAGGTCACCCGGCTGAGGCGCGCCACCTTGCCGGCGAAGAACACGCCCGACAGCAGCACGCCGACGAGAACGCCCTTGGCGAGGTCTGCCGTGGCGACGGTGGTCACGACGGTCGCCAGCATCACGGCCGATGACGGCAGCGGGTTGCTGCGCAGCCGGAGCAGCGAGCGCCAGGAGAAGGTGTTCACCGACACCATGATCATCACGGCGGTCAGGGCCGCGACCGGTACGATCGCCAGCAGGTCCTGGAGGGCGACGAGCAGAACGAGCAGGAAGGCCCCGGCCACCAGGGTGGAGAGCCGGCCCCGTGCGCCGGAGGAGACGTTGATCACCGACTGGCCGATCATGGCGCAGCCGCCCATCCCGCCGAACAGGGCCGACGCGATGTTGGCCGTGCCCTGGCCCATGCATTCGCGGTTCTTGCCGCTCGGCGTGTCCGTCATATCGTCCACGATCTGGGCCGTGAGCAGGGATTCGAGCAGCCCGACGGCCGCCAGCGTGGCCGCGACCGGAAACAGGATCCGGAGCGTCTCGAACGTGAACGGGACGTCCGGCACCGCAAAGCTCGGCAGGGCGGAGGGAAGCTCGCCGAGTTGGGCCACCGTCCTGACATCGAGCCGGAACACGATGGCCACGACCGTCACCACCACGATGGCGATCAGCGGCGACGGCACGGCCCGGGTGACGCGCGGAACCAGGTAGATGATCGCGAGACCGAGCGCGATCAGCCCGTAGGTGGCCGGCGGCACGTTCGTGAGCTCCGGCAACTGTGCCAGAAAGATCAGGATCGCGAGCGCGTTGACGAACCCGGTCATCACCGATTGCGACACGAAGCGCATCAGGCGCCCGAGCTTCAGCAGGCCGGCCGCGATCTGGATGAGCCCCATCAGGATCGTGGCGGCGAACAGGTACTGGACGCCGTGCTCGCGCACGAGACCGCCCATCAGAACCGCGGTCGCGGCCGTGGCGGCCGAGATCATGGCCGGACGTCCGCCCACGAAGGCGATCACGATCGCGATCACGACGGAGGCGTAGAGGCCGACCTTCGGGTCGACGCCTGCGATCACCGAGAAGCCGATCGCCTCCGGGATCAGCGCAAGCGCGACCACGGTGCCGGAGAGAATGTCGCCGCGAAGGTTCGAGAACCACTCGCGGGTAAGCGTTGAGCGCGCGTTCATGTGTGACGGGACCCGCAAGGACGGACGGCCGGCGATGGTGCCGGGCGGAGAGCGTCTCGGTTGCGTTGTCCGGCGGATCGGCGGCCGGAAGAGCCACCCGGGCTTGCACCGGGTCCAGGCGAATGACCGACCTTAACGGGCCGGCATGCTGCAGGGCAACACGCAACGGCAGCGAAAAGCCTCTTCTCACCGCAACCTGTACGTGCATTATTGCCGGCGCACCTCATGACCGTGGGGCGCGCGAACCGGGCACTGCCGAAGGCAGGCCAGCGTTGCAGGGGGGTGGGCATGATCAGGGTCGTTGCGGCTGCGCTCGCAGCCTGTGTCGCCGCCGGGTGCGACACGCCGAATTTCAGAACCGCGCAATTCCCGTTCGGACGGGCGCAGACGCTGGCCGCCACCGGCAACCTGCGCTTCGTGATGGAACGGGACCGGGTGCTGCCGCACACCACCGCGCATGTGGTCTGCTCGGAGCCATCGCCGGACTTCTCGACCGATACCCTCACCGACTTCAAGACAACCGTGAAGGTCCCGACCGGATCGGCGACGGCCGACGGCGAGCTCGGCCTGAAGACCACCGAAACGACGCACGAACTCGCGGGCCGGTCGAAGGGCGTGCTGGCGCTGCGGGACGGCCTCCACGCCGCCTGCCAGGCCTATGCGAACGGCGCCATCGGCAAGGATGCCTATTCGATGATCCTGAGCCAGTACGGGCTCCTTCTCGTGTCCCTGATGCGCGACGATTTCTACAAGGACGCGGCCGGAGCCCGCCAGGTGCCTGCGACGCCGGCGGCCAGCGCCTTCGCGGCCGTGCTCGTCTCGTGCATCAACAACCACGACCCGACACGGCGGGATTATCCCGAGGCGACAAGCGACCGCTTCCACCTGAACCAGTTGCTGGACCGGGCCCGCTGTCGCGAGATCGTCCGGCGCGCGGGAAGCGGCCGCCTCGGCTGAACCGGACCGGCCTCGCGGCCCCGGCTAGGGGGCGGTCGCCCCCCGGGCCTCGCCCGATTCCAGCAGCAGCCTCGCCCGGGCGGAGAGCTTCTCCGTTTCGCTCTTCAGCTGGCCGCAGGCCGCCAGGATGTCGCGTCCGCGCGGGGTCCGGACCGGGGACGCATAGCCGGCCCGGAACACGATGTCGGAGAAGCGCTCGATCCTGTCCCAGCTCGAACATTCGTACGTCGTGCCGGGCCAGGGGTTGAACGGGATCAGGTTGATCTTGGCCGGGATGCCGCGCAGCAGCCGGACGAGCTCGCGCGCATCCGCGTCGGAATCGTTGACGCCCTTCAGCATGACGTACTCGAAGGTGATGCGGCGCGCGTTCGACAGCCCCGGATAGTTGCGGCACGCCTCCAGCAGGGCCGCGATCGGGTAGCGCTTGTTCAAGGGCACGAGCTCGTTGCGCAGCTCGTCCCGGACGGCATGGAGCGAGATCGCCAGCATGGTGTTGGCCCGCTCGCCCAGCGCCGGCATCTCCGGCACCACGCCCGAGGTCGACACGGTGATGCGCCGGCGCGACAGCGCCATGCCCTCGCCGTCGCTGATCACGTCCACGGCGTCGACGACGTTGTCGAGATTGTAGAGCGGCTCGCCCATGCCCATGAAGACGATGTTGGTCACCAGCCGCCCGCCATCCGGCAGGATCGCGGTTTCGCGGTCGCCGAGCGTCGGGAAGTCGCCGAGCCGGTCGCGGGCGACGAGCAGCTGGGCCGCGATCTCGGCGCCCGAGAGATTGCGCACGAGGCGCTGCGTGCCCGTGTGGCAGAACGCGCAGGTCCGCGTGCAGCCGACCTGGCTCGACACGCACAGCGTGCCGCGGTCGTTGTCCGGGATATAGACGCACTCGATCTCCGCCCCGCGATCGTGCGGGCCGGTCTTCGGCATGCGCAGCAGCCACTTGCGGGTGCCGTCGATCGAGATCTGCTCGGCCGTGACCTCCGGCCGGTCGAGCGTATAGGCGTCGGCGAGCGCGGACCGCAGGCCCTTGCTCACGTTGGTGAGTTCGTCGAAATGCTGCGCCCCGCGGTGGTAGATCCAGTGCCAGAGCTGCGACACCCGCATGCGGGCCTCGCGCTCGGGGACGCCGATCTCGGCCAGGCGCTCGCCCAGCCCGGCACGGGTCAGGCCCACCAGGGAGGCCCGGGCGGGCGACGGCACGGGCTCGGCCGGGCTCGCCAGGAGGGCGGCCGGGTCGATACGCGGTGAGGGGTCGAGCGACGGCGTCGCCATCTGGAGAAAGGCCTTCGGAAGCGGGAAGCGCTTCATATAGCAGCAAAGGCCGCAAAAGTTGAGGGGCGCCCCGCCCGCACGAACGCGGGCGCGAAAACCGGGCCGCTCAGCCCCTCAGCCGCCCGGGCGCCAGCGCCTCGGCCGTGACGCCCAGATCCTCGATCCCGGGCGGCAGCGCGCCGCGCAGGATCAGGCTCGCGGCCGACCAGGACAGGGCCGGGGCGGTCTGGAAGCCATACCCGCCCTGCCCGGCGAGCCAGAAGAAGCCCGGCAGGTCCGGATCGAACCCGGCGACCGGGGTCTTGTCCGGCGCAAAGGTGCGCAGCCCCGCCCAGCGCCGGACAATGCGCCTGACCGGCAGGTCGGCGATCTCCTGGATGCGCTCGACCGCGATCGCGACGTCGAGCTCCTCCGCCTGGGCGTCGGTCGGCGGGGACGGGGTCTCGTCGGCGGGCGAGCCCAGGATCAGCCCGGCGTCGGGCTTGAAGTAGACGTCCTCGTCGGCGCCGATCACGATCGGCCAGCGCTCCACCGCGACGCCCGGCGGCGGCTCGAACACGAAGGCCGTGCGGCGCAGCGGCGTGAGGCCGAGCGGTTCGGCGCCCGCGAGGCCGGCCAGTTCGTCCGCCCAGGCGCCGGCCGCGTCCACCAGGATCGCGGCCCGGACCTCCCCGGCCCGCGTCTCGATGCGCCAGCGCGTTCCGTCGAAGGCGGCCGCCGCGACCTGCGCGCCCGTCACGACCCGTGCGCCCCGCCCCTTCGCGACCCGCAGGAAGCCGGCCAGGAGGGAGTTGGTGTCGATGTCCATCGCGTCCGGCTCGTACACCCCCGACGCAACCCGATCGGGCCGGAGCACCGGCACCAGCGCCCGCGCCTCGTCCCGGCTGACGCGCCGGGTTGAGGGCGCGAGGCGGCCCACCTCCTCGAGCATGCGGGCGAGATGGGCGTCGTGGGTGGGACCGCCGACATGCAGGGCGCCGCGGGGCGTCAAGAGCGGGTGATCGGAGAAACCCTCCGGCGGCGTCACGAGAAACGAGCGGCTTCCGACCGAAAGCGCCCGGACGACGGCGTTGCCGTAGGTCTCGGAAAAGAGCGCCGCCGAGCGGCCGGAGGCATGGTAGCCGGGCTGGTCCTCGCGTTCGAGAAGAGCCACGGAGCGCTCGGCCGACAGATGGGCCGCGAGCGACGCCCCGGCGATGCCGCCTCCGACGATTGCGACGTCGACCTCAAGCGGCCCCGTCACCGGAGAACATCGCCGTCCGGACGGATCCGGATCATCAGCGGGCCAGTAACCATGACGATCCCGAAACCAATTCGCTCAACACCCGGGCAACCGGATGTCTGCCAGTACAGGGTTCTTGAAACGGCCACCGCGGCCGACCGGGGGCCAGGATGGTCAACACTGCGATCTGCTTCCTGATGGGAGCCATATGCCCGCTCGGCAGCGTCGCCTGGCTCCTCATCGCCTACTAGCAGGCTCCCGCGGCAGGTCCGCGGGAGCGTGCGGCAACGCGCCGAACGGCGTCTCAGCTCAGGTGCTTGGAGAGGTGCTTGTTCATCTCGAACATGGTGACCTTGTCGACGCCGAACACCTTCTTCAGCTTGTCGTCGGCCAGGATCTCGCGCCCGTTCTTCGGGTTCTGGAGCTTGTTCGACTTGATGTATTCCCACACCTTGGAGACGACCTCGGTGCGCGGAAGGGGCTTCGTGCCGACGACGGCGCCCAATTCCTTCGAGGGGGTCATGGGCTTCATCAGCGCCGGGTTCACCTTGCGGGCCGGCTTGGCTTCCGCCGACTTCGCCGTCTTGGCTTCCCCGGCCTTGGCAGCCGTCTTCGTTTCCTTGGCCATTCCGCCATCTCCTCGCTTCACGCGGAATCATCCGCCGCGGGCGACCCTTGAGCGGCGATGCAGCCCTCGTCAACGCCAATCCATCCTTTCGGCTGTGAACTTCGGCCTAGAACAGCCCCCTCGGAGCCCTCCGGGACGGCTTCGGACGCGGCGCACCGGCCTGTTTGACGCAGGTGCGGCCGCCCCGACCCCGGCGCCGCGCGGCCGGAACGGGACCCGGCCGGGCTGCAGTCTGGACTTAGACTGTTTCTAAGCTATTGGCGTTCATACGGTTTTCCTTGCTTTTCGGGGACCCGCGTGATGATTCCGCCCCGGGCAGCGGAGGCGCGCTGCCCGGGAGAGACCTGTCATGACCCCGGTCGGATTCAGCGTGCGGGCGGCAATCGCCGGGCTTGCGGCCTGCGCGGCCGCGGGCGCGGCACGGGCATCCGAGGTGGTCAACGTCTACACCAACCGCGAGCCCGGCCAGTATTCCGCCACGCTCGACACCTTCACGAAGGCGACCGGCATCAAGGTCAACGCCATTTTCTCGGAGCAGGGGCTCGCCGAGCGCATCGCGGCGGAAGGCGACAAGAGCCCGGCCGACGTCCTGATCACCGTCGATATCGGGCGCCTGCAGCAGGCCATCGACCTCGGGGTCGCCCAGCCGATCGGCTCGGAGGCGATCAACGACGCCGTTCCCCGCAACCTCCACGACGCGGGCGACCTGTGGACCGCCCTCTCGATGCGGGCCCGGACGATCTATACGTCCAAGGAGCGGGTGAGCGACACCGCCCTGACCTACGAGGGGCTCGCCGATCCGAAATGGAAGGGCAAGGTGTGCACCCGCTCGTTCCAGCACCCCTACAACACGGCCCTGACGGCCGCGATGGTGGTGAAGCACGGCGAGGCCAAGACGAAGACCTGGCTCGAGGGTCTGAAGGCGAATCTCGCCAAGAAGCCGTCCGGCGGCGACCGCGACGTCGCCAAGGACATCGCGGCCGGCGTCTGCGACATCGGGCTCGGCAATTCCTACTACATCGGCCTGATGACCAACGGAAAGAACCCGGAGCAGAAGGCGTGGGCGGCGGCGGTGCGGCCGGTCCTGCCGAGCTTCGAGGGCGGCGGCACGCAGGTGAACATCTCGGGCGCGGTGATCGCCAAGAACGCCCCGAACCGCGCCAACGCGGTGAGGCTGATCGAGTACATGGTGTCGGCCGAGGCCCAGGAGGTCTTCGCGGACGTGAACTACGAATACCCGGTCCGGGCGGGCGTCGCGGTGAATCCGCTCATCGCCTCCTTCGGGCAGCTGAAGCCCGACCCGATGAAGCTCTCCGACGTCGCTCGAGCCCGCAAGCGCGCGAGCGAGCTCGTGGACGAGGTCGGATTCGACCGCTGATCGCAGGCGGGGGCCGGCAGGGCGGCTCCCGGCCGGCGGCCCCGTCGCCGCCGGCGCTCTGATGTCGTGATTTCGCTCGCTCCTCTCCTGGCGGCCGCCCTCGTGGCGGCTCCGCTCCTGTCGCTCGTCGCCTCCGCGTCCCTCGGCGGCTCGGACGCGCTCGCCGCGCTTGCCGCGAGCGTGCTGCCGGATGCGCTGCGCCAGACGGTTCTGCTTCTCCTCGGCGTGGCGGTCTTCGCCGGCTCGATGGGGACCGTCACGGCCTGGCTGGTGACGGCCTTTCGGTACCCGGGCTCACGCGCGCTGGCCTGGCTGCTTCCCCTCCCCATGGCGGTGCCGACCTATGTGACGGCGCTCGTCTATGTGGAGCTCCTGGATGCGGCCGGGCCGGTCCGGTCGGGGCTCCGGCAGGCGTTCGGACGCGGGGTCGCGGATGTCTGGTTTCCGGAGATCCGTTCCTTGCCGGGCTGCGTCCTGCTCCTGTCCTTCGTGCTCTACCCGTACATCTTCGTGGCCGTGCGGGCCTCCTTCCTGGCCCGCGAGCCTTCCATCCTGGCCGCGGCCCGTACGCTCGGCTGCCGGCCCTGGACGCTGTTCCGGCGCATCGCGCTGCCGCTCGCCCGGCCGGCGCTCGCCGCCGGAACCGCCCTGGCGCTGCTCGAGGCGCTGAACGACATCGGGGCGAGCGAGTATCTCGGCGTCCGGACCCTGACGGTGTCGGCCTACACGGCCTGGCTCGAGCGCGGCGACTTCACGGGCGCGGCGCAGATCGCCTGCGCGGCGCTGGCCCTGGTGGCGCTCCTGCTCCTGGCGGAAGCGGCGCTGCGCGACCGCTCCGGCTATTCCGGCTCCGCCGCCGCAACGGGCCTGACGGAGCCGGCCGAACTGACCGGATGGCGCGGCGCGGCCGCCGGCGTGGCCTGCGGGCTGCCGGTGCTGGTCGGCTTCGTGGTTCCGGCGCTCTTTCTGGTCCGGGAGGTGATCCGGCGCGAGCTGATCGCCAATGCCGGCCCCGACTTCACACGCCATCTCGCCACCACGATCCTGCTCGCGGCCGCCGCCACCGTTCTGGTCGTGCTCTGGGCGATTCCGATCGCCCTCGCGGCCCGGCGCGGAAGGGGCAGGATCACCCGGCTGCTCGGCTTCGTGGCGGGACTCGGCTACGCGGTTCCGGGAACCGTGCTGGTGCTGGGGCTGCTCGGGCCGCTGATCGGGGTGGACCGGCTGCTCGGCGGGGTGGTGACGGCCGTTTCGGGACGGGAAACCGGCCTGCTTCTCATGGGCTCGGGCGGGGCGCTCGTGGTCGGCTACGCCATCCGGTTCCTGCGCATCGGGATCGGCGGCCTGTCGGCGCAGCTCGCCCAGACCCCGTCCGAGATCGAGAGCGTGGCCCGCACCCTGGGCGCCAGGCCGCTCGCGCTCGCCCGGCGCATCCAGCTGCCGCTGCTGCGGCCGGCGCTCGGCGCGGCGGCGCTGCTCGTGTTCGTGGATTGCCTGAAGGAGCTGCCAGCGACGCTGCTACTGCGCCCGCTCAACGTCGAGACGCTGGCGACCCTCGTCTACGGGGCCTCCTCGCGCGGCCTGTTCGAGGAAGGGGCGCTGGCCGCGCTCCTGATCGTGGTGGCCGGGCTCGGACCGGTGACGTGGCTCACCGTCTCGAGCCGGCCGCGCACGGCACCGGCCCGCAGGCCGGCGCCGCGGGCCGCGCTTCAGGCCGCCTTGCGGGAGCCGTCGAGCGCGACCTTGAAGTCCGCTTCCGTCTGAGCCCGGATCTGCTCCTCGGTCACGCCGTCGGCGATCTCGATCAGGGTCATGCCGGAGCCGGCATGCTTGTCGATCGCGAACACGCCGAGATCGGTGATCACCATGTCCACCACGGCCGCGCCCGTGAGCGGCAGCTTGCAGCGATTCAGCAGCTTCGGCTCGACCGTGCCGTCCTTGGCCTTGGCCGAGTGCTCCATCACGACCACGACCTTCTTGACGCCCGCCACGAGGTCCATGGCGCCGCCCATCCCCTTCACCATCTTGCCGGGGATCATCCAGTTGGCGAGGTCGCCGTTTTCGGCCACCTGCATGGCGCCCAGGATCGACAGGTCGATATGGCCGCCGCGGATCATCGCGAAGCTGTCCGACGAGGAGAAGTAGCTCGTGGTCGGAAGCTCGGTGATGGTCTGCTTGCCGGCGTTGATGAGGTCCGGGTCCTCCTCGCCCTCGTACGGGAACGGGCCCATGCCCAGCATGCCGTTCTCGCTCTGGAGCTGAACGTTCATGCCGGCCGGGATGTAGTTCGAGACGAGCGTCGGGATGCCGATGCCGAGATTGACGTAGAAGCCGTCCCGCAGTTCCTGCGCGGCGCGCTTCGCCATCTGGTCGCGTGTCCAGGCCATGTGCGTGTTCTTCCCTGTTCAGGCCGCGAGGCGCGGACGTGTGGTGCGCTGCTCGATGCGTTTCTGAGCGCCCGGAGCGTGGATCATCCGCTTCACGAAGATCCCGGCCGTGATGATGTGGTCCGGATCGATCGTGCCGGGCTCGACGATGGTTTCCACCTGGGCGACCGTGACCTTGGCGGCGGTGGCCATCATCGGATTGAAGTTGCGGGCGGTCTTCCGGTAGACGAGGTTGCCTTCCGTATCGCCCTTCCAGGCGTGGATCACGGAGAGATCGGCGAACAGCCCGGTCTCCATGATGTAGTTTTCGCCGTTGAACTGGCGGGTCTCCTTGCCCTCCCCGATCAGCGTGCCGTACCCGGTCTTCGTGTAGAAGGCCGGAATGCCCGCGCCACCCGCCCGGATGCGCTCGGCGAGCGTGCCCTGCGGGTTGAACTCGATCTCGAGCTCCCCGGCCAGGTATTGCTGCGCGAACAACTTGTTCTCGCCCACATAGGACGAGATCATCTTCCTGACCTGGCGGGTCTCGAGGAGGAGCCCCAGGCCGGCACCGTCGATGCCGGCATTGTTGGAGATGATCGTCAAGCCTTTCACGCCGGAATCGCGGATCGCCTCGATCAGCACGTCGGGGATCCCGCACAGGCCGAATCCGCCCGCCATGATGGTCATGTCGTCCTTGAGGACGCCCTCCAGCGCGGCGCGCGCGTCCGGGTACACCTTCTTCATTTGCGACAACTCCCTGGACCCCCGCTCCCGCGCCGGTCGTTTCTCACCTATAGCGGCGCCCCACCGGCGCTCCAAGCGGTTCGGCGCGGTTCGAAGCGGTTGGGGACAGCGGACCAGCAAGGCCAAGCTTCCGACAAATTGCTGGTATCACGCTGATACGGGCCTAGAGGGAGACGGGCTCTCGTGTCCACGGCCTCCGGCGCAGACCCGCGCTCCTCACCGCACCGCCCTCCACGCATGTCCCGCCGCGCCCTTGCAGCGCTCCTCGCCGTCGCGCTCCTGGTCGCCGCAGCGGCCCTGTATCCGTGGCGGTTCTCGGGCGACGGGCTCTCGGGGCGGTTCGGGCGGCATCTCGCCGGCGCCTACGGCCTCGACCTCGCGGTGGCGGGCCGCACCACCATCGCGCTTCTGCCGGTTCCCCGAATGAAGCTCGACGGGGTGACGATCGCCGATCGTGGCGGCGCGGAGGTGCTGCGGGACGCCCAGCTCCGGGTGGAGCTGCGCATCCTTCCGCTTCTCGCCGGACGACTGGAACCGTCCGAAGTCTCCGTGAACGGCGGCCGCATCGCGATCGACCTGGGGCCGGTCCTGCCCGGGCAGCCGGACGTGTCGGTGCAGGCGGTCCGGAACACCGTCGAAGGTGCGAGCCGGCGGGGGCTGCGGCGGCTCATCGTGACGGGTGCGGACCTGGATCTCCGCCGCGGCGACGGGACGGGGTCCGCGCGCCTGAAGGAGGTCAACCTCGTGCTGGCCTGGCCCGGGCCGGGGTCGCGCCTCGATTTCGCGGGATCCGCGAGCTGGCGCGGGGAGGCGGTTGGGGCCTCGCTTCGGGTCGAGCGGCCGCTCGCACTCCTGGCCGGCGGCTCGGAGCAGGTGGACGCGAAGCTCACCGGCCGGCTCGTGGACGTTCTCGCCTCCGGCACCGCGAGCCTGACCGAGCCGGTGCTGTTCAGCGGCCTGCTGACGGTCGGAACGCCGTCCATCGGCGGCTTCGCCCGTTGGGTCGGCGCTCCCTGGAGCGGCCCGGACCTGGACCGGCCCCTGTCGGTTGCCGGCGACGCGGTCGCGAGCCGGCGCAGCGTGGACTGGTCGCAGCTCCGGATGAAGCTCGGCGCAGACAGTCTGGACGGGGCCCTGTCGGTCCGGGGCGGCGAAGCGCCGTCCGCGCGCGCCACGCTGGCCGCCGATCGCCTCGATCTCGGCTGGCTCAAGCCCTCCCTGGCCCGGGCCGTCGGGAGTTGGAGCAACGGCCGCTGGTCGCCTGAGCTCGCGTCGATCGGGCTCGATCTGCGCCTGTCGGCATCGGACCTGCGCATGGGGCCCTTGTCCCTGAAGGACAGCGCCAGCAGCCTCCTCGTGGCGGGGCAGCGCATCGACCTGTCGCTTCTGCGCGGGGAGCTTGAGGGCGGCGCGGTCAAGGGCCGCCTGTCCACCGCGCTCGTGGAGGGAACCAGAACGGAGCTGAAGGCGCAGTTCAGCGCCGACGGACTGGATGCCGCCTCGGTTCTCGTCGCAGCAGGCTACCCCGCCTTCCTGTCCGGCAAGGCGACCGCGAGCGGAACGTTCGAGGCCTCGTGCGGCCGGAACCGGAGCCTCCTGCGGCAGCTCTCCGGCCGCGCGACGCTCACGCTCGGCCGCGGCGACGTCTCCGGCCTCGACCTCGCCGGTGCGATGCGGCAGCCCGAACCGCGGCTGTCGCCGCCCGCCGCGCCGCGGGCGGGCCGCACGCCGTTCGACCGCGGGCAAGTCGCGTTCAGCCTTGGCAACGGGGTCGCGGAGGTGCTGGAGGGCAGCCTGGAGGGCTCCGGCATCCGGGCTTCCCTTCAGGGCCGCGTGTCCCTTCCCGACCGGTTCGTGAGCCTGCGGGCGAGCGGCACCAATCCGGCGGACGCGGTGTCCGGACGAGGCGGCACGGTCGTGGTCGACATCAACGGGCCGCTGCACGCGCCCGTTACGCTGTCCTCCGTCGAAACGGCGCCGGCGGAGGATGGCGGTCGTCCCGCCTCCACCCGCTGACGAAGCTCACGCCCGCCGGCCCGGCCGGGACAGAACGGCCGCACCGCCGATCGCCGCGAAGGCCGCCAGCACCATCAGGCTCGCGGCGGCGTTGACCTCCGGTGTCACGCCCAGCCGCACGCTGCTGTAGATCCGCATCGGCAGGGTCGTGGCGCCCGGCCCGGAGGCGAAGCTCGCCAGCACCAGGTCGTCGAAGGAGAGGGTGAAGGCGAGCAGGAACCCGCCCGCGACCGCCGGCGCGACGAGCGGCAGGGTGACCGTGACGAACGCCGCGAGCGGCGTCGCGCCGAGATCGATCGCCGCCTCCTCCAGCTCCGGATCGAGCTCGCGCAGGCGCGCCAGCACGATCACCGTCACGAAGGCGAGCGCCAGCGTCGTGTGCGCGACCACCACCGTCCAGAACCCCCGGTCGAGCCCGAGGGCCACGAACAGCAGCAGCAGCGACAGGCCGGTGATCACCTCCGGCATCACCATGGGGGCGTAGATCATCCCGGTGAACGCCGTGCGGCCCGGAAAGCGGCGCCCGCGCGCCAGCGCCACGGCCGCTAGCGTTCCGAGCACCGTCGCGAGCGTCGCCGAGACGACCGCGATCCGGACGGAGAGCCAGGCCGCCTCTTTCAGCGGCCCGTTCTCCAGAAGCGCGGCATACCAGCGGACCGAGACGCCGCCCCACACGGTTGCGAGGCGCGAGGCGTTGAAGGAGAACGCCACGACGAGGAGCAGCGGCACGTACAGGAAGGCGAGGCCGAGCGCGAGCGACGCCGCGTTGAACGGCGTGGACCGGCCGGCGCTCACGCCCTGCCCTCCGCCCGGCGCGCCTCTAGCGCGCGGTGCGCCAGGATGGGCCCGACCAGGATCAGCGTCATGGCGACCGCCACCGCGGAGGCCAGCGGCCAATCGCGGTTGGCGAAGAACTCGCTCCACAGCGTGCGGCCGAGCATCAGCGTGTCCGAGCCGCCGAGCAGGTCCGGGATGATGAACTCGCCGACGATCGGGACGAAGCAGAGGAGCGCCCCCGCCGCCAGGCCGCGCAGGGACAGCGGAAAGGTGACCGTCCAGAACGCCCGGAGCGGCGAGGCGCCGAGATCGGAGGCGGCCTCGACCAGCGCCCGATCGTGCCGCTCCAGGGAGCCGTAGAGCGGCAGCACCATGAAGGGCAGGTAGGCATAGACGATGCCGATCAGCACCGCCGCCTCCGTGTTCAGGATCGAAAGCGGCGTCCGGATCAGCCCGGCCCCGATCAGGGCGCCGTTGAGCCAGCCCTCCGGCTTCAGGATGGCGATCCAGGCGTAGATGCGGATGAGCAGACTGGTCCAGAACGGCACCACGGTCAGCGCCACGAGGAGCGGGCGCCACCGCTCCGGCGCACGCGCGATGGCGAGCGCCATCGGGTAGCCGATCAGGGCGAGCAGCACGGTCGAGAGCGCCGCGATCCGCAAGGACGAGAGGCCCGCCGACCAGTACAGGTCGTCCGCGACCAGGAGGCGGTAATTGTCGAAGCCGAGCCCCTCCAGGAACGCCCGCCAGGCGGCGGCGTCGAGGATGCCGGCGAGTTGCGGCCGGTAGGGCGGCTGCGCGGTCGCGCTCTCGGACAGGCTGATCTTCGCCACGATCGCGAAGGGTAACAGGAAAAAGGCCGCCAGCCAGAGACCGGGCAGCGCGAGAACCGGCCAGACCCGGCCGCGGGAGACCGTCCGCATCGGGCTCAGTCCAGGATGGTGGCCGCGGAGGGCGCGAAGCCGAGCCGCACCGTCCGGCCGACCCGGCCGGTCGCGGTCGCGGGCCCGGCCGCGACGCGAAGCAGGGAGCCGTCCGCCACCCGCACCCGGAGGTGGAGGGTGGCCCCGAGATAGGTCTCGGCGACGATCTCGGCCGCGAACGCGTTCGGCGCGTCCCCGGCGAGGCCGTGCAGCAGGCCGATGCGTTCCGGGCGGAGCGCGACCTGCACGAGGTCGCCTTCCGCCGGGTCCCTCCCCTGCGGGGCGGCAACCATCACGGCCTGCTCGCACAGGGGCGTCTGCACCCGCAGCAGGCCGTCTGCCCGGTCGAGCACGCGGCCCGAGATCAGGTTCACCTCGCCCAAGAACGACGCCACGAAGCGGTTCGCCGGCACCTCGTAGACCTCCCGCGGCGAGCCGGCCTGGACGAGCCGGCCGCGCTCCATGACGGCGATGCGGTCCGCCATGCCCATGGCCTCCTCCTGGTCGTGCGTCACCGTCACGAAGGTCGTGCCGAGCTTCGCCTGCAGGGCCTTCAGCTCGGTTCGGGTCTCCTCCCGCAGCCGGCGGTCGAGCGCCGTCAGCGGCTCGTCGAGGAGAAGCAGGCGCGGCTGCCGGGCCAGGGCGCGGGCCAGGGCCACGCGCTGCCTCTGGCCGCCCGAGATGCGGTCCGGCCGGCGCTCCGCCAGCTCCTCGAGCTGCACGAGGCGCAGCATCTCGGCCACACGGTCCCGCCGTTCGGCCCGGGTCAGCGGCAGCCATCGCAATCCGTAGCCGACATTGGCCGCGACGCTCAGGTGCGGGAACAGGGCGTAGGACTGGAACATGATGTTCAGCGGGCGCCGGTGCGGCGGCTCGCGGGTGATGTCCCGCCCCTCGAGCAGGATGCGGCCGGCATCGGGCGTCTCGAACCCGGCGAGCAGCCGCAGCAGCGTGCTCTTGCCGCAACCGGATGGCCCCAGCAGGCACAGGAATTCGCCGTCCCGGATGGACAGCGACAGATCGTCGACGGCGAGCGCGCGGCCGAAGCGCTTGGTCACGCGGTCGAGGCTGATCAGCGGAGCGCGCTCGGCGGCGGCCGTGCCGGACCTGTCGATCAAGATGCCGTGGCGCTCCGCTGGGTCACCGGCCCAGACTAGCGCCGGCGCGCGGCTCCTTCCAGACCGGGAGCGCTCAATGGGCGTCCGCCGGCGCCGAGCCGAGCTGCGGCTTCTTGATGAAGGGCGCCAGGAAGGCCAGCGAGATGAACAGGAACGTCAGCACGAAGAAGACGTCGCCGAAAGACATCACCAGCGCCTGCTGCCGCACCAGCCCGGCCATGCGCTTCAGCCCCGCGACCCCGGCGTCGGAGCCCAGGCTCGCATGGGCAGCCGTCATGGTGGCGAGAGTCTCGTTGGCGACCCCGCGCGACCAGGTGACGGCCTCGTGCAGGCGCGCCAGATGGAGGTCCCAGCGGTCGTTCAGCACCGTGTTGATCAGCGCCAGGCCGACGGCGCCGCCGAGATTCCGGGTCAGGTTGAACAGGCCGGACGCGTTCTTGATCCGCTGCGGCGACAGCGTGCCGAGCGCGATGTTGTTGATCGGGATCATGCAGATCATCAGCGACACGCCGCGCAGGACCTGCGGAATGAGCAGCTCCCAGAAATCCCAGTCCTTCGTGATGTAGGAGGCCCACCAGGTGCCGAGCCCGAAGCCGATGAACCCGGCCGCCATCATGGCACGCGGGTCGACCTTGCCGATCAGCCGCCCGGCGATCGGGGCGGTCGCGAACATGCAGATGCCGGTCACGAACATGGTCTCGCCGATCTGCAGGGCGGAGTAGCCGCGCACGCGGGCGAGGTAGACCGGGTACAGGTAGGTCAGGCCGTAGAGGCCGATCCCCATGACGAAGCTGAAGGCGCATCCGCCCGCGAAGTTGCGGTTGGTGAAGGCGTAGAGGTCGACGATCGGCTGGCGGGCCGTGAACATGCGCCAGAAGAACGCGACGCAGGCGGCCGTTCCGACCACGGCCGCGATGAGGATCGATTCCTCCTGGAACCAGTCGTGGTTCGGGCCGTCCTCGAGCACGTATTCGAGGCAGCCCAGAAACGCCGCCATGAAGCCGAGCCCCGCCCAGTCGAAGCTCTTGAACAGGTCGAGCTGCGGCTCGTCGAAATCGACCAGCAGAAAGGTCGCGACCGTGACGATGATGCCCGGGATGATGTTCACCAGGAACAGCCAGTGCCAGGAGAACAGATCCGTCAGGTAGCCGCCCACGGTCGGCCCGATGGTCGGCGCGAGCGTGGCGACGAGGCCGATCAGCGGCGTCACCATGTTGCGCTGGCTCGGCTTGAAGATCGTGTAGGCGGAGGCGAACACGGTCGGGATCATCCCGCCGCCGATGAAGCCCTGCAGCGCCCGGTACACGATCATCTGCTCGATCGAGTTCGCCGTGGCGCACATGAAGCTCATGAATGTGAAGCCGGCGGCCGAGATCACGAACATCCAGCGCGTCGACAGCACGCGCGACAGCGTGCCGGACAGCGGAATCATGATGACCTCCGCGATCAGGTAGGAGGTCTGCACCCAGGAGATCTCGTCCGCGGAGGCGGAGATGCCGGCCTGGATCTCGGCCAGCGAGGCCGACACGATCTGGATGTCCAGGATGGCCATGAACATCCCGAACACCATGCACAGGAAGGCGACGAGCTTGCGCCGCTCGCGCGCCTTCTCGGATGCCGCCTCGGCCGGCGCCGGGCGCGCGCCGCCGGCCGCCCCGATCGCCAGGGAGGCGGACACGGCCGCTACTTTGCCGCCCGGGCCGGGGCAGCCCCCGAGGCC
>JAQGJJ010000209.1 GCA_028290695.1 Enterovirga sp. | reverse complement strand
CCTTCCGTTCCCACGATATGGGTGGACCTTCCGACGGTTGGAAGGTCAACGGTCCGGGGGACACCATGAGGGCGGGACCATGAGGATCGGAGAATGAGGATCGGCGAAGCCGCCCGGGCGTCCGGGGTGTCGGCCAAGATGATCCGGCATTACGAGGAGATCGGGCTCGTGCCGCGGGCGGGGCGCGGCTCCAACGCCTATCGGGACTACGACGGAGCGGACGTGCACCGGCTCCGCTTCATCCGGCGCTCGCGCGATCTCGGCTTCTCGATCGGCCGCATCCGCGACCTGCTGCGGCTGTGGAGCGACACGGAGCGGAGCAACGCGGAGGTGAAGGCCATCGCCAGCGCCCATGTGGCGGAGTTGGAGCACCGCATCGACCAGTTGCGGGACATGGCCCGGACGCTTCACCACCTGGCCGATGCCTGCGACGGCAGCGGCCGCCCCGATTGCCCGATCCTGAAGGGGCTCGAGGGCAAGCAGGTCCCGGCGGCCTCGCCGTCGCCGGGCGAGCCCCCCGGCTGAGCGTTCGGTCCGAGCCCCTTCCGGTCGCGGGAGGCGCTTCCCACGTGAGGCGCCGTTCACGAACCTCTCGCGCCCCATGCCTCACCGTGTCCGCCCGGCGATCCCGAAACCCGGCCTCCTCGGCCTTGCGGCCCTCGGCCTCGCAGCCCTGGCCCTCGCATGGGCGAGCGGACCCGCCTTTGCCATCGAGGGCGGCGCGCCCGCCGGCCGGACCCGGCTCAGCCGGGCCGCCGTAGGCATCGGCACGCTCGTGGCCGGAACCGACGCGATCAGCGTGAACCGGTGCTCGGGCGTCCTGATCGCGCCCGACCTCGTTCTGACCGCCGCCCATTGCGTGAGCGGCAATCCGCTCGCCTCGTCGGTGGTTCTGTACGAGGGCTCCAGGCCCCTGCCGCCGCCGATCCCGGTTGCCGCCCTGGCGCGGTACGATGTCGTCGCGAGCGACCTGCCGGCGCACTATGCCGGCCTGCTCGAACTGTCGCTGGACACCGCCATCCTGCGGCTGGCCGCGCCCGTCCGGGGGCGGGACCCGGTCCGGATCGGGCACGGCCGCCCGTCCTCGGGGTTGCGCCTCGCCGGCGCGGGATTGTCGGAGGAAGGGGTCGGCGTGCTCAAGACGACGCGGCTCGACCCCGTGCTGCGGACCTCGTCGGGGCTCCTGATCGCCACGACTCGGGGCTCGGAGGTGTGCACGGGGGATTCGGGCGGCCCGTCGTGTCGGACGGGCCGGACGGACCCGTGCTGTGGGGCGTGGCGAGCGCCGTGCTGACCCGGCACCCGCCCTGCGGTCGCGTCGTCGTCGTGGCGCCCGCCGTTCCGCGCTTCTGAGCGGGGGCCCGCCGCGGCTAGCGGCCGGTCAGCGCACCATGAGAACCGGCGTGCCGACCCGGACGCGTTCGAAGAGATCCACGATGTCGCGGTTGTGCATGCGGATGCAGCCGTAGGACGCCCAGGTGCCGATCGAATCGGGCCGGTTGGTGCCGTGGATGGCAATCTCGCTCCGGTCGAGCGTGAGCGCCCGCTTGCCCATGGGGTTGTTCGGCGCCCCGCCCGGAATGACGTCCGGCAGCCGCGGGTTGTCGCGCTTGACCTCCGCGGGCGGACCCCAGGCCGGCTCGACGTATTTTCCGTCGACCCGCGCCCAGCCGTACCATTGCTTGCCGGGCTTCCCGACCGCGACCGGATACGACACCTCGGGCCCGCCGTGCCCCATCAGATAAAGGCGGCGCTGCGAGGTCGAAATCACGATCGTGCCGGGCGTCACCTCGGCCATGATCTCCGTTGCCGCCCGGACCTCGACCCGGCCGGCGAGGAGCAGCCCCGCCCCGATCGCCAGGGCGATCACGAGACGGCGAAGCTGCGCCGCGCCAACCGGAGCCGCCGAGGCGACCCTACCACTCTGCTTGATTGCCATGTCCCGAGGCCTTTGTTTGTCTGACCTTCGAGCAGGACAATGGCCCCGCGTGTCTGACCGGCGGGTTGGCAAAGGTGGCTGACGAAAGGTGAAGGCGGGTCCGGGAAGGGTGAATGGCGCCAGAGGGTTAAGGCTTAACCGCCAGGGCCCGGCAGGCCCCGGCAGGCCCGTCAGCCGCCCGGGCGCCCGGCGGGCGGGCGGCTCTCACGCCCCGGCCGGATCCCGTCCGATCCAGGCGAGCGCACCCGCGGCTGCGGCCGCGCCGAGCGCGAAACAGCCTTGCAGCAGATAGCCGCCGGTCGGGGCGTCCCAGTCGATCATCTCGCCGGCCGCGAACAGGCCGGGCCGGCGCCGCAGCATGAAGCCCTCGTCCAGCTCGTCCAGCCGGATGCCGCCCGCCGACGAGATCGCCCTGTCCAGGACGTCGGTCCCGGTCACACGCAGGCGCGCCTCCTTGGCAAGCGCCGCGAGGACGGCAGGATCGGTCGGGAGGGCTGCGCCCACCGCCTCCCGCATCAGGCCGATCGCAACCGGCGATAGCCCGGCGGCCTTGCGCAGAAAGGTCGAGGCGGATTGCTTGCCGCGCTCCCGCGACAGCTTGCGGGCGAGGTCCTCGGTCGTCAGGTCCGGCTTCAGGTCGATCCGGAGCGTGGCGTCCTCGCCCCGCGCGACCGCCTCCCGCAGGGCGCTCGCGAGCGGGTACACGGCGCCGCCCTCCAGGCCGGCCCGGGTGATCACCGCCTCGCCCCGAACTGCGTGCCGGCCGAAGGCCAGGGCGACGCGCTTCAGCGGCAGCCCGGCGCAGCGCTCCCGGAATGCGTCGGACCAGGCGACCGTCAGGCCGGCATTGGCCGGCTGGAGCGGTTCGACTCCGATCCCCATCGCGTCCAGGTGCGGCACCCAGGATCCGTCCGACCCGAGCCGCGGCCAGCTTGCGCCGCCGAGCGCCAGGATCGCGGCGTCCGGCCTGACCCGGATTTTGGCGCCGTCCGGCCCCGCGAAGAGCAGATCGCCGTCCGGGCCGAACCCGTCCCAGCGGTGGCGGAGCACAATCGAAACGCCGAGCCCGCCAAGGCGCGAAAGCCAGGCCCGCAGCAGCGGCGACGCCTTCCAGGCGCGCGGAAACACGCGGCCGCTCGATCCCACGAAGGTGTCGGCGCCGAGCTCGTCCGCCCATAACCGCAGCGCCTCGGGCGGAAACGCCTCAAGGGCGGCCCGCATGCGCCCGGCCGCCGCCCCGTAGCGGGCCAGAAAGGCGGCGGCCGGCTCGGCATGCGTGAGGTTGAGCCCGCTCCGGCCGGCCAGCAGCAGCTTGCGGCCGGGGGACGGCATCCGCTCGTAGACCGTGACCCGCAATCCGGCCCGGGCGATGCGCTCCGCCGCCATGAGGCCGGCAGGCCCGGCCCCGACGATCGCGACCTGGGGCCGGTCCGGGAGAGCGAGCGCGGTCACCCGGTCAGACCGCGCGGGCGGCAACGGCCGCCGCGTCGCCGGGCGGCGCGGCTGCGATCATTGTCATGGGGGTGTCCGGGGGGAGGCGACGACCGGCCCGGTCAGTCGCTCTCCATGCCTTCGAGCTCGGCGATCATGCCCTCGATCATCGACAGGCCGATGTCCCAGAAGCCCGGATCCTTGGCGTCGAGCCCGAACGGCGCCAGCAGCTCCGCATAGGGTTTCGTGCCGCCGGCCGAGAGCAACGCGAAGTAGCGCTCCACGAAGCCCTCGTTGGCGGTCTGGTAGACGCCGTAGAGCGAGTTCACGAGGCAATCCCCGAACGCGTAGGCGTAGACGTAGAAGGGCGAATGGATGAAGTGCGGGATGTAGGTCCAGAAGGTCTCGTAGCCCGGCCCGAGCCGGATGGACGGGCCCAGGCTGTCCGCCTGCACGGACAGCCACAGCTCGCACAGCCCGTCGGCCGTGAGCTCGCCCTTGCGGCGCTCCAGGTGGAGCTTGCGCTCGAACGAGTAGAACGCGATCTGGCGCACGACCGTGTTGATCATGTCCTCGACCTTCGCGGCCAGCATGGCGCGGCGCTGGCGCGGCTCGGTCGTGCCGGCCAGGAGCCGCCGGAAGGTCAGCATCTCGCCGAACACGCTCGCGGTCTCGGCCAGCGTCAGCGGCGTTGGCGCCATGAGGGCGCCGTTCGGGGCGGCCAGCACCTGGTGCACGCCGTGCCCGAGCTCGTGCGCGAGCGTCATCACGTCCCGCGGCTTCCCCTGGTAGTTCAGGAGCACGTACGGGTGGGCCGACGGCACGGTCGGATGCGCGAAGGCGCCCGGCGCCTTGCCGGGCCGCACCGGGGCGTCGATCCAGCGCCGGTCGAAGAAGCGGCCCGCGATCTCGGCCATGGCGGGCGCGAAATCGGCATAGGCGGACAGCACCGTGTCGCGCGCCTCCGTCCAGGGAATCGTGCGCTGCTCGACCTTCGGCAGCGGCGCGTTGCGGTCCCAGAAATCGAGCGCGTCCCGGCCGAACCAGCGCGCCTTGAGGGCATAGTAGCGGTGCGACAGGCGCGGATAGGCCTCCGTGACCGCGGCGACCAGCGCGTCCACGACCTCGCGCTCGACCCGGTTGGCGAGGTGGCGCGAATCCGCCACGTCCTCGAAGCCGCGCCAGCGGTCGGAGATCTCCTTGTCCTTGGACAGCGTGTTTGTGATCAGCGTGAAGGTGCGCAGGTTGGCCTTGAACACCTGGCCCAGGGCCGCGGCGGCGTCGCGCCGCATGTCGCCGTCCTGGTCCTGCAGCTTGTTCAGCGTCGGCTCGAGCGACAGCTCCTCGCCCCGGACCGTGAACCGCAGCGAGGCCAGCGTCTCGTCGAAGAGCCGGTTCCAGGCGCCGCGCCCGGTGACGGACTTCTCGTGGAAGAGTTGCTCGATCCGGTCCTCGAGCTGGTAGGGCTTGTCCCGGCGCAGGTCCTCGACCCAGGGCCGGTAGCGGGCGAGCGGCTCGCGGGTCATCGCGGCGTCGAGCACCGCATCGTCGATGCGGTTCAGCTCGAGTGTGAAGAACAGGAGGTCGCTCGACGCCGAGGTCAGCCGCTCCTGCGTGTCGCCGTAGAACTTCGCCCGGACCGGGTCGGTGGTGTCGCCCGAATACACGAGCCCGGCATAGGACATGATCTTGCCGAGCCGGTCCTCGATGCGCTCATAGGCCTGGACCGCCTCGCCGAGCGCCGGACCGCCCGCCTTGGCGAGCTCGTCGAGCCGGCCCCGGTACGCGGCCGCGAAGCTCCGGCATTCGGCCTCGGCCTGGGCCAGGTCCTGCAGAAACGCGTCGCTGCCGATGCCCGGATACAGGTCGGACAGGTCCCATTCCGGAAGGCCGCCCAGCTCCGCCTCCGTCTTGTCGACCGCGTCGGCCAGGGCGGCACTCCGGAGAGCAAGGCGTCTCGGCCCGTACGGGGACATGCGGCAAGGTTCCTCAGCCGTTTGGGATCGCTCCCATATCGTGTGCCGGCGCGCTCGGATCAACGCCCGAACGGGCTCTCTTAAGCGTCGCTTTACCCTTCCGGCAGACGATGGACCTGAACAAAATCACGTCGCCCGCACCCCGGATTCATGTCGCAAACCGTCCTGATCGTCGACGACGATCCCGTCCAGCGCCGTCTGCTGGAGGCCATGGTCCGCCGCCTCGGCTACGGAACGATGCTGGCCGAGAACGGTGAGGCCGCCGTCACGCTGCTGCGGGCGGGC
Source organism: Enterovirga sp. (assembly GCA_028290695.1). GTDB lineage: Bacteria > Pseudomonadota > Alphaproteobacteria > Rhizobiales > Beijerinckiaceae > Enterovirga. The sequence goes on along the minus strand of JAQGJJ010000209.1, from coordinate 1,646 downwards.
GAGCCGGTGGATCTCGTGATTCTCGATCTCGTCATGCCGGGCGTCGACGGCTTCGGCGTCCTGTCGGCGCTGCGGGACGGGGGCATCGAGGTGCCGGCCATCGTCCAGACCTCGCAGGGCTCGATCGAGACGGTCGTGAACGCCATGCGGGCGGGCGCGGTGGATTTCGTGGTCAAGCCGGTGGGCGCCGAGCGCCTCGGGGTGTCGATCAAGAACGCGCTCCGGCTCGGCTCGCTCGAGGACGAGGTACGGCGCATGAAGCGCCGCTCCTCGGGCACGCTCTCGTTCCGCGATCTCGTGACCCGCAGCCCGGACATGAGTCGCGTGCTGCGGCTCGCCGAGCGGGCCGCCAAATCCTCCATTCCGGTTCTCATCGAGGGCGAATCGGGTGTCGGCAAGGAGGTGCTGGCCCGCGCCATCCAGGGCTCGGGCGAGCGCAAGGGCCGGCCCTTCATCACCGTGAATTGCGGCGCGATCCCGGAGAACCTCGTCGAATCGACCCTGTTCGGGCACGAGAAGGGCGCCTTCACGGGGGCGACCGAGCGCCATCCTGGCAAGTTCGTCGAGGCGTCGGGCGGAACCCTGTTCCTGGACGAGATCGGCGAATTGCCGCCGAGCGCGCAGGTGAAGCTGCTCCGGGCCATCCAGGAGGGCGAGGTCGATCCCGTCGGCGGCAAGCGCTCCGTGCGGGTCGACATCCGGCTCGTTTCGGCCACCAACCGGTCCCTGCTCGAGATGGTGCGGGAGGGGAAGTTCCGGGAGGATCTGTACTACCGCCTAAACGTGTTCCCGATGACCATCCCGCCGCTCCGGACGCGCCGCGAGGACATCCCGGATCTGGCCCGGTCGTTTCTGGCGCGCTTCGCGGCCGAGGAGGGCAAGCGCCTGCGCGGCATCTCGGCCGAGGCGCTCTCGCTCGTCTGCAACTACGATTGGCCCGGGAACGTGCGCCAGCTCGAGAACGCGATGTTCCGGGCCGTGGTGCTGGCGGACGGGGACGAGCTCACGGTCGCCGAGTTCCCGCAGATCGCCAGCCAGGTGGACGGCTACGACATCCGCATCCCGCCGGTTCCGGCGCGCGACGCGGCGGCCCCGGCCGCGGTCAAGGAGATCGTCCGGGTGGAGGTGCGGGACCCGCACGCCACCTCGCTTATCGACGATGTCGGCGAGGTCAAGAAGCTCGACGAGATGGAGGCGGAGGTGATCCGCTTCGCGCTCGGCCATTACCGGGGCCGCATGTCGGAGGTGTCGCGTCGGCTCGGAATCGGGCGCTCGACCCTGTACCGCAAGCTGAAGGAGCTCGGGCTCGACGAGGGCGTGGACCAGGAAGCCGCCTAGCGGCGGACCTCGCGGCCCCCGTGCGCCCGCGCACGGCCCGCCGGTCCGAAACAAGGCACGCCGAGGCGTGATCGGCAACGCACGCGGGGGCGTGATTCGGAAAGGGTTCGTGATGAGGTTCCGGCGCGCCGCCATTTGTCTGGCCGGTGTCAGTCTCCTGGTGTTCGCGGGCGCTCCCGCTTGGGCGGTCCCGAAGGACGGCTTCTCGCTGTCGGTTCTCGACGGCGAAGCGCCTGTCCGTCCGGCCCGGCCGCGTGCGCGCGTCGCCGCGCCGGACGCGCCCGTCCGGGTGGCGGCCGACGCCCCGG
>JAQGJJ010000203.1 GCA_028290695.1 Enterovirga sp. | reverse complement strand
GCCGCGGCGAGCAGGACGACGACCGCCAAGCAGCGTGCCGGGTCGCGCTCAGAACTGAAAGTAGATGAACTCGTAGTTCGCATCGTCGCCGATCTTGAACAGCACGAGCACGAAGGCGAGCGCGAAGCCGATGGCGACCGCGCGGTGCGGCGGCATCCGGTGGGTCGCGGCCCAGGCGGTCGGGCCGATCGTCGCGACCGCGGCTGCGATCGCGATCGTGCGCCACTTGAAATCGTGCCCGAGCGCCGCGAACCCGAAGAGCGCGCGGTAGATCGCGCTCGCCGCCTCGAAGCTCGGGGCCCGGAACAGCACCCAGGTCAGGATGACGAAGGCGCCGGTCAGCGCCCAGCCGAGCACGGCCGGCATGCGCAGGCCCGCGCGACGCCACAGGAGTCCGGCGGCGAGGCCCAGCCCGTGCGCGAGACCCCAGGCGACGAAGGTCCAACCGGCGCCGTGCCACAGCCCGCCGAGCGTCATCGTGGCGACGAGCGCCCCGAGTTGCACGCGAAGGCCGTTCCGGTTGCCGCCGAGCGGGACGTACAGGTAGTCGCGCAGGAAGCGCGACAGCGTCATGTGCCAGCGCCGCCAGAAGTCCTGGAGGGAGCTCGCCCTGTAGGGCGCGTCGAAGTTCTGCGGCAGCACGATGCCGAACAGGAGCGCGATGCCGAGCGCCATGTCGGTGTAGCCGGAGAAGTCGAAGTAGATCTGGAAGGTGAAGCCGAGCGTCGCCTGCCAGGCTTCCAGGACGCTGATCGCGTTGCCGTCGGCGGCGGCCTGGAACACCGGGTTCACGTATTGGGCCAGCGGATCGCCCAGGAACACCTTCTTGCCGAGGCCGATCACCAGCAGCATGACGCCGCGCGCGACCCGCTCGGCCGCGTCCGGGCGAGCATAGGGACGCTCGCCCGTCTGGTGCATCACCTCGCTCCAGCGCACGAGCGGGCCGGCCAGCACCTGCGGAAAGAACGCGATGTAGAAGGCGTAATCCGCAAGCCCATAGCGCGGTGCCCGCCCGGCCCGGAGGTCGGTCAGGTACATGACATGGTGGAAGGTGAAGAACGAGATGCCGAGGGGCAGCGCCCAGGAGGGTCGCGGCAGTGCGAGGCCCGAGGCGAGATTCAGGAGGTCGGCCGCGAAGCCGGCATACTTGAAGGCGCCCAGCAGCAGCAGGTTGGCGACCATGGCGAGCGGGATCAGGAGCGCCGGCCGGGAGCGCACGAACAACTCGGCGACCGCCCAGTTCACCGCGATGGAGCCGACCAGGAGCGGCACGAACCAGACGTCCCAATAGCCGTAGAAGACGAGGGACAGGACCACGAGCGTCGGGATGCGCAGTCCCGGTCGGACGCGCTCCACCAGCCAGTGCAGCGCGAGGGCCGCCGGCAGGAAGGCGAGAAGGAACGGGAAGGAGTTGAAGAGCATTGCGCGTCGGGCGCGTCAGGGGCTCTGCATGCGCCGGTTTGGCTTGTGTGGGAGCCGGGCCGGAGGGTCAAGGAGGGCCGCGCCCGGCAGGCCCGCCGGGCAGCGCTCTCGGGCCCTTAGCCGGGACCGCATCGCGGGCGGCCTGGGGCGTCACTGTCGATGCGCCACCTCGCCCATGACGTAGGTCGCGGCGACCGAACGGTCGTCCCCCAGGGTGGTGAGCACGAACAGCTCCTCCTCGATCGTGCGGGCGCGCTCCATGCGGTGCGCGGCCGCCGGCGTGGCGCGGCTGTCGAGCACGACAGCGTCGCATTCCCGGCCGGGCTCGAAGGAGCCGATGACACCGTCGAGCCCGAGCGCGACCGCGTTGCCGCGGGTCATCGCGTGGAACGCCGCGTCGGGCGTGAGGCTCTGGCCCTGCAGGTGCAGCACCTTGTAGGCCTCGCCCATCGTGCGCAGCATGGAATAGCTCGTTCCGCCGCCGATATCGGTCGCGACCGCGACCCGGATAGGCCGGCGCGGGTCGCGGATCCGGCCCCAGTCGAAAAGCCCGCTGCCGAGAAACGTATTCGAGGTGGGGCAGAAGACCGCAACCGCGTCGGCGGCGTGGAACCGGCGCAGTTCGTCCTCCGACAGGTGCAGGCAATGCCCCATCAGGGAGCGCGGGCCGAGCAGTCCGAAGCGCTCATAGACCGCCGTGTAGTCGCGCTCCTCCGGGTACGCGGCCGCGACGGCCTCGATCTCGCGCAAGTTCTCGGAGATGTGCGTCTGCAGGTGACAGTCGGGATGCTCCGCGACCAGCCGTCCCGTCGCGTCGAGCTGGGCCGGGCTCGAGGTCAGCGCGAACCTGGGCGAGATCGCATAGAGCTGACGGCCGCGGCGGTGCCAGCGCGCGATCAGGGCTTTGGTGTCGCGATAGCCGCTCTCGGCGGTGTCGAGGAGCCCGGGAGGCGCGCCACGGTCCATCATCACCTTGCCGGCGATCATCCGGGTGTCGCGCCGCTCCGATTCGGCGAACAGCGCCTCCGCCGAGCCGGCATGCACGGTGCAGTAGATCGAGGCGGTGGTGGTGCCGTTGCGGAGCAGCTCGTCCAGGAAGAAGCGGGCGCCGGCCGCGGCGTGACCGGGATCGGCGAAGCGCTGCTCCTCGACGAAGGTGTACCGCTCCAGCCAGTCGAGCAGCATGGCCCCGTAGGACGCGACGACCTGGGTCTGCGGATAGTGGATGTGCGCGTCGATGAAGCCCGGCACGACGAGGTGCGGCCGGTGGTCCGAGACGGGGGTTCCGTCCGGCAGGGCCGGGAGCAGGTCCCCCGCCGGGCCGACGGCCCGGATCAGGCCCCGCTCGACCACGAGCAGCCCGTCCTCGAGGTAGCGGCGTGCCGCGGGGCCCTCCGTGTCCGGATCGGCCACATACCAGAGCAGGCGCCCCCGTATCGCTGTCGGTCCCCGTTCGCCAGCCGGCATCAATCCTCGCTTCGGCGCCGTTCCGAGCGCCTTCGCGGCCGAGTATGCGACGGCGCCTCCACGCCGCCAAAGCGCGGCTGTTGCGCCGCCCCGACCGTCATGGGAGAGCGTGCCCCGCTTGGATGAGCAGGGATGACGAGCAGCAAAGCCTCGCCCGCCTGGCCGGGTTTCGTCCGGTGCGTGGCGCTCGCCGGGGCAGCTGCGCTCGCGGCCGGGCTCGCCGTGACGCTGCTCGTCGACCCGTTCTGGGTGTTCCGGGACGCGCCGCCGTGGCTCGCCTGGACCGGCGGGGTGAACCGCCACCTGGACCTCGAGATGCGGCGCGCGAAGCCGCTCCAGCTCTTGTCCCGGCCGGCCGACACCGTGCTGGTCGGAAGCTCCACCGTCTATCGCGGGCTCGATCCGGCCGACGTGGCGGGCGGGACTTACAATCTGGGTCTGTCCTCGCTCATGGCGGACGAACTCCCGCTCGTGGCGCGCCTGATCGTGGCTCGCGGAGACGTGCGCTCGGTGGTGATCGGCCTCGACTATTTCTCGTTCTCGGCCATGGCCGGGCCGCCGCCGCTGGACCCGGCTCTCGCCGGGCGCTCCGGTCGCGCCGCCGCCTGGCTCTCGGCGGCGCTCAGCCTCCGGGCGCTCGCCGGATCGTCGCCCGCCTCGATCCGGGCCGCCCTCGAGCCGGGCTCCTGGCGGCGCGACGGCTTCAAGACGACGCCGGATTATCCGCCGGCCGTGACCCGTCGCCTGCTCCGGGACCAG
>JAQGJJ010000193.1 GCA_028290695.1 Enterovirga sp. | reverse complement strand
ACGAGCGCCATCGTGGACAGGGCGACATCCGCGAACCGGCCCTTCCGGCGGGCCGCGACGATCCCGATCAACGCTCCCCCGAGCGCCGCGAAGGCGAGGCTCACCCCGGCCAGCAGCAGCGTCGCCGGAAGTCGCTGCGCGATCAGCTGAGACACCGGCATTCCCTGCCTGAACGAGTAGCCGAGGTTCAGCGACAGCACGTTCCGCATGTAGACGACGAACCGGACCGGGAGCGGCTGGTCTAGGCCGAACTGGCGGCGCAGTTCGGCCATGTATTCGGGGCTCGCGGCCCCGGCCTCGCCCGCCAGGACCTCCGCCGCATCGCCCGGGGCGAAGCTCAGGAGCAGGAAGTTGAACGCGGCCATGAACAGCAGGAACGCCGCCAGGCCGGCGATCCGCTGGAGGAGAAACAGGCTGCGGGACATCACCGCTCGCAGGCTCGGACGGCCGGGCTCGGCTACTCGGAGAGCCAGGCGTTCTTGAGCGAGCCGTAGACCTGGTCGCCCGTCGCGACCGCGTCGTTGAGCCTCGCCGCATGAACGCTGAAGAAGCGCAGCTCGATGAGCGGGATGGTGGGCAGGTCGCGCTGCACGATCTGCTGGAACTGCCTGAAGGTCGCGACCCGCTTGGCCTGGTCGGGCTCCACCTGAGCACTCGCCACGAGGGCGTCGATCTCCGGGTTTGCGTAGCCCGACCCGTTGGTGCCCGGGATGCCCTTTCCTGCCCAGCCGGACAGATAATAGCGACTGACCCCCACCTGCGGATCCGAGAACGCTGCACCCCAGCTGCTCGAGATGTCGAAATCGCGGTCCTTGTAGATCCGGCGAACCCAGGTCGAGAAGTCCTGCGACCGAAGCGTGAGGTCGATGCCGACGCGGCGGAGCGCCTGCTTCAGGTACTCGCCCGAGCGCCGGTAATCGTCGCCGAACGGCAGGAAGTCGTGGTTGAGGGAGAACCGGATGCCGTCGGCACCGCGCTTGAACCCCGCCTCGTCCAGGAGGGCGTCCGCCATCTTGGGATCGAACGGGTACTTGGGAACGGACGGGTCGTGGAACTCGGCCACGGTCGACGGGATCGGGCTGATGGCCGGCTTGCCGAAGCCGTACCAGACCACCTTCACCATCGCGTCGCGGTCGATCGCGTGCGCGAGGGCCCTCCTGACGCGCGGATCCTTCAGGTATCGGCTCTCAACGTTCAGGTCGATGTACAGAAACGGGGAGATCCACTCGTAGCCCCGGGTCTCGATCCTCAGGTTCGGGAGCTTGCCGAGCCGCTCGGCATCCCGGAGCGACACCGGGCTGAAGGCGGCGTACTGGGCCTCGCCGGTTTCCAGCATGCCGGCACGGGCGGCCGCGTCCGGGACGATCCGGAAGACGATCTCGTCCACGTAGGGCTTGCCCGCGTCCCAGTAGTTCGGGTTCCGCTCGAGGGTGATGTGGCTGCCCTTCGCCCATTCCTTGAACTTGAACGCACCCGTCCCGACCGGCTTCTGGTTGTACGGATTGGCCAGGACGTCCGTCCCCTCGTAGAGGTGCTTCGGCAGTATCTGGGCACCGTTGCTGTTGAGGGAGCTCAGGATGGCAAGCGACGGCTTTGCCAGTCGCAGCACGACCGTATGGTCGTCCGGCGTCTCCACCGAGGCGACGTGCTCGAAGGTCACCTGGTTTCGCGGGTGAAGCTTCTTCCAGACGTTCTCGAGCGTCCACTTCACATCGGCCGACGTGAACGGCGTCCCGTCGTGCCAGGTCACGCTCCGGCGCAGGTGGAAGGTGATCGAAAGCCCATCCTCCGCCACGGTCCAGCGCTCGGCCAGTGACGGCCGCGGCTTGAGGTCCGGGCCGTATTCGAGGAGCCCGTCGAAGACATTGCCGCTCACGAAGCCGGTCGGCGCGGCCGTGTTGGCGGCGGCCGTCAGGGTTACGGGCTCCGGCGTCACGATGGCCGTGAGAACACCGCCGCGCCTGGGCGGGGACGCGGCCCGGGACGGAAACGCCGGCAGGGCGAAGGCTGCCGGGGACGCGATGCCGGCGAGCAGAAGTGTTCGACGATCCATCATCACCAAACTCCAGAAATTCCGCGAAAGGCGCGCAGCTCAGGGCCCGTGTCGCTTCGGCGGCTACATGAGCTGCAGGTTGAGTATCCGTGGGCTGCCGAGCGCGGCCCGCGTGACCTGATCGGCGCTGTTCTCGAGCAGCTCCGCCGCGATTCTCTCCGCGGCGTCCGCATCGGGAAGCACGAGCGCGTCGAGAAGAGCCTCGTGACCGTGAACCCACTCGGTTGAGCGGTTCTTCAGGCGGAAACCGAGATACAGGATCCGCGTGGTCTCGTTGTGCAGTTGCTCGAGGCAGGCGGCGAGACGCGGGCTGCCCGAGGCACGCGCGATCCCGATGTGAAAGCGTCGGTTCGCTTCGAGGAAGCCTACCTCGCCCGCCCGGTCGCCGGGCACGTAGCCGGCCTGGCACGCCTGATCGAGCTCGCGCAGGGCCTTCTCGTCCACGCGGCCGGCCGCGAGGCGCGCGGCGAAAGGCTCGAGCTGACGCCGGAGCAGGAACACGTCGTGGATGTCGGCGAGGGAAAGCGGCGCGACCTGGTGGCCGATCCGGCCCACGGGCTTGATCAGGTTCTCCTGAGTCAGGCGGGTGAGCGCCTTGCGGATCGCAGCCCGATTGAAGCCGAACCGCTTCTCGAGCTTGGCCTCCGAGACCTCCTCGCCGGGCGCAAGGCCGCACAGCACGATCTCGCTCTTCAGCGCTTCGTATGCCGCCTCGCCCGAAGCCCTCGGGGCCGGGGTCACGACCTGTGCGTCGACCGACATCCTCATATCGAAATTTTGTAGAAGCCGATTTGACATGTCAACCGGCCTTTTCTAGTTCCCGCAAAACGAGCGGTGAAATATTACTCAATGTCGCACGAAGCATGGGTCCCTCTATCCCTGTCCCGGTGGCCGACTCCGATTGAGCGGCTCGACCGCTTGTCCGACCATCTCGGGGGGCCGCGGATCTACGTGAAGCGGGACGACACCGCGACGCTCGGGCTCGGCGGCAACAAGGTCAGGAAGCTGGAATTCCTGCTCGGCCGTGCCGTGGCCGACCGCATCGACACCGTGGTGACGACGGGCGCCCTGCAGTCCAACCATGCACGCCTGACCGCCGCGGCATGCGCCCGGCTCGGCCTGACCTGCATTCTGCTTCTGCAGGATGCGGTTCCGGTCGACACGGCCCCGTACCGTCGCTCCGGAAACAGGCTGCTGGACGATCTCTTCGGGGCGGAGGCCCGTCTCGTGGGCCGTTACGAGCCGATGGCAGGCGCGCTCGCGGATGCCGAGGCGGAGCTGCGCGCTTCGGGCGCCAACGCCCTGATGATTCCGCTCGGAGGCTCGAACGCCGTTGGAACCCTCGGCTATGCGCGATGCGCCGAGGAGATCCGGCTCTATGAGCGGGAGACGGGGCTCCGGTTCGACGAGATCGTCGTGGCGACCGGATCCGGCGGCACGCAGGCCGGGCTCGTTCTCGGCCGCCGTCTCCACGGCTTGAAGGCCGGCATCGTCGGGGTCAGCGTCAACAGGCCGTCGTCCGAACTCTCCCCGATCGTCGCGCACCTCGCCGGCGCGGCAGCGGACCTTCTCGGCCGCGAGTTCGACGGCATGGCCGACGACGTGATGGTCGACGACCGTCACTATGCGCCGGGTTATGGGCTTCCCAATGACGCCTGCCGGGAAGCGATCTCGCTCTGTGCGCGTCTCGAGGGGCTGGTCCTGGACCCGGTGTATTCCGGCAAGGCGATGGCGGCTCTCATCGCGGCGATCCGGGGTGGCGCGTACGGTTCGGCCGGAAGCGTGCTGTTCATCCACACCGGTGGCGTGCCGGCGCTGTTCGCCTATACCGAATTCACCGACCGGCAGCCGGCGAGCCCAGCCTCGGCCTGAGGGCTGCGCTCGCCGCCCCGCCGGCCGACCTGCCCGGCTGGCCCGAGGCGGCGTAGGACGTCGCCTCAGACGGCGATCGCGTCCAGCAGGGCTGCACGGTCCTTGTCCAGCCGGGCGTCCCCGGCCAGGATCACCCGTCCCCGCTCGATGGCATAGAACCGGTCTGCGACCGCGAGTGCGCCGTGCACGTTCTGCTCCACCAGGAGCACAACGGCGCCGGCCGCCTTGGCGTCCCGGATGATGCCGAAGATCTGCTCGACGATCATCGGGGCGAGCCCCTCCGTCGGCTCGTCGATCAGGAGCAGCGAGGGTGCACCCACCAGGGCGCGCGCCATCGCAAGCATCTGTTGCTCGCCGCCGGAGAGCGTGGTGCCGAGCTGGCGGCGGCGCTCGGCGAGGCGCGGAAAGCGGGCGAAGACCTCGTCCACGGACCGTCGCTCGGCCGCCCTGCCCCGGCCGCGGCGCTGCAGGAGACCCAGGTCCAGGTTCTCCCGCACGGTCAGGCCGGGGAAGATGCGCCGGTCCTCGGGCACGAAACCGACTCCGCGCCGGGCGATCGCATCCGGCGACAGCCCGCCGAGATCGACCCCATCCAGGCGGATCCCGCCGCTGGTGGGCCGCACCCAGCCGGCGATCGTCTTCAGGAGCGTCGTCTTGCCCACGCCGTTGCGGCCGAAGATCCCGATCACCTCGCCGGCCGCGGCCGTGAGGTCGATGCCCTGGATGATGTGGGACAGCCCGTAATGGGTGTGGAGGTCGCGGATGGCGAGCATCACGCGTGCCCGAAATAGGCGGCCTGGACGGCCGGGTCCGCCCGCACGGCGTCGGGCGGGCCCTCCGCGAGCTTCCGCCCCTGGTGCATCACGACGACATGGTCGGAGATCTGCATCACGAGGCCGATGTCGTGCTCGATCAGGAGCACGGAGACCTCCCGGCCGAGCCGCCCGATCAGCTCCGCCGTCTCCTGCGTGTCGCCGTGGCTCATGCCCTGGGTCGGTTCATCGAGAAGGAGGAGCTTGGGGTCGGCCGCGAGCGCCATCGCAACCTCCATCCGGCGCTGCTCGCCGTGGGAGAGCGCACCAGCGAGGCTACCGGCACGCTCGGTGAGCTCGAACCGCCGGAGCAGCGCATCTGCCCGCTCGAGCGCGAGCCGGCTTCGGCGCACCGGCAGGAACCAGCGCCCGGCGGGCTCGAGGATCTCGGTCGCGAGCCGCAGGTTCTCGAAGACGGTCAGGTCGGGATACAGGCTCGTGATCTGAAACGAGCGGCCGAGTCCGAGCGCCCGCATCCGGTGCGGCGGCGCACCGGTGCACGGGACGCCGTCGAAGACGACCCGGCCGGAGCGGGGCCGCATGGCGCCGCTGATGAGGTTGAACAGCGTGGATTTTCCGGCCCCGTTCGGGCCGATCACGGTCGTGACCTGATGGCGCCCGGCCACGAAGGTGACGTCGTCGACGGCTCTGAGCCCGCCGAACGCGATGCCGAGGCCAAGGACCTCCAGGATGGGGGCGTTCATAGGGATCCCGTCCGGGCGAACCGGTCCTCGACCCAGCTCCGGGCGAAGCCGGCCAGTCCCTTGGGAAAGAGGACGACGACCGCCATGAACAGGAGCCCGATGACGATCAGGTGGTGCGAGGTCCAGCTTCCGACCACCGACCGCAAGGCCGTCAGGATGAGGCTTCCGTAGAAGGCGCCGACCAGCGTTCCGGCCCCGCCCGTGACAACCGTGATGACGGCGTTGCCCGAGGTCGTGAAGGACAGGAGTTCGGGCGACACGAAGCCCCGCAGCATCGGGTAGAGCGCGCCCGACAGGGCCGCCACGATCGCGGCCAGGACATAGGCGGCCAGCCGGGCGCGCTCCGGCCGGTAACCGAGATACGGCACCCGGCGCTCGTTCGCCTTCAGGGCAATCAGGACGCGGCCGAACGGCGTGTCCAGCAGATACGCGACGGCGCCGTAGAGGACCGCCATGAAGGCGAGCGTGAACAGGAAGAAGCCCACCGGCGAGTCCGACGAGACCGTCGCGACGCCGAGATGGATCGGCATCACCGGCACGCCGATGAGCCCGTCCGAGGCCCCGAGTTCGCGGGTGTTGTAGACGGCCTTCGCGGCCACCTGCGCGAGCCCGAACGTGATCAGCGCGAAATATACGCCCCGCACCCGGCTCACGATCAGGCCCCCGACGAGGCTCGCGGCCAGCGACAGCCCGAAGGCCGCCCCGAGCGCCCCTGAGACCGGGTAGCCGGCCTTCAGGGTGACCGCGGACGCGTAGGCGCCGAGCCCGAAATAAAGGGCCTGCCCGAGGGACAGGAGGCCGGTATAGCCCAGCAGGATGTCGACCGAGAGCGCCAGGCCCGCGAAGATCAGGGCTTCGGTCGCAAGCCGAAGGTAGAACACGTCGCCGGTTCTCCAGGCGAGCGCCGCGAAGATCAGGCAGGTCAGAGCAAGGAATCCGAAGAGCAGGTGCGACGCCCGCATGGCGAGCCCGAGCCGGTCGAGACGGCGCGGGCCGGCCGCACCGGCCGGCGCAGGCCCTGCATCCACATGGCTATGCACGGCCGAGCCTCCCGAACAGGCCCTGGGGCCGCACCATCAGCATCACCACCATGATCCCGAACACGATCGGATCGGACCAGACCGGCGAGATGAACAGGCTCGACACGGCCTGGACCTGGGTCAGGAGGAGTCCGGCCACGACCGCGCCGGCGATCGAGCCCATGCCGCCGACGATCACCACCGTGAAGGCGAGAAGGATGAAGTCCCGCCCCATCGTGGGGAACACGGAGTAGATCGGCGCGAGAAGCACGCCCGCAAGTCCCGCAAGGGCCAACCCGAACGCAAAGGCGCCGGCGAAGACGAGCGCGACCGGGACGCCGAGCGAGGCCGCCATGTCACGGTCGTAGGCGGCGGCCCGGACCATGGCCCCGAGCCGGGTGCGGTACACGACGAGAGCCACGAGCCCCATCACGGCGACTCCGAACCCGATCAGGAACAGCCGGTAGTTCGGCAGCATCACCCCGAACACCTCGACCGCCCCGCGGATGGGCGTCGGGGGCCGCTGGGTGTTCGGGCCGTAGATGACAGCCAGCACCTCCTCGATCACGAGGCCTAGGCCGAAGGTGAGCAGCAGCGTCGTCGTGTGCCGGTCGGGTGCGTTGAACACGCGCTGGATCAGCCCCCGCTCCACCGCGAACCCGATCGGGATCATGAGCAGCGGCACCAGGACGAGCAGCAGCCAGAAGCTGATGCCGGCAGCCCCGAGCGACAGCGCCAGATAGGCCCCCACGGCATAGAACTCGCCGTGGGACATGTTGATGACGTCGAGCAACCCGAAGATGATCGTCAGCCCCAGCGCCACGAGCACCACGGCCACCCCGAGGGACAGCCCGGTGATCATCTGCGGCGCGAGAACGAACTGGAGGTAGTCGATCATCGGCTCGATCTGTCGTTCCGGGGCTCGGCGCAGGCCGGGACCGGGACGCCACGGCCGGCCGCGGCGGTTGCTCGTGGGGTCCGGGTGCGGGCGTCGCCCGCCCCGGGATGACGATGCATCTCAGAACCTGGTGCAGAGATCGGGTCCGATCGCCTGATCGCCCGCCACCTCCGCGTTGATCGCGAACTTCCCGTTGTCGACCCGCACCACGTACATGGTCTGCACGGCCTGATGGTCGCCGGCCCGCATCGTCTTGCGGCCCTGGGGCGTGTCCCATTGCAGGTCGCGCATCGCCGTGCGGACCTTGTCGGTCTCGGTGGAGCCGGCCTTCTCGACGGCCGCCTTGTAGAAGTAGATCAGGCCGTAGCTGTCGGCCCCGTAGAGGTCCGGATCGGCCTTGTAGGCGGCCCGGAACGCATCCACGAAGGTCTTGTTCTCGGCCGTCGGGATCTCCGGCGAGTAGCCGACGCCCGTCGCGAACCCGTTCGCGGCCGATCCGATCGCGCCGATGTTCTGCGAGGTCACGGTGCCGGAGGCCCCGACCACGAGCAGGTTCGTCAGCAGCCCGAAATCCTGCATCTGGGTCAGGAGCCGGACGGTGTCGTTGCCGGCGGTCGAGGTGTAGAGCACCTGCGGCCGCGCCGCCCGGATCTGGCCGAAATACTGCGAGTAATCCTTGCTATCGAGAGGTGCGAAGACCTCGCCCAGGATGGTGCCACCGCGCGACTTCACGCCGGCCTGGAAGGCCGCGACCGTCGAGCGGCCCATCTCGTAATCCGGCCCGAGCAGATAGACCTTCGGGTCAGGGTTGGTCTTCATGAGCCAGGCGGCGAGTGCCGAGGATTGCTGCTCTGCCCGGGCGTTCACCCGGAAGACGTTCGGCGAGCATTTGTCGGCCGTGATGGAATCCGCGAACGAGACCGTCGTGGCCATCAGCTTGTTGGTGCGCTCGGCGATCTGACCCACGGCGAGCGTCGACCCCGAATTCACCGTTCCGGTCAGGAAGTCGACCTTGTCCACCTGGAACAGCTTGTCGGCCTTCTGGACCGCGACCGACGGGTTTGCCTCCTCGTCCTCGAAGATGAGCTGCACGGGGCGGCCGGCGATGCCGCCCTTTGCGTTGACCTCCTTGGCGGCAAGTTCCAGCCCCCACCGGACCTGCTGGCCGATCGGCGCGTAGGTCCCGGAGAGGGGCGTATCGACGCCGATCTTGATCGGACCGGTCTGGGCCAGGGCCAGCGGGGCGAGCGCAACCGAGGCCAGCATCGCGAACGTCGTCGTGGTGATCCGTGTCATGGTTCCCTCCGGTGGTTGTTGGTTGTGTTCAGCGGCCGACGAAGTTCGGCTTGCGCTTGGCGTGGAAGGCCTCGACGCCCTCCCGGAAATCGTCCGACTGCCTGAGCCGGCTATAGGCGTGGCCTTCGAGCTCGATGGAGGTCGTGAGCGAGGCGTCCTCGGTGTCGTTGAGGAGCTTCTTGGCCGTGCGCTGGGCATAGGCCGAGAAGGTGCGGAGCTCGTCCACGAGCCGGTCGGTCGCGGCTTCCAGCTCGCCGTCCGGCACGCATTCGGTGGCGATCCCCCAGGCCAGCGCCTGAGGGCCCGGGATGCGCTTCGACCGCATCACGATGTCCTTGGTGCGGGTGATGCCGACGATCTTCTGAAGCCGGGCGGAGCCGCCCGAACCCGGGATCTGGCCGAGCCGCTGCTCCGGCAGGGCGTACTGGCAGGTCTCCGACACGATGCGGAAATCGCAGGCGAGCGAGATCTCGAACCCGACCCCGAAGGTGTAGCCGCGGTTCGCCGCAATCACGGGCTTCGAGCAGCGGGCCGGCGCGGCCATGTTCCAGGCAAGCCTGGAGACGTGCTCGGGCGAGGCTTCGAGGAAGCCCTTGATGTAGCCGCCGGACGAGAAGTGCTCGCCCTCGGCCCGCAGCACGACGACGCGGACGCGGTCGTCCTCGTCCAGCGCCTCGAACGCCTTCCGGATCTCGTCGCGCTGCGGCATCTCGATGACGTTCATCGGCGGCCGACACAGGATCACGTCCGCCCGCTCGCGAGCCGGGTCGACCTCCACCCGGAAGCCGTTGAGGTCGGAAAGCCGCGGGTCGGCTGCGGGGGCTGTGCTCATGCGGAGGGTCCTTCGGAGGGGGAGCGGGTTTCGGGCGTGTATTCGCCGGCCACGAGTTTGCGGCGCAGCAGCTTCCCGACCGGCGATTTCGGGATGTCGTCCACGAAGACGATGCGGCGCGGGCGCTTGAAGTTGGCGAGGCCGGATTCGCGGCAGAACGCGTCGAGCTCGGCCTCCGGCACGGCCGCGCGGCGCTTCACGAAGGCCGCCACGATCTTCCCCCAGCGCTCGTCCGGGAGGCCGACCACTGCGACCTCCGACACGGCCGGGTGGAGCGACAGGCAGCTCTCGATCTCGACCGGGGACACGTTCTCGCCGCCGGTGATGATCATGTCGTCGACGCGGCCGGTCACGAACAGGTCGCCTTCGGCGTCCACGAAGCCGGTATCGCCCGTGAAGTACCACCCGGCCCGGATCGCCTTGGCGTCCGCCTCCGGCCGCCGCCAATAGCCCTCGAAGGCCTCGTCGCCGGCCAGGATCGCGACGATCTCGCCCTCCTGGCCGGGCGGGGCGACGTCCTCCCCGCTCTCGGCGCCGAGCGGCACGACCCGGATCCTCTGGTTGATCCCCGAGCGGCCCGCCGAGCCCGGCTTGCGGACGGCGTCCTGGTCCACCGTGAAGGTGTAGATTTCCGAAGACCCGTAATGGTTCACGAAGAGGTCGGGCCTGAAGGCGGCGTCGAGCGTCTTGAGGAGGCCGTCCGTCATGGAGGCGCCCGCGAAACCGAGCTTGCGGACCGAGGACACGTCCGCAGCCGCGAAGGCCGGGTGGTGGACGACGTCGTGGAAGAGCGTCGGAACCAGGTAGAGGTTGGTGACGCGCTCCTGTTCGATCAGGCGCAGCGCGTCCGGCACGTCGAAGCGCGGCAGGCACACAAAGGCGCCGGCCACCAGCGACATGGCCAGGAGCGAGCGGACCCCCATCGTGTGGTAGAGCGGCATCACGCCGAGGGTGCGCTCGCCGCGCCCGTAGAGGTTCTGGGCGACATGCGCGACGGCGGCAGCGCGCTCGGCCCGATGTCGCCGCGGGACGCCCTTCGGCCGGGAGGTCGTCCCGGAGGTGTAGAGCATGAGCGACCAGGCCTCGGGCCCGGCCCGTGGGGTCGCGGGCGCCGCTCCCACGTCGAGCAGATCGGCCAGGACGGGATCGCCGGCGAGGGCCGCGTCCACCCCGACGCGACGCACCGCTTCGGCCGGCGACGAGGCCGCGACCGCCTCGGCCGAAACCCGCTCGTAGATCAGGGCCCGGGCCTCGCAATCGGCCAGGCAGTGATCGATCTCGTCCCCCTTTGCGCGCCAGTTCAGCGGCGTCATCACCACGCCGGCGAACTGGCAGGCCCAGTGCAGCGTCGCGGCCTCCCAGCGGTTCTGGAGCAGGGTCACGAGGTGGTCCCCGGGCCGCAGGCCGAGGCGGTCGAGGCCGGCCAGTGCCGCCGAGATGTGCCGGTGCCATTCGGCGTAGGTTAGCCGCCGGTCGCCATCCACGATCGCGAGCGCGCCCGGGTCTCGCTCGACGCTGGCCAGGAAGCTCGTGCCGAGATCAAGCATGCGGGGCCCCCTCGCCTGCGGGCCCACGCAGCCGGCGCGCGGCTTCGAGCGCTGCCTTCATGATCGGCCCGTAGCCCGTGCAGCGGCAAAGATGTCCGGAGAGCTGGTGGCGGATGTCCTCCTCCGACGCGTCCGGGCGCCTGGTGAGCAGCTCGTCGAGGGACATCAGGATGCCGGCGGTGCAGAACCCGCATTGCAGCCCGTGATGGGTCCGGAAACTCTCCTGCAGGATCGACAGGCGGCCGGGCGCGGGCGCCAGTCCCTCGACCGTCCGGATCTCCGCTCCGTCGGCCTGCACGGCGAGCGTCAGGCACGCCCGGGCCGGAAGCCCGTCGATCTGGATCGTGCAGGCGCCGCAGACGCCGTGCTCGCACCCGACATGCGTTCCGGTCGCGCCGAGGACGTGGCGCAGGAAGTCGGTGAGCAGCATCCGGGGCTCGGCCAGCCCTTCGGCCGGCCGGCCGTTCAGCTTGAAGGCGACCCTGTGGCGGCGGTCGGAGGTCAGACGCGGCAACGGGCAGCCTCCTCGATCGTGGACCGGCCGAGCCGCCGCACGAGCTCGCGCCGGTAGCGGGCGCTGGCGTGGAGGTCGTCGCGCGCGTCGAGGCTCCAGGCGAAGCTGTCGAGCGCGTCGTCGAGCGCGGAGGAATCCGGCAGCGGCAGATCGCGGGCGGTCGGGCGGTCGGCGACGCCTCCGATCGCGAGCCGGGCCGCCGTCCGGTCGACCACGGCCGCACAGGCCACGATGGCGAAGTCCCCGTGCCGGCGTCCGATCTCCCGGAAGGCATATCCGGTTCCGGGCCGTGCGGCCGGAAAGGCGACCGCCTCGATCATCTCGTCGTCGCGGCGCTCGGTCACCATCATGCCGGAGAAGAAGCGCTCGGCCGGGACGCTGCGGGACGCCCTCTTCGAGCGGAGCCGGATCTCGCCGCCTAGCGCGACCAACGTCAGCGGAAGTTCGGCGGAGGGGTCGGCATGCGCGACCGAGCCGCACAGGGTGCCGCGGTTGCGGGTCTGGGCGTGTCCGACCGCCGCAAGCGCGGCGGCGAGCAGCGGCTGCGTCCGGGGATCCACCTGCCGCTCGGCCTCGACCTGCCGAATTGCGGCGCCCGCGACCAGCATCCCGTCTCGCGCATCCAGGCGCCTGAGGGCCGTGATCCGCATCACGTCGACCAGGGTCGCGGGGCGTGCCAGGCGCATGTTCAGCATGGGCAGCAGCGACTGCCCGCCGGCCAGGATGCGGGCGTCGCCGCCCTCCCGGGCGAGCACGTCGAGCGCCTCGTCCAGGGTCTCGGCCCGGACATAATCGAAGGGCGCGGGCTTCACGGCCGCATCCCGATCATGATGCGGAGACGGGAAAGGAGCGTGGGCGGCGGGGCGTTCGGCGCGCCCGCATGGCGCGCCAGCGCGGCGAAGAACTGGCCGATCACGAACCTGGCGGCGCCGTCCAGAAGGCGCCCGCCCACGGACGCGACCTTGCCGCCGATCCCGGCTTCGTAGCGGTACCGGATCGTGGTCTCGCCCGCCGATTCCTCCAGCGTGATCTTGCCCGAGCCGCCGCCCGAGCCGAGGGCGCCCGTGACCTGCCCGCTCAGGGTGACCGAGCGTGGCGGGACGAGGTCGGACAGCCGGATGTCGGCCTTGTAGCGGCCCTTCACCGGCCCGATTCCGAGCGTGACGTCGGCCCGGAAGTGGTTCGCCGACACCCGCTCGACGCCATGCGCCCCGGGGATCACGGCTTCCAGCGTGCCGGGATCGAGCAGCATGTCCCAGACGGCCTGTGCCGGCGCGGCGACGTGCGCGCTGCCCTCGCCGAAGAGCCGGCGCTCGCCCGTGCGCGAGCCTTCCTCGGGGGCGGCTCCGGCGGGCGCCCTCTCGGGGCCGTGCAGGTGCGGGGCGAGCCGGGAGGGGGAGAGCGGCAATGCGAGATCGGCGAGGCCGAGCGCATCCGCGACCGCGTTCGCGATGCAAACGGGGGTCGACATGCAATTGCCCTCGCCGACCCCCTTGGCGCCGAGCGGGGTGAAGGGCGAGCGGCTCTCGTGGTGCAGGATGATCGGGTCCGGCACCTCCATCACGGTCGGCACCAGGTAGTCCGCGAAGGTTCCCGATAGGAACGAGCCGTCCGGCCCGTAGGCATATTCCTCGTAGAGGGCTGCCCCGAGCGCATGCGCGAAGCCGCCCGTGACCTGCCCGGCCACCATCCCGGGATGCAGGATGCGGCCGCAATCGTGCATCGTGACGTAGCGGTCGATGCGGATCTCGGCCGTGACGCGGTCCACCTCGACGCCGCAGAAGTCGAAGATGAAGCCGTGGCAAAGGGACGAATTGACCTCGTCGGCCTCGTTCGGGGCCGTGAGCTCGGGCGGGGTCCAGAACACCGTCTCCCGGATGGTGTGATCGAGTTCGCCCGGCAGCGTGCCGGGCGCCCAATGGGTGGCAGCCGCCACCCGCGCGAAGGGGATCGCGTTGTCCGGATTCCCCGCGGCGCCGATCGTCCCGTTCTCGAAGACGATATCCTCCGGCCTGACGTTCAGGCTCTGGGCCGCGATGCGGGCGACGCGGTCGCGCAGGCGGGTCGCCGCTAGATGCGCGGTGCCGGCCACGGCGGGCGCGAAGCGGCTGGCGTAA
>JAQGJJ010000190.1 GCA_028290695.1 Enterovirga sp. | reverse complement strand
CGATGTCGGACAGGGTCACGTTGCCCTTGAAGGTCGCCTTGACCGGCCCGACCGAGACCTTGGCGACGGCCGAGAAGCCGCTGTCGCCGGTCCGCTCGAGCTCCTGGCAGCCCGGGATCGACTGCTTCAGGATCGCGGGGTCGTTCAGCGCCTCCCAGACGGTTGCCTTGTCGGCGGGCAGCGTCACCGCGCCGTTCATCGTCATCGCCATGGGAGCACTCTCTCCGAGCTCGGGGAACCGAGGCGCCCTTCTGCCACCGGAATCGCGCAAGGCAAAGGATTGCCGGGCTCCGGCGGCCGTCCGGACGACAAAAACCCGGCTCGCCGCGACGAGCCGGGTGAGTTCGGGAGAAAACGGCCATGGGCCGCAGGGAAAACGGCGCGACCCGCCAAGTGGGTCCGGTCTGCTGGCGGACCTTCGAGCGCCGATTCCCGCAAGCGAAGGTTTGCGGCCGCGGCCCCGCCGGCCGCCACGGGCAAACCACGCCCGCCGCAGCCATGCGCGGCGTTGATCGCACCCATCGATGCTTTCGCCTTGCCCGACACGGCGGGCCGCACTAGGTTTCGCCGCCTTCAAGCACCTCGGAGAACGTCCCATGGCCTTTCTGGCCGACACCCTTTCGCGCGTGAAGCCTTCCGCCACCATCGTGATGACGCAGAAGGCCCGCGACCTGAAGGCGAAAGGCCGGGACGTGATCTCGCTTTCGGTCGGCGAGCCGGATTTCGACACGCCCGACAACATCAAGGCGGCCGCGATCGATGCCATCCGGCGCGGCGAGACGAAGTACACGCCCGTGTCCGGAATCCAGCCGCTCAGGGAAGCGATCGCCAAGAAGTTCAAGCGCGAGAA
Source organism: Enterovirga sp. (assembly GCA_028290695.1). GTDB lineage: Bacteria > Pseudomonadota > Alphaproteobacteria > Rhizobiales > Beijerinckiaceae > Enterovirga. Next base: position 11,779 of record JAQGJJ010000190.1, on the reverse strand, counting down.
CGACCTCGACTACAAGGCGTCGCAGACCATCGTCGGCACGGGCGGCAAGCAGGTCATCTACAACGCGCTGCTCGCCACCCTCAACCCGGGCGACGAGGTGATCTGCGTTGCGCCCTACTGGGTGTCGTATCCCGAGATGGTCGGCCTGTGCGGCGGCACGGCCGTGATCGTCGCGGCCACGATGGAGCACGATTTCAAGCTCCAGCCGGAGGTGCTCGAGCGCGCCATTACGCCGAAGACCAAGTGGATCATCCTGAACTCGCCCTCGAACCCCTCCGGGGCCGCCTACACCTGGGACGAGATGAAGAAGATCACGGACGTGCTGGTGCGCCACCCGCATGTCTGGGTGCTGACGGACGACATGTACGAGCACCTGACCTATGGCGACTTCAAGTTCGTCACGCCAGCCCAGGTCGAGCCGAACCTGTACGAGCGCACGCTGACGATGAACGGGGTGTCCAAGTCCTACGCCATGACGGGCTGGCGCATCGGCTACGCGGCCGGGCCCGAGCAGCTCATCAAGGCCATGGATTTCGTCCAGGGCCAGCAGACCTCCGGCGCCTGCTCGATCGCGCAATGGGCCTCGGTCGAGGCGCTCGACGGGCCGCAGGACCACCTGGCGGTGTTCAAGCGCGCCTTCGAGGAGCGCCGCGACCTCGTCGTGTCCATGCTGAACCAGGCGACGGGCCTGAAATGCCCGAAGCCCGAGGGCGCCTTCTACGTCTATCCCTCCTGCGCGGATGCGATCGGCAAGCGGAGCGCCTCCGGCAAGACGATCGCGACCGACGAGGATTTCGTGAGCGAGCTCCTCGAGCAGGAGGGTGTCGCGGCCGTGCACGGCTCGGCCTTCGGGCTCGGCCCCAACCTGCGCATCTCCTATGCGACCTCGAACGAGGCGCTGGAGGAAGCGTGCCGGCGCATCCAGCGCTTCTGCGGCGAGCTGCGCTAGGGGCTCCGCCCCGCCGGCCCGAGTCGGGGTTCGGCGGGGGGACACCACCCCGCCGCCGGCGGCGTCACGAGGCGTCGGCCGGGCGGGAAACTCCCCCCTGTGACCCGGCCGCCACAAACGGCGCGCAGGGCTCACGCTAAGCTCCGCGAGCGATTCGGGGGCAAGTGGACATGGTGCGGAGCTTTGCGGCGGGACTGGCTGTCCTCGTCGGGCTTGCGGGAACGGCGTCGGCGGCCGACCTTCCCTCCGGCGGTGCAGCCGGTCCGGCCTTCGCCACGCCCTTCATCGCCTGGAGCGGCTTCTATGCCGGGGCCAATGCCGGATACGGCTTTTCCACCGGCGCACACCGGCCGGCCTGCGCGGCCCCCGGGGGCGGCGCCTGTACGGCCCTGCCGGCGCTCGACGTTGCGACCGACGGGTTCGTGGGCGGCGGCGGCTTCGGCTACAACCAGCAGATCGGCCGGTTCCTCGCCGGGATCGAGGCCGACATCCAGTACACCGACCTGAACCGGACGGTGACGCTCACCGGCGTGGCGCCGGTCGCGGGTGGTGCTCCCGCAGCGCAGTACAGCGCGACGCAGAGCCTCGATTATCTCGGCACGGTGCGGGCCCGCATGGGCTACATCGCGAACCGGCTTCTCGTGTTCGGCACCGGCGGCTTCGCCTATGGCGACGTGCAGGTTCGCCAGACCGTGGCAACCGGCGGCGCCACGTTCACCGCCGCGCGTCAGATGACGGGACTCGGCTACGCGGCCGGCGCCGGCCTCGAATACGCGGTGACCTCCAACGTCACGGCAAAGGCCGAAGCGCTGTATTACGACCTCGGCACGAGCCGCACGGCGGCCGGCTCGGTGCCGGCGACCGGCACGGTGCGGGGCGCGCGCTTCGAGACGGAGGGCGTGGTCGCCCGCGCTGGACTGAACTACAAGTTCGACCTTTTCTAGCCCCCGCCGAACCCGCGGGGGACGGAGCCGAGATAGTGCATCCCCCGCTGCATATCGGCATCGTCGGCTGCTCCGCCGAGGGCGCGGCGCTGTGCTACCGGACGATCTGCACGGAAGGCCCCGCCCTGCTCGGGCCGCACGCCCATCCCGAAATCTCAATGCACACCGCGTCGCTGGCCCGGTACATGGACCGGATCTATCGCGGCGACTGGGCCGGGGTGGGCGAGCTGATGCTCGACTCGGCCGAGAAGCTCGCCGCCATCGGGGCGGCGTTTCTGATCTGCCCGGACAACACCATCCACCAGGCGCTGCCGCACATGCTGCCGCGTTCGCCTCGGCCGTGGCTGCACATCGCCGAAGAGGTAGCCGCGGAGGCCGAGCGACGCGGCTTCCGGCGCCTCGCCCTGACCGGCACGAAGTGGCTCGTGGAGAGCGAGGTCTATCCGGAGCAGCTGTCCGCGCGCGGACTCGAGTACCTGCGCCCCTCCGCCGGGGAGCGCGAGGAGATCAACCGGGTCATCATGGACGAACTCGTCTGCGGCGTGTTCACGCCGGAGGGCGTGGCCGTGTTCCAGCGCATCATCGGGCGCCTGAAGCAGGAGGGCTGCGACGCGGTCGTGCTCGGCTGCACGGAGATCCCGCTCATCATCGACGACACGAATTCGCCGCTGCCCGTGCTCGATTCGACCCGCCTCCTGGCCCGCGCCGCGCTGCGACGGGCGGTCGGCGAGGCCGCGCCGACGCGCGGCTGACGCCACCGGCGGGAATCCCGCATTTTGCCTTGGCGCCGCCTCACGGCGACCGCAGCCTTGAGGATCAAAGGGTGCCATCCCCGGCGCATGGCCGGAGATGGCACCGGATGAGGAGTCCCATGAAGTCTCGCATCACCGCGGCATTGACGCTTGCGGCCGCTCTCGGCGGCGGCCCGACCGGGGCCGCCCAGGCCCAGCAGGTCATGGCCGGAACCCTCAATTGCGAGATCGCCGGCGGGGTCGGCCTGATCGTCACGTCCCGCAAGGACGTCACCTGCACCTATCAGAACGCCGCCGGGGAGCTCGAGGTCTACGAGGGCTACATCCGCAAGTTCGGCCTCGATATCGGGGCGACCACGGGTGGCGGGATCGTGTGGAGCGTCTTCGCGGCAACCGAGCGGCCCCGCCGCGGCGCGCTCGCCGGCACCTATGTCGGGGGAACGGCCGAGGCCAGCCTTGGTGCCGGGCTGGGTGCGAACGCGCTCGTCGGAGGCTCCCGCCGCTCCGTCGCGCTTCAGCCTGTTTCGGTCTCGGGCCAGTTCGGGTTCAACCTCGCCGTCGGCGTGTCCGACCTGACGCTCCGGTTCCGGCGGGAGCGCTGAGGGCGACACAGCCCGCGGCGCTTGCGTTCGCCGAAAGACGGCGCATTCATGAGCCCGAAGCCGCGCACAGACGCGAGCAGCCCAGGGGAGTGAACATGCCGGCCGACACCGCGACGTCCCTCCCGGGCGGCCCTGATCGGCCGGACCCGGCCGCAGCGCGGCCCTGGCTCGCCAGCTACCCGGCCGGCATGCCGGCCGATATCGACGAAGGCTCGCTCGGCACGCTGGTGGCGTTCTTCGAGGAGAGCGTCGCCCGCTATCCGGAGCGGCCGGCCCTCGAGAGCTTCGGCAAGCGCATGACCTATGCGGAGCTCGCCGCGGTGGCCGGCGCCGTCGCGTCATGGCTACAGATCCAGGGCATCGGCCGTGGGGACCGGGTGGCCATCATGCTGCCGAACGTGATGGCCTATGGGCCGATCCTGTTCGGCGGCCTGCTGGCCGGCGCCACCATCGTCAACGTCAACCCGCTCTATACGCCGCGGGAGCTCTCCATCCAGCTCCGGGATTCGGGCGCCAAGATCCTGTTCGTCCTGGAGAATTTCGGCCACACGGTCGAGGCCGTGCTGCCCGAGGTCGCGCTCCGGACGGTGGTGGTCGTGAAGCCGGGGGACCTGCTCGGGCTCAAGGGCACGATCGTCAATCTCGTGTCCCGCTACGTGAAGAAGGCCGTGAAGCCATTCCGCATCGAGGCCGCGGTCGACTTCGCTGATGCGCTCGGGGAAGGACGCGGGACGCCTCCCCGCAAGGTCGCGATCGGGCCGGAGGACGTGGCCTTCCTGCAATACACCGGCGGCACGACCGGCGTCGCCAAGGGGGCGACCCTCACCCATCGCAACATCGCCGCCAACGTGGTGCAGTCCGAGATGTGGCTGAAGCGCGGCCTCGGCGAGGGCCAGCACGTCATGGTGACGGCGCTGCCGCTCTATCACATCTTCGCTCTCACGGCCTGCTGCCTCGTTATGATGCGGCTCGGCTCGTGTCTGCTGCTCATCGCCAATCCCCGCGACCTGCCGGGCTTCGTGAAGACCCTGAAGAGCCGCCCCTTCACCTGCTTCTCGGGGGTGAACACGCTCTACAACGCGCTGGCTCGCCAGCCCGGCATCCGCGAGGTCGACTTCTCGCAGCTCGTCTTCTGCGTGTCGGGCGGAATGGCGACCCAGGCTGCCGTGGCGAAAGCCTGGAAGGACCTGACCGGGCGCCCGATCATCGAGGGCTACGGACTGTCGGAGACCTCGCCGGTCATCAGCGTGAACCGCTGCGACATCGCCGAGTTCACCGGCACGATCGGCCTGCCGCTGCCCTCGACCGAAATCTCGGTCCGGGACGAGGCGGGTGTGCCGCAGCCGGCCGGACGCCCGGGCGAGCTGTGCGTCCGTGGCCCCCAGGTCATGCGCGGCTACTGGAACCGGCCGGACGAAACCGCCAAGGTGATGACCCGGGACGGCTTCTTCCGGACGGGCGACGTCGCCGTGATGCAGCCCGATGGCGCCCTGAAGATCGTGGACCGGATGAAGGACATGATCCTCGTGTCCGGCTTCAACGTCTATCCGAACGAGCTCGAGGACGTCATCGCAGGCCTGCCCGGCGTCGCCGAGGTGGCCGTGATCGGGGTTCCGGACGAGCATTCGGGCGAGGCCGTGGCGGCCTACGTGGTGAAGGCCGATCCCGCCTTGTCCGAGGCCGACGTGCAGGCGTGGTGCCACGAGCGGCTGACCGGCTACAAGCGGCCCCGCACGATCGTGTTCTGCGACGCCCTGCCGAAGAGCAATGTCGGCAAGGTGCTCCGCCGGGTCATTCGCGACGAGATGGCGATCCCGGCCCGGAAGGACGCAGCGTAAGCGTCGGAACGCTGTTCCTCGCCGTCGGTGACGGCGCACTCCGGATCGTGACTTGCCGGTGGCAGGCACAGCCGTCAGACTCCCGCGGGGCCGAAGGAGAGCATCCATGCTGATCAAGGCGCGCAAAGGCTGGGAGATCCCCGAGAGCGAGGCGACCCCGGAAGCCGTGTTCCTGGACCGCCGCCGGCTCATCGCGGGCGGACTCGGCATTGCCGGCGCTGCCGCGATCGGGACGGGGCACGCCCGGGCCGCGGCCGATCCGACGGCGGACCTCTACCCGGCCAAGCGCAACGGGAGCTACACGCTCGACCGCCCGCTCACGGAGGAGAAATTCTCGGCCGACTACAACAACTACTACGAGTTCGGCACCTCGAAGACGATCACGGCCGCCTCTCAGGCGCTGAACACCCGGCCCTGGACGGTGAAGATCGGCGGCCTCGTCGAGCAGCCGCTGGAACTCGGCATCGACGACCTCGTCCGGAAGATGCCGCTCGAGGAGCGCCTCTACCGGCATCGCTGCGTCGAAGCCTGGTCGATGGCGGTCCCGTGGACCGGGTTTCCCCTGAAGGCGCTGGTCGAGCTCGCCCGCCCGAAGCCGGAGGCGCGCTACGTGGTGATGCAGACCTTCCGCAACCCGTCCGTCGCGCCCGGCCAGAAGCAATTCTGGTATCCGTGGCCCTACACCGAGGGCCTGACGGTCGAGGAGGCCCGCAACGACCTCGCCTTTCTGGCGACGGGCATCTACGGCAAGCCGCTCCCGAACCAGTTCGGCGCCCCCATCCGGCTCGCCGTGCCGTGGAAATACGGCTTCAAGTCCGTGAAGGCGATCGACAGCATCACCTTCGCGACCGAGCGGCCCAAGACGTTCTGGGAGGGGCTCCAGGCCTCGGAATACGGCTTCTGGGCCAACGTGAATCCGGAGGTGCCGCACCCGCGCTGGAGCCAGGCCAGCGAACGTGTGCTCGGCACCAACGAGCAGAAGCCGACGCTGCTCTTCAACGGCTACGGCGAGTACGTGGCCGACCTGTACAAGGACCTGAAGGGCGAGCGCCTCTGGGCGTAGCGCCGGGCAAAGAAAAGGCCGAACCATCGCTGGCTCGGCCTTGAAGGTAGAGACGCATTTGCAGCGCCTCCTGAGGGGGAACAGCTGAACGGAACGTGGAAAGTCTCGCGTTCCGGTCCTTCAGCTCGGGCCATTGTGGCAGCCGTGGCGGCCAGCGGCAGTCGGGTCGGTACATGAAAGCCATGCGCAACGCGCATGACTAGGTCGCTCAGTAGTTCCAGCGCTGCGCCTTTGCCACGAGGAAGTCGCGGAAAGCCTGAACCCGCGCGACGTTCCGCATCTCCTCGGCATAGACGAGGTAGGTGTCGAGGGCGGGCATATCCACGTCCCTCAGCACCCGTGTCAGATGGTTGTTTCCATCCACCGCGTAGTCCGGCAGCACCGCGATGCCGGCGCTGGTCTCGACCGCCGAGCGAAGCGCCGGGATGTTGTTGACGATCATGTGATAGGGCCGCGGCTCCTTTCCGTCCCGCCCGATCGTGGCGAGCCAGTGCATGGACAGGAGGTAGGCGGGCGCGTCGCCGCCGAACGACAGGAGGCGGTGCTCGTCGAGGTCGTCGGTCGTCTTGGGCTCGCCGAAGCGCTTGATGTAGTCGGTCGACGCGTAGACGTGGAAATGCACGGTGAAGAGCCGGCGCTGGATGAGGTCCGGCTGCGCCGGCCGCCTGAGCCGGAGTGCGACGTCGGCCTCCCGCATGGCCAGGTCGAGCTCCTCGTTGGTCAGGATCATCGACACCCGTACATCCGGGTAGGTGTCCAGGAACTCGCCGATGCGCTGCATGAGCCAGAGCGAGCCGAGCCCGACCGTGGTGGTGATCTTCAACTCGCCGGACGGGCGCTCGCTGGTTTCCTCGAGCCTGGCGCGCGTGTTTTCGAGCCGCAGCCGCATGTCGCGCGCCGCCCGGAACAGGAGGTCCCCCTGCTCCGTGAGGATCAACCCTCGGGCGTGGCGGTGGAACAGCGGTGCCTTGATCTCGCGTTCGAGCGCCGAGACCTGGCGGCTCACGGCCGACTGGCTGAGGCCGAGCTCATCGCCGGCCCGCGTGAAGCTGCCTGCTTCCGCGACGGTGTAGAAGATCCTGATCTTGTCCCAGTCCACGTTCGCGGCCCCCCGGCCCGGTGGCAGCCTACTCGGCCGCGTCGCGCATGAGGTCCGCGGCTTCGAGGTAGCGCTCGGCCTCGAGTGCCGCCATGCAGCCCAGGCCGGCGGCGGTTACCGCCTGCCGGTACACGTCGTCGGCCACGTCACCGGCCGCGAAGACGCCCGGGATGTTCGTGGCCGTCGAGCCCGGTGCCGTCAGCAGGTAGCCGCCCGGCTTCATGTCGAGCTGGCCCGCAAAGATCTCGGTCGCCGGCTTGTGCCCGATCGCGACGAACACGCCGTCGAGGCGCAGCTCATCGGTCTGGCCGCTGTTCACGTTGCGGAGCCGCAGGTGAGTGACGGCGGGCGGCGGCCCGCGCTCGCCGCAGATTTCCTCCACGGCCGTGTCCCAGATCACCTGCACGTTCGGATGCCGGAACAGCCGCTCCTGCAGGATGCGCTCGGCGCGAAGCGAGGACCGACGATGGATCAGGGTCACCTTGGAGGCGAGGTTCGCGAGATACAGCGCCTCCTCGACGGCCGTGTTTCCGCCCCCGATCACCGCGACCTCCTTCTTGCGGAAGAAGAAGCCGTCGCACGTCGCGCAGGCCGAGACCCCGAAGCCGCCGAACGTCGCTTCGGACGGGAGACCCAGCCATTTCGCCTGCGCGCCCGTCGCGATCACGACCGCGTCCGCCGAGTAGGTGTCTCCGGAATCGGCCGTGAGGTGGAACGGGCGGCGGCCGAGCTCGGCCTTCACGATGGTGTCGGACACCATGCGGGTGCCGACATGCTCGGCCTGGAGCCGCATCTGTTCCATGAGCCAGGGGCCCTGGATCGGCGCGGCGAAGCCCGGGTAGTTCTCGACATCCGTCGTGATCATGAGCTGCCCGCCGGGCTGGATGCCCGAGATCAGCACGGGCTCCAGCATGGCGCGCGCCGCATAGATCGCGGTCGTGTAGCCGGCCGGGCCGGACCCGATGATCACGAGCCTAGCGTGGGTATGCGCCATCACCCCTCCTTGCCGGCCCGTTCCCGCCGCCGGAACCGAGTCTCGCGCGATGGGCCGCAAATGCGTCGCCAAGTGCTTGGGCGATCACGGGTGTCGAGTCCAGCGGCACGTAGGAAAACGCTTCCAGCATCCCCCGGAAGGCTCGCACCGCCCCGTGCCGCTCGAGCGCCGCCACGAACGTGCGGTGGCGAGCGGAGCCGCCCTGCAGCCCGAACAGGTGCACGGGCGCGCCGGTCGCGACCGCTTCCGACAGCATGTTGACCGAATCCGCCGTGACCAGGATCGCATCGGCGAGCGCCAGCATCGACGGATAGGGGTTGTCCCCGGCGCCGTCCCAGCAGAACGCGCCTTCGGCCGCGGCGAAGCGGGCCAGTTCCGTCCTGAGCGAGACCGGCGTGCGTCGTGACGGGGTGATCATCAGCGAGACCCCCGACCGGGCGAGGCCCGCCAGGGCTTCCAAAAACCTCCTCTCGGTCTCGACCGTGAACGGCACGTGGCGTGCGGGACCTCCGACCAGGATGGCGGCGCGGGGTCGTTCGAGGGCGGCGAGGCGCGGGTCGGGAGCCGCGCGCGCCGCCACCAGGCGCGCGGGCGACATGCGGTGCGGCGAGGTGAGCGTCTTGAGCACGTTGGGCCCGGCGACGGCGTCGTGCTCCGGCGCCCAGACGAAATCCGCCGCGCCCGGGCCGGTGCGGGGATCCTTGAGAAAGGCCGTGAAGCTGCGGCCGCCGGAGCCGCGCTTCACCGCCCGCAGATAGGGAACCGCGCGCCGGCCGGACGCGATCGCGAGATCGGGCCATGGCGGCGCGATCGGGCTCTCCGGCCGGTCGGCCGCCTCCCCAGGGTCGACCGGCCCCCACGGCATGAGCCATGCGAACAGCGCGCGCGGGGCGACGCGCCTCAGGATGGGCGACAGGTCCAGCGCCTCGGCGACAGCGCGGCACTGCTCCTCGTCCCCGGCCTTGCCGTCGGTCAGGATCCAGGCGCGGAGGCCGCGCGGTTCCCCGGGAAGCAGGTTCGTCGTCAGATCGGGCTGCGTTTGAGCCATCCGGCGAAATGCGCCGCGAGCGCCCCGATGCGGCGGCCCTCGGAGGCGGGATCGTACCAGGGGCCGCCCGAATTCGCCGACAGGGCGGACAATTGCGGGTGGCGCGCCAGCACCTCCCCGCGCCTGCCGATCACCAGGGCTTCGCCCTCGAGGTAGTCGGTCGAGCCGCCCCCACCCCAGCCGCCGCGCCGTGCCTCGGGTCCGCTATAGGCCGAGAGCGACAACCCGGTGATGCGCACCACGAGCTGCGGCCCGCGCCCACCGAGCCGATCGGCGTATTCGCGCGTGAGCTCGGCGTGCAGCGCCTGGCGGATGGCCTCGACGGCCGGTCCGCCATACCGGAGCGGCCGCACATCCACGACAATGCCGGAGAACGTCGCCGGCCCCTGCGGGCCGGGCTGCGCCCGGGCCGGATGGATGGCGGCGACGGCCAGGGCGGCGGCTCCGCCGAGAAGAGCGCGCCTGCTGAAGAGGGCGTCCGTCATCACAATCTCCGGCAGGGCTGAGCCATGCCCCGTAGATAAGCGTCGGCGGCAGGACCGCAACCGAAAGCGGAGCCGATGCGCCTCACGGGGGTTGACGAAGGCGGGGGTGCGCACCACCTTCCTGTCAGGGCAGGATGAGCGGTCGCCGATTTCGGCTTACGCTCCCGCCCAGCCTCCATCGCCCGTCCCGGCAGATTGTCCGGCGCTGTGATGCAGGTGTGATGCGCCCGCCGGCGAGAGCCGCGCGGGCGTTTTCGTTTTCAGCCGGAGAAGCGGCCCGGCCGCGCGGCCACTTCAACGGAAGTCACGGGTCGGGATCTTGATGCCCGACCCGAGGCGCAGGTCCGGAATGTAGATGTCCCGGGCCTTGCGGCCGAGCGGCGGCCTGTCGCGCTGATCGGGTGAGCCGCCGTGCGCGGCCTCGTCGCCCCGCCCGGTCCGGAGCGGGAAATCGGCCTGCCCGTCGCCGACCGCGCGCAACTTGTCCGACAGGTCGATCAGCACATCCGCGACCACGTGGATGACGTCCCCCTCGCGCTGCACCTTGCCCCGGCAGGCGATCATGGAAGCGGACAGGATGAGGCGGCGCTGGCGCTCGAACAGCGAGGGCCAGATCACCAGGTTGGCGACATCGGTCTCGTCCTCGATCGTGATGAACATGACGCCCTTGGCGGAGCCGGGCTTCTGCCGCACGAGCACCAGTCCGGCCACCGTCACCCGGCACCCGTTGCGAAGAGGCTTGAGGGCGTCGCAGGCGGTGTAGCCGCGGTTGTCGAGCTCCGGCCGCATGAACGCCACCGGGTGCCGCCGCAGGCTGAGCCCGCGCGAGCGGTAATCCTCGACGACGTTGCGGGCCTCCGTCATGGGCACGAGCGGAACGGGCTCCTCGACGATCTCGGGGGCCTGCCGGGCTTCCCGGGCATCGGCCGCCTCGAACAGAGGCAGGGGCGCGTCGGAAAGCCCCTTGATGGCCCAGAGCGCGTCGCGCCGGGCGAGGCCGAGCGAGCCGAACGCGTCCGCTTCGGCGAGCCGGGTCAGCGCCGCGACCGGCACCCCGGCCCGCCAGCTCAGGTCCTCGACGGAGCTGTAGGGATCATCGCCCCGCGCCATCACGATCCGGGCGCCGTCCCGGTTGGACAATCCCTTTGCCAGCCGCAGCCCGAGCCGGACCGGAATGAGGGGCCGTGCTCCCTCCCCCGGATGGGCGGCCCGCCGCCACGTCGCGACGGCCCGGTCGGGTGCGATGCCGCCCAGCCGGCTCCGCGGAGCGCCGCCACCTCGCCCATCCGGGCAGGAGCCTTCCAGGGAGGAGCCCGGTCGCGCCGCCTCCAGGCGCGTGTCCCAGCCCGACAGGTTCACGTCCGGCGGGAGCACCTCCACCCCGTGGGCGCGGGCGTCGCGGACGAGCTGGGCCGGGGCGTAGAACCCCATCGGCTGCGAGTTGAGGATCGCGGCCAGGAACACGTCCGGATGCCGGCACTTCACCCAGGCGGACGCGTAGGCGATCAGCGCAAAGGAGGCGGCGTGGCTTTCCGGGAAACCGTATGAGCCGAAACCTTCGAGCTGCCTGAAGGTCTTTTCCGCGAAATCCGGGGTGTAGCCGTTCGCAACCATGCCGCCGATGAGCTTGTCGCGGAACAGCGACACCTTGCCGGTGAGCTTGAAGGTCGCCATGGCGCGCCGGAGCTGGTCGGCCTCGCCGGCCGTGAAGCCGGCGCATTCGATCGCGACCCGCATCGCCTGCTCCTGGAACAGCGGGACGCCGAGCGTTTTGTGCAACACCCGCTTGAGCGCTTCCGTCGGGTATTCGACCGGCTCCCGTTTCTCCCGACGGCGAAGATACGGATGCACCATGTCGCCCTGGATGGGACCGGGCCGCACGATCGCGACCTGGATCACGAGGTCGTAGAGCACGGTCGGCTTCATGCGGGGCAGCATGGCCATCTGCGCCCGGCTCTCGATCTGGAAGGTGCCGAGCGTGTCCGCCTTGCGGATCATGGCGTAG
>JAQGJJ010000169.1 GCA_028290695.1 Enterovirga sp. | reverse complement strand
GCTACGACGCCAAGCCCGAAGGCTTCGTGCCGGGCGGCATCTCGCTGCACAACACGATGCTGCCGCACGGGCCGGACGAGGAAGCCTTCGAGAAGAACGCCAACGTCGAGCTGAAGCCGCACAAGCTTGAAGGCACCATGGCGTTCATGTTCGAGACCCGGTTCCCGCAGAAAATCTCCGCCTACGCGGCCGGCACGGACGCCCTGCAGAAGGATTACGGCGCGTATGGCCGCAAGCTCCGGAAGCATTTCGACCCGACGCGGCCGTGACGCCATGAGCGACATGCCGGACGACACGCACGATCCCGAGCGCCGCAGCTGGGTGCCGGGCGCGGACGGGCATGCGGACTTCCCGATCCAGAACCTGCCGGTCGGCGTGTTCGCTCCGGCGGGCGCCAGCCGGCGGGCCGGAATCGCGATCGGCGACCATGTCCTGGATCTCGCCGGGCTCCTCGCGGGAGGGTTGCTCGACGGGGACGCGCGCCTCGCCGCAGAGGCGGCGTCGGGCGAAACGCTGAACGGCTTCCTGGCGCTGGGCCCGTCGCCGCGCCGGGCGCTCCGGGCTCGCCTGTCCGCCCTGTTGACGCGGGACGCCGCCGAGGAGCGGCGGGTGGAGCCGCATCTGCACGAGGCCGGGTCGGTCACCATGCACATGCCGGCCCGTGTCGGCGACTACACCGACTTCTACGCCGGCATCCATCACGCGACGAATGTCGGCAAGCAGTTCCGGCCCGACAGCCCGCTCCTGCCGAACTACAAATACGTGCCCATCGGCTACCACGGTCGGGCTTCGTCGGTCGGCGTGTCGGGTGCCGCGATCCGCCGGCCGAACGGCCAGCGCAAGCCCGCTTCGGAGACCGTCCCGAGCTTCGGGCCGTCGCGAAACCTCGATTACGAGCTCGAACTCGGCGTGTGGATCGGCCCGGGAAACGAACTCGGCGAGCCGATCCCGATCGGCGGCGCCGCGCGCCACATCGCCGGCTTCTGCCTCCTCAACGACTGGTCCGCGCGCGACATCCAGGGCTGGGAATACCAGCCGCTCGGGCCCTTCCTGGCCAAGAGCTTCGCCACGACGATCTCGCCCTGGATCGTGACCCCGGAGGCTCTCGCACCTTTTCGGCTCGCGCCGTCGGCACGACCGGACGGCGATCCGGAGCCCTTGCCGCACCTGCTGGATGCCGCCGACCAGACAGCAGGCGGGCTGGATATCGAGCTCGAGGTGCTGCTGCTGACACCCGGTCTCAAGGAAACGAACCGGCCGGCACACCGGCTGGCGCTGTCCAGCACGCGCCACCTCTACTGGACGGTCGCCCAGATGGTCGCCCATCATGCGAGCGGCGGCTGCAACCTCCAGCCCGGAGACCTTTTGGGAACCGGCACCATCTCGGCCCCCGGGCCCGACGGGTTCGGCAGCCTGCTCGAGACCACGAACGGCGGCCGCAAGCCGGTCGAGCTGCCGTCGGGCGAGACGCGCCGGTTCCTGGAAGACGGCGACGAGGTGATCCTGAGGGGGCGAGCCCGGCGGGACGGCTTCACGCCGATCGGCTTCGGCGAGTGCCGCGGCACGATCCTGCCGGCCCGGCCCGCCGCCTGAACCCTGGAGCGGCAGTGACCGGCCACCGGCGGCAGCCGTTCCCCTACCGGACGCCGCCCGAGTTGCGGGGCGCTCCGTCCGTCCGCCGGCCCGTCGTGGTCATCGGGGCGGGGCCGGTCGGCCTCACCTGCGCGATCGATCTCGCCCTGCACGGCATCCCGGTCCTGGTTCTCGACGACAACGACGTCGTGTCGGTCGGCAGCCGCGCCATCTGCTGGGCGAAGCGTACGCTCGAGATCTGGGACAGGATCGGAATCGGCGACCGCATGGTCGACAAGGGCGTGACCTGGCAGGTCGGTCGCGTCTTCCACGGGCAGCGGGAGCTCTACAGCTTCGACCTTCTGCCGGAGCCGGGGCACAAGATGCCGGCCTTCATCAACCTCCAGCAATATTACGTGGAGGAGTTCCTGGTCGAGCGCGCGGGCGACCTCGCCGACCTCATCGACATCCGCTGGAGGAACGAGGTGACCGACCATGTCCAGGACCAGGACGGCGTCACCCTGAGCATCGCCACGCCGGACGGAGGCTACAGCCTGCGGACTGACTGGGTTGTTGCGGCGGATGGCGCCCGATCGCCGACCCGAAGCCGGATGGGCCTGCCCTTCGACGGCCACGTCTTCGAGGAACGCTTCCTTATCGCGGACGTCAGGATGGAGGCGCAGTTCACGAACGAGCGGCTGTTCTGGTTCGCGCCGCCGTTTCACGAAGGGCAGAGCGCCCTCCTGCACAAGCAGCCGGAGAACGTCTACCGTCTCGACTTCCAGCTCGGTCCCGAGGCCGATCCGGTGCGCGAGCGCGAGCCGGACAGGGTGGAGGCTCGGGTCCGGGCGGTCGTCGGCGATACGCCGTTCGCGCTGGAATGGAGTTCGGTCTACGCCTTCCGGTGCGCACGGCTCGACCGCTTCGTGCATGGGCGGGTGATCTTCGCCGGTGACAGCGCTCACGTGGTCAGCCCGTTCGGCGCACGCGGCGGCAATGGAGGCATCCAGGATGCGGACAACCTCGCCTGGAAGCTCGCGCTCGTGATCCGGGAGGAGGCGCGGCCGGCGCTGCTCGACACCTACGACGAGGAGCGCGGCCATGCTGCGGACGAGAACATTTCGGCCTCGAGCCGCACCACCAACTTCATGACGCCGAAGACGCGGGCGGAACGGCTGTTCCGGGACGGCGTCCTGGCGCTCGCCGGAGAGCTCCCCTTCGCCCGAGGCCTGGTGAACGGGGGACGCCTTTCGGTTCCCGCCCGCCTGGAGGGTATGAGCCTGCAGACCGGGCCCGCCGGGACTGGCGCCGGCGTGGCACCCGGCGGGGCGTGTCCGGATGCTCCCGTCCAGGATGGCGGCGGGGGCGCGTCGTGGCTGCTTGGGCATCTCGGGACGGAGTTCGTCCTGCTGCTCTTTTTGCCGCCCGGTGCAGGCCCGCCGGAGCTCGACGTCGCCGCGCAACTCTCGCCCTCGGTGCGGGTCGTGGTGGTCGGGGACGGTTCGGCCGAGATTGAGGGCGCGACCGTTCTGCGGGACCCGGACGGGCTCGCCCGCTCCCGCTACGGAGCGATGAACGGAGCCGCGTACCTCATCCGTCCCGACACGCATGTGGCGGCGCGTTTCGACCGGCTCGACCGTTGCGCGCTGGCCGGCGCGCTCGCCAGGGCGTCCGCCCGGCATCGGCAACGCGCTGTCGAGGCTGTTCCGTGACGGACGCGGTGAAGCGCACGGACGGGTTCGCCGGGCAGGGAGACGCCTTCTACGAGGCGTTGATCCGCGCGCACCGGGGACTTGGAGAGGAGGACAGCGCGGCGCTCAACAGCCGCCTCGTGCTCATCCTGGCCAACCAGATCGGATCGCTGCCGGTGCTGACCGAAGCGCTGGGGCTGGCGCGGGCGAGCCTCGCGGCGGCTCCGAGCCTCGCGGAGGCTCAGCGGGCCGGAGCGCCCGAGCCCGGCGCCCAGGACTGACCGCGGGCCTCTGCCCGGGTCCCGGGCTCCTCGTGCAGGGTTCGAAACGACTCGGCCCGGAGCACATGACGCGGCTGTCCGCCGGCCGGCACCATGGCGCCGCGCGCTTCGAGCCAGGCCTGCATCTCGGCTATCTCGCGCTGCTGCTCGACGATCACGGCCTCGGCGAGCTGCCTGGTCCAGGGATCGGTCGCGTGCCGCAGGGCGACACGCGCCATGTCGACCGCCCCCTGATGATGCGGGATCATGTGCAGGCGGAAATCGACGTCGGGATCTCCGGTGTACGGGAGAGACATGGCGCCCATCATCGACGTGTGGGCCGCCTTGAAGTCGCGGGTCGAGGGCGTCTCCTGAACGGATGCGCGGCGCGGGCCCGTCTGCGTGGGCGCGGCCGGATGATGGTGCTGTGCCAGAGCAGGGCCGGACAGCGTCAGAAGGGCGGCGACGATCGTGCCGAGGGGGCGCATTGCTCGAAACTCCCGGCGCGACCCTGCTGGCGCGCCTCGGCTCCTTCTGCGGCTTGCCACGATGGGAAGGTCAACACGCGTCGAGAAGCGTCCTCAGCCTAAGCCGCTCGCGCGGCCGCGAGAGGTCGGTCCCATTCCTCGCCCCACACCTGGACCACGTGACCGGGCGAGACCTCGCGGAAGAGACGCTCCGGCGCCACGTAGTCCAATCCCCGGACCGGGCTCTTGATCTCGTCGTTGGAGACAGGGTGCTTCTCCCGCCGACGCGCCGGATCCGGCACCGGTACGGCTGCCAGCAGCTTCTTCGTGTAGGGGTGCTGCGGATCGCTGAAGATCGCGGCCCTCGGTCCGAGCTCGACGATCTCGCCGAGATACATCACCGCAACGCGGTGGCTGACCCGCTCGACCACGGCCATGTCGTGCGAGATGAACAGATAGGCGAGCCCCATCGAGGCCTGCAGGTCGAGCATGAGATTCACGACCTGAGCCTTCACGGAGACGTCGAGGGCCGAGACGGATTCGTCCGCGACGATCAGCCGAGGTCGCACGGCGAGCGCGCGCGCGATGCAGATGCGCTGGCGCTGACCACCCGAGAACTCGTGGGGGAAACGGCCGGCCAGATCCGGCGAGAGTCCCACGCGCCTCAGCAGATCGGCCGTGATGTCCCGCGCCTCCCGTCGATTGGCGAGCTTGTTGATGAGGAGCGGCTCGGCAACCGCGGCCCCGACCGTCATCCGGGGATCGAGGCTCGCGAACGGATCCTGGAAGATCATCTGCATGCGCTTGCGCCGGTCGCGCAGCTCGCGCTGGCTGAGCTTCAGGATGTCCTCCCCGTCCAGCAGGACGGAACCGGACAGCGGCTCGATGAGTCGCATGACGGAACGGCCGGTGGTGGACTTGCCGCACCCGGATTCGCCGACGAGGGCCAGGGTTTCACCCGCACGCAGGCTGAACGAGACCTTCTCCACGGCGTGGACGCGACCCTTGACGCGGCCGAGGAGACCGCTGCGGATCTCGAACCGTGTCGTGAGGTCCCTGACTTCGAGCACCGGCCGCTCCGCGGCCGCCACGGTGTCTGGCGTTTCGGTCGGGACGTCGGACAGCCCGGTCGCGCGGTCCACGACCGGGAACCGCATGGGCCGAGCCCTTCCCCCCATAGAGCCGAGCCGCGGGACGGCTGCCAGGAGCGAGCGGGTATAGGGGTGCTCGGCGCGGTTGAAGATGACCTCGGTCGGCCCGGTCTCGACTGCCTTGCCCTGGTACATGACCACGGTTCTGTCTGCGATCTCGGCGACCACGCCCATGTCGTGCGTGATGAACAGCACCGACATGCCTTCCTCGTCCTGCAGAAGCTTGATCAGGTCGAGGATCTGGGCCTGGATCGTGACGTCGAGCGCAGTCGTCGGTTCATCCGCGATGAGGAGCTTCGGCCGGCAGGCGAGCGCCATCGCGATCATCACGCGCTGACGCATTCCGCCGGAGAACCGGTGCGGATAGTCGTGGAGGCGGGCGCGGGCGGCCGGTATGCGCACCTTGTCCATCAGCCGGACCGCTTCGGCCTCGGCCTCCGCCCTCGACATGTTCCGGTGCAGGATCAAAGCCTCGGCGATCTGAAATCCAACCGTGAGAACCGGATTCAGGCTGGTCATCGGCTCCTGGAAGATCATCGCGATCTCGTTGCCGCGAACCCGTCGCATGTCAGCGGCTGAAAGGCCGAGCAGGTCGCGGCCCTCGAGCTCGACCGAGCCCGTGACCCGGCTCGCGTCCCTGGCCGTTAAGCGCATGATGGAGAGAGCCGTGACGCTTTTGCCGGATCCGGATTCCCCGACAACCGCAACGGTCTCGCGGGTACCTATCGAGAAGGAAACGCCCCGAACAGCCTCGCGCCACTCCCCCTCGACCCGGAAGGCGGTGCGCAGGTCCGTGACGGAGAGGATCGGAGCGGTCATTGCGGCTGCGCCTCAGATCACGCGACGAGGATCAAGCGCGTCCCGCAATCCGTCCCCGACAAAGTTGATCGACAGAACCGTGAAGAAGATCGCCGCGCCTGGAAAGAGCGCCCAGTGCGGCGCCACGTCCAGGTGATCCTTGGCGTCGAACAGAAGCCTGCCCCAGGTCGGTATGTCGGGCGGAAAGCCCAGGCCCAGGAACGAGAGGGTGGATTCAGCGATGATGGCGGCCGAGACCTCGATGGTGGCCGCCACGATCACGGGGCCGACTGCGTTCGGGAGGATGTGGCGGCGAACCTGGTGGAAGGTCGTGGCCCCCCCGGCCCGCGCCGCCTCGACGAACTCCTTCTCTCGGAGGGACAGGAACTGAGCCCGCACGAGCCTTGCGACCGGCATCCAGCGCAGGCCACCGATCACGACGACGATCATCACGAAGACGCCGCCCTCCACGCCGAACAGGGCCTTCAACTGGTCCCGAAACAGGTAGATCACGAGGAGAAGGAGGGGCAACTGGGGAAGGGACAGGAACAGGTCCGTGACCCACATGAGGACAGGGTCGGCAAACCGTCGCGACATTCCCGCAAAAGCCCCGACCAGAACGCCGACCACCGTGGACACGGCCATCGCGGCGAACCCGACCGCGAGCGAGATGCGGCCGCCGTAGAGCATCCGGGCCAGGAGATCCTGGCCGAGGTCGTCGGTGCCGAACGGGTGGGCGAGAGAGGGACCCTGCAATGTTGCGGCGAAGTCGATCTCATCGATGCGCACCGGCCATAGCCATGGGCCGAGCGCGACGCCGATCACCATCACCGCGAGCAGTGCCCCGCTCGACACCGCCAGGCGGTGACGACGAAACCTGCGCCAGGTCTCCCGTGCGGGCGACACCGACGGGGCTTCGGACCGGACGGTTGCGAGTGCCGGAGAGCTCATGGCAGCCGCCGCTTCCACCGCCTCAGCGGAAGGAGATCCGAGGATCGAGCCAGCCATACAACAGGTCCGCAATGAGATTGAACAGGATGACCAGGCAGGAAAACACGAAGGTGACCGCCATGATCACGGGGGTGTCGTTGGCGAGGATCGCGTTGATCAGGAGGGATCCGATGCCGGGGATGCGGAAGATCTGCTCCGTCACGATGGCCCCGCCGAACACTGCCGGCATCTGCAGGGCTACCAGCGTCACGACGGGAATGAGCGCATTCCGTGCCACGTGCCGCAGGGTTACCGCGCTCTCTCCGAGGCCCTTTGCGCGGGCGGTCGTCACATAGTCGAGACGCACGACGTCGAGGACCGCGGAGCGCACGTAGCGCGTGTACGAGGCGGCCTGGAAGAAGCCGAGCACGCAGATCGGCATGATCGCCTGGCGGAACATTTCCCAGTACCAGCGCCAGCCGGTGGCGGCGATGTCGGACCGGTACACGAACGGCAACCAGTCGAGCTGGACGGAGAAGACCAGGATGAACAGGAGACCGGTGAAGAAGGTCGGCAGCGAGAAGCCCACGAACGCCAGCGTGTTCGCGATCTGGTCGAAGGCCGAGTACGGCCGCGTCGCGGCGTAGATGCCCACCGGCAGAGCGACGCAAAGCGCGAGAAGCTGTGAGGTGCCGACCACGAAGAGCGTCGTCGGCACACGCTGCAGGATGAGGTCGTCCACGTCGATGCGGCTGGCGAAGGAGAAACCCCAGTCGCCGGTCGCCATCGCCGCGAGCCAGCGTAGGTATCGCACCATGATCGGGTCATTGAGGCCGAAGCTCTCGCGAAGCGCCTCGCGCACCTGAGGCGGGACGTTCGGGTTGGTTGCCATCTCCTGGAAAGGGTCACCCGGTGCCATGGCGAGCACCGTGAACAGGATCAGGCTTATTCCCAGGATGCTGGGCACCGCGATGAGCAGTCTACGGAGCAGGTAGCTCGCCATCGACGGTGTCTCTCTGTTCGGAGGGGCGCGTGTCCGGCGCAGTGTCGCGTGGCGTAGCGGCCACGCGACACTGCGCGCTCAGACGCGATACCAGGCAGCGAGGTTCCAGGTATCGACGTCCCAGCCGCTATGATCGTGCATGAGGTTGCTTGCGGCGGCGGCGACGCGCGTGCGCGACAGGAGCGGCAGGATCACGTTCGCTTCGCAAAAGATCTCGTTGACCTTGATCAGGAGCGCGGCCCGCTTCACCGGATCGAGCTCCTTCTGGGCTGCCCGGTACGCCTCGTCGGCTGCCGGGTCGGCGTAGCGCGACACGTTCCGGCCAAGCCATTTATTGTCCTTGTTCGCGATTTCCCAGGAGACGAACTGGTTGAGGAACCGCTCCGGATCCGGCTGCGGCTGGGTCGTGGTGTACATCTCGATGTCGCAGTACAGCTTGACGTACGTATCCGGGTTGGCCACGTCGGACGAGAAGAAGACAGACGCAGTGACGGATTTCAGCTCCAGATCGATGCCCGCCCGCTGGCAGGCTTGTTTGATGATCGCCTGCGTCTTCTGGCGTGGTGCGTTTATGGACGTCTGAAAAACGTATTTGAGTTTCTTCCCGTCCTTCTCTCGGACGCCGTCCGAGCCGCGTTTGTAGCCCGCGTCGTCGAGGATCTTGTTGGCCTTGTCGATGCTGAACTCGTACTTCAGGTTTTGAGACTTGAACCGCTGCGGCTCGTTGACGAAACTCGCCGTGGCCGTGCCGCCGCGGCCGTAGATGAACTTCTGGACGGAGTCGCGGTCGATCAGGAGGTTGAAGGCCTGACGCACCGCGGGATCGGACAGGGTCGGATGCTTGGTCTTCACGCTCGAGCGCTCGCCATCGACCTCGGTCCAGGGGTCGGTGGTGTTCAGGATAATGAACTCGATATCGCCCGAAACCACCGCACTGGCCTTGCCGCGTCCCCCGGTTTCCATCCGCTTGAGGACCTCGTCCTCGACCTGAAGGTTCCAGGCGTAGTCGTATTCGCCCGTCTGCAGGACGGCACGCGCGGCTGAAACGGCGTCACCGCCGCCCTTGACCTCGATGCGGTCGAAGAACGGCTGGTTCGGAACGTGGTACTCCGTGTTGCGGTCGCCGGTCAGCACGTCTCCCGGCTTGAAGTCGAGGAACTTGTAGGGGCCGGTGCCCACGGGTTTCAGGTTCGCTGGCGCATCGCGTGATTTCGCGCCCTTGTACTCGCCGAAATGGTGCTTCGGCAGGATCTGGCCCGTGACGCCCACAAAGGCATCGGCCCAGAAGGGCGTCGGATCCTTGAAGATGACCTTGACCGCGTAGTCGTCGATCTTCTCGACCTTGATGTTGGTGTAGGAGCCGGTCGTGTAGGCGGCAGTGGCGGGATCCGCGGCGTATTCCCAGGTGAATACGACGTCGTCGGCCGTGAACGGCTTCCCGTCGTGCCACTTCACATTCCGCTTCAGCTTCCAGGTCACCTCTCTGCCGTCGGCCGACAGGCCGCCGTTTTCCTTCGTGGGGACCTCGGCGGCGAGTTGTGCGATGAGGTTGCCGTCCTTGTCCCAGCCGGCGAGCGGCTCGAAGAAGATCCGGGATGCGATCTGATCCTTGGTGCCGCTGGCGAAGTGTGGATTGAGGAGCGTCGGCGCCTGCCAGAGCAGCATCTTCAGGAGGCCGCCGCCGCCGGCCTTCGTCGGCCTGTAGGGAAGCGTGGCATCCGCCATCGCGACGCCGTCATAGGCCAGCATCATGCTGGCCATCGGCGCCGCCACGCCGACCGCCATCATGCGCCTTACAAAGGAGCGACGGGACATGCGTCCGGTCTTTACCTCGGCAATGAGGCCCCGAAGATCCTGCTCGTCCATGCGCGTTCCCGTTCTGGTTGATTAGCCCCGTGCCACAGAATGACAGCCCGGGACCGGTTCGCAAGTGATGCGCCAGATCACCACCTGTTGAGACTGGACTATGTTTGCGTCGCGGGTCCGGCGTCGGAGCCCCGGACAGGCCGGCGCCGAACTCGGGAGCATCGCCCCGGTCTCCGGCCGCGGTTGGTCGCGGGTCGAGGGCTGCCGGACGGTTACGCGGTTGCCGTCGATGGTCTAGGAGAGGACCTGCCGGCATCGTGGACGCCATGTGGATCCTGTCGCGGATCGAAGACTGGGATGAGAGCCTTCCGATCGCACTCGTGGCGCCGTCGGCGACGATATCCGACAGGCGATCGCTGCTGCTGGGGTTGGCGGGCAAAGTTCTCCACCGATCGCTCGGTGCGGCCGACATCGTGCACCGGACGGGAGAGCCGCCTCGCCTGAGGGGGGCTGGGCGGGACCACCTTCATCTCTCTAGCGCGAGCCGCGGCGGATTGGCCGCCGTGGCGGTTGCCGCCACGCCGATCGGCATCGACATCGAGGCGGTTTCCGGTGGCCTCGATCTACCTTGGAACGTTCTCCATCCTGCCGAGCAATCGGCGCTGCGGGGAATCCCAGGTGCCCAGCGGGACCGGGCATTCGCACGACTCTGGTCCTGCAAAGAGGCCTATCTCAAGGCACTCGGAACCGGCTCGTCACGGGAGCCGGCCTCCTTTTCGGTCGAGATGATGGACGCGGCCAGCCCCCGTCTCACCGATACCTCGCCAAGGGCCCGCCCGTGCGAACTCGTGAGCACATGGGTGGAGAGCGAAGGGCGGCAATATGCCGTGACCGCCGTCTTGGTCCGGTGAGCCGGCGCACGATCCTCGACTTTGCTGACTGGCCGTGTGCTTCCGCACAGGAACCGGATGCGCTTTACTGTACCGCGCTACATGGGCCTGGGGGGAACGGGTTATGGCGATCGACGCATTGCTGAAGCTCGAAGGTATCGACGGTGAATCGGAGGATGCGGAACATCCGAAAGCGATTGAGATCGAGTCCTGGGAATGGGGCGCCACGCAGAGCGGCGTCCACCTCGGAACGTCTGGGGGGCTGGCGTCCGGCTCCTCAGCCCCAGCGCTCGGCAAGGGAGTGGGTGCGGGTGCGCAGAGAACGGCGTCGGGGACCGGCGGATCCACTCAAAGAGGCAAGGTGGGCGTGAGCGCCATCACGATCACGAAATTCACGGACAGGTCGTCCACCTCTTTGCTCACACACCTGTTCAACAACAAGCCCATATCGCGGGGATCGATCATCAACCGAAAGGACATGGGTACCGCCGCGAATACAACGGCCACCAAATCGTTGCCCTACCTCATATTTGATCTCAAGCAGGTCGTCGTTTCGGGATTCAAAATCCTAAATTCCGAGGAGGATCTTTTGGCGCGGGAGACGATCACCCTGAATTTCTGGGAGATCACGATCCGGTACATCCCGCAGCTCCAGAGCGGGATCAAAGGTCGCGAAAGCTCCGTCACCTGGGACGTGGCAGGGGCGCTCGGGCGCGACGAGGAGGTGGACGAGGACCGGCAACGATCTCTCCGGAGGTGAACGCCCCGGGTGCGGGCTTTCGCTTCGCCGATCGGTGCGGCACCTCATAAGATCCGACATCCGTCACGGTCCGTGACCGTCCCGTCGCAGGCGTGAGGTCTTGTCGACCGACTAGCGGCGGGTTAGCGGTCGGGACCTGGTGTGCGGAGGGGCTTGATGGCTGTAGCGATGGTGGTGGGTGCGATCAGCGTCCTCGCAACGGCCGTGAACCTTTTGAGCCTGATCGTCGCCGCCGTGAGGATCCGGCCGCCGCGCGGCTTGCGACAGGCTCCCGAAGGTGCGCCTCCAGTCAGCATCGTTCGTCCGGTTTGTGGGATCGAGCGGTTCAGCGAGGAGACACTTCGAGCGGGGTTCGAGCTGGATTATCCCGGCTACGAGCTCATCTTCTGCGTCGCTCGCGGCAACGATCCGATCATCCCGCTCGTTCGCAAGATGATGAACGCGTACCCGACCGTACGATCGCAACTGATCGTCGGTGACGAGCCGATCAGTCAGAACCCGAAGCTCAACAACTGTGTCCGAGGATGGGACGCGGCCCGTCACGACTGGATCGTGCTGGCTGACTCGAACGTGTTGATGCCGAAGGATTATATTCAGCGCCTCCAGGCAAGCTGGCGGCCCGATACCGGTCTCGTGTGTTCCACGCCGGCTGGCTCGAGGCCGGAGGGGTTCTGGGCTGAGGTCGAGTGCGCGTTTCTCAACAGTCTGCAGGCTCGCTGGCAGTATACGGGCGAGGCGCTCGGGCTCGGTTTCGCGCAAGGCAAGAGCATGCTTTGGCGCCGCGATGTTCTCGAACGCGAAGGCGGCATCCGCGCGCTGAACGCCGAGATCGCCGAGGATGCGGCTGCGACGAAGCTGGTCCGGAGTGCGGGACTGCATGTGCACCTGGTCGACGCGCCGTTTGAACAGCCTCTCGGCGCCCGGACCGCTGCCGAGGTCTGGTCCCGGCAGGTTCGCTGGGCGCGGCTGCGGCGGGTCACGTTCCCGCTGTTCTTCGCCCCCGAGGTCTCGTCGGGCGCAATGGTACCGCTCGCGACGGCTGCCTTCGCCGCCTACGCGACAGGGCACAGCGTCGGATTGGCGCTGCTTGCGGTTGCGCTCTGCTGGTACGGGCCGGAAATCGCGCTCGCGCGGTCGAAGGGGTGGCCGATGTCGTGGCGTACGCCCTTTGCATTCGTGGCGCGCGACCTCCTTCTTGTTCCCATGTGGGCCTACGCCTGGGTTGCCGAGGACATCGTCTGGCGCGGCAACGCGATGTCGATCCGAACCAAGGGGTCGGCTGAGGTTCCGGCCGACGGCGGTGCGCTGTAGGATCGGGCAGGAGGGCGGCTAAGGGGTCCGCGTCTTCCCGTCGGATCAGCTAGCCTCCCGCGGCGGGCGGTTCCGATGTCTCCGGTGCGGCTTCCGGCGTGTTGGCCGAGCTCGCTTTGCGCCGTCCGGCACGCTTGCCAGAAGCCGTCTCGGCGGCCGGGAGCACTCTCGTGGCATCCGGGAGCACTCTCGTGGCATCGCCCCGTTTCGGGGTCTTCCGGGAGGTCGGGGTCTCGTCGGCGTCGGGCTGCGGCAGCATTGCCTTCGCGCCCTCCGTGACGAACGTCGCGAGGGCGCTGCCCGCCCCGTCCGGAGCCTTCCCGTTTGCCCTCCTAGCCCCGCTCGCGCCGCCAGCCGCGAGTGCGGCCGCAGCCGCACCAGCCGCTGCGACCAGAGCGTCCCCGAGGAGCTTGCGACCCGCGGGGGTTCCGACCAGGGCGTCCAGCAGCCCCGCTTTGCGAAGCGACTTCGGCACCTTGAAGCCGGCGATCGTCTTCGGGGTTTTCGTCTTCGGCTTCTTCGCCATGCGCGGCCTCCGGGCTTGCGCCGGCTCGATCCGCGCGCAGAGCCGAGGACCGTGCACCCCCTTTATGACTGCCTGATGTCGGTCCGAGACTGGGTATGGATGATCGTTCAGACGCTCAGGAGGGTCGACCGCCCCAGGTCTCCCGAGCCACCTCGACGATCATCGCGAGCTTGGACCACTGCTCGTCCTCGGCAAGGGTGTTGCCCTCCTCGGTCGACGCAAAGCCGCACTGGGCCGAAAGACAGAGCTGATCGACGTCAACGAACCCGGCCGCCTCCTCGATTCTGCGTTTGACGTCGTCCTTCTTCTCCAACGTTCCGGTCTTTGAGGTCACCAGACCGAGCACGACGGTCTTGCCCTTCGGCAGAAACCGGAGCGGCTCGAACCCACCGGCGCGGTCCGTGTCCCACTCCATGAAATACCCGTCCACCGGCATCGTGTTGAAGATCAGGTCGGCGACCGGCTCGTAGCCGCCGGAGGCGACGAAGGTTGAGCGAAAATTGCCACGGCAGAGATGCATCGTCACCGTAAGGTCGGCCGGCTTATCGACCAGGGCACGCCGGACCATGCTGGCGTATATCTCGGCCTGCTGTTCCGGGTCGTCGCCGCGCTCTGCCAGCATCTTCAACTGTTCGGGATCGCACAGGTACGCGTACGAGATGTCGTCGAGCTGCAGGTACCGGCAGCCGGCATCGTAGAAGGCATGAATGGCTTTGTTGAAGGCCGCCCCGAGATCGTCGTAGTACTCGTTCATGTCGGGATAGACGCCGGCGTTGATCATGCTACGGCCGCTGCGATAGTGAAGCATGCTCGGGCCGGGTATGGCCATCTTGGCGACCTTGCTCGTGTTCTCCTTCACGAACTTGAAGTGCTCGACCATGGGGTGGTCGGTGTAGCCGATCTTCCCGACGACACGCAGCCCTCTCGGCTTCAAGGTCGCGCCCTTGAACTGCACGCCGTGGTCCAGCCACACGCCCTGGATGCCGTCAAGGTTCTCGAGAAAGTCGTAGTGCCAGAAGGCGCGGCGGAACTCTCCGTCCGTTACAGCCTCGAGGCCGACCTCCTCCTGCTTCCTGATGACCTTGCGGATCTCTGCATCCTCGATGGCCTTCAGCGCCGCATCGTCGATCGTCCCAGCCTCACGCTTCTCGCGCGCATCCTTCAGAGGAGCACTGCGGAGAAGGCTGCCGACCTGGTCGGCACGGAATGGGGGATTTGGCCTCAGCACGCGCGTGTCTCCTGTTCCTCGAACAACGGCCGGCTAGGCCCCGTTTGGCTGGTGGGCTCTGTAGCTGTCCGGGGCTGACGGGGGAAGCCGCCCGTCATCTCATCGTCCGCCCTAAGGAGGCTCCCGCGCAGCCGCGCGGAAGCCGCGTGCGGGCTGGCCTGTCACGCCCCTCCCGCGGGGTCCAGCCGAAGCGAGGCGCAGGTATTCTCCCGGAGGGAACTAGCCGTTCGCGCGTGGCCGCCCGCGGCGCTTCGGGGCGTCGGCAACCGGGGCATCCACCTCCTCG
>JAQGJJ010000121.1 GCA_028290695.1 Enterovirga sp. | reverse complement strand
GGCGGGCACTATCTCGCCATGGTGACGATCTCGTTCCAGCAGATCCTGACGCTGGTTCTGATCAACTGGATCCCGGTCACCAAGGGGCCCGACGGGGTGCGGTCCATCCCGCGCCCCGGCATCTTCGCGGACGGCAGCGCGTATCTGGCGCTCTGCATCGCCGTGCTGGCCGGGACCGGCTACCTGGTCTGGCGCCTGCGCGACACGCGGCTCGGCCGTGCCATGCGGGCCGTTCGTGACAACGAGCTCGCGGCCAGCGTCGCGGGCGTGGACGTGTACCGGACTAAGGTCACGGCCTTTGCGCTCTCCTCCATCCTGGGCGGCCTCGGCGGAGGGCTGTTCGCGGCCGGCTTTGCCTATGTAAGCCCGGACCAGTTCTCGTTCGCCGAGTCCGTGGTGTTCCTCACCATGGTGCTGCTCGGCGGTGTCGCATCGCCGATCGGCGCCGTCATCGGTACGGGCCTTCTCATCCTGATCCCGGAATGGCTGCGCTTCCTGAAGAGCGTGCCGGGCCTCTACCTGGCGATCTACGGCGCGGCCGTGATCCTCATCGTGCTGTTCATGCCGGACGGCATCTGGGGCTTCATCCGGGGCCATCTCGACCGCTTCAAGCGGCGGCTTCCGCCTGTCGGCTCGGATTCGGCCCTTGTGCTGGCCGGCGGCGGTGCCGGCACGGAGACGGTGCTCGAGGTCAGGACGCTCTCCAAGCATTTCGGCGGCCTCAAGGCCGTCGACGAGATCGACGTCGTGATCCGGCGCGGGGGCGTGCACGCGCTGATCGGCCCGAACGGATCCGGCAAGACGACGACGCTCAACGTCCTGTCGGGCCTGTATCGCGCGACGGGCGGCAAGATCTTCCTGAACGGCCGGGACATCACCGACCTGCCGCCGCACGCCCGCACGGTCGCGGGGCTCGGCCGCACGTTCCAGAACATCCGCCTGTGGCGCTCGATGACGGCCCTCGAGAACGTCATGATCGGAGCCGAGCGGGAGGGCAGCCCCGTCCTGAACGACAGTGCGGCGCTTGTCGCCCGCGCCCGTGCGGCGCTCGCCTTCGTGGGCCTGGACGGCCGCGCCGACGAACTCGTGTCGGGCTTCTCCTACGGGCACCAGCGCGCCATCGAGATCGCCCGGGCGCTCGCCTCGGACCCGGTGCTGCTCCTGCTCGACGAGCCGGGCGCTGGCCTCAACTCGACCGAAAAGGTGGAGCTGCGCGATCTCCTGCGGCGCATCTCCGCCCGTGGGCTCACCATCCTGATCATCGACCACGACATGACGCTCGTGAGCGAGGTGGCGCAGCACATCACCGTGCTGAACTTCGGCCGCCGCATCGCGGACGGCTACTCGGCGGACGTGTTGCGCCATCCGGACGTGATTGCGGCCTATCTCGGGACGGCGACCGATGCCGCTGCTTGAAATCAGGGACATCGCGGTCCTGTACGGGGAGATCGAGGCCGTCCGCAGCGTCTCGCTGACCGTCGAGGCGGGCGAGGTGGTGACGCTGCTCGGCTCCAACGGGGCCGGAAAATCCACGACGCTCAGGACCATCTCGGGCCTGGCGAAGCCGGCCTCGGGCGAGATCCTGTTCGACGGCCAGTCCATCGTGGGCCTGAAGCCGGAGGAGATCGTGCGGCGTGGCATCGCGCACGTGCCCGAGGGTCGCCGGGTGTTTCCGGGCCTCACGGTCAAGGAAAACATCATGCTCGGCGCCTCCAACCGGCCGGGCATGCGGGCGAGCGACATCGCCCGCGAGGCGGACGAGACGTTCGAGCTGTTTCCGGACATCCGGCGCTTCTCCGGGGCGCTCGGCTGGACCCTGTCCGGCGGCCAGCAGCAGATGGTGGCGGTCGCCCGCGGCCTGATGGCGAAGCCGCGCCTGCTGCTGCTGGACGAGCCGTCGCTCGGGCTCGCGCCGGTGATCGTGCAGGCGGTGTTCGCGATCATCGCCGAGATCCGCCGGCGCGGCACGACGGTGCTGCTCGTCGAGCAGAACGCCCGCATGGGCCTGTCGGTGGCCGATCGCGGCTACGTGCTCGAGACCGGCCGGCTGGTTCTGTCCGGCAGGCCGGACGAGCTCTGGGGCAACGAGGAGATCCGGGCGGCCTATCTCGGAGGCCGCACCGCCGCGGCGTAGCGGGCGCGACCGCCTTGCTCGGTACGCCGCCTGTGGCTCTGCCGGCCGGCCCGGGACGGTTCCCCAAACGGACAGGCTGCGGTCGGCCGATGGCTCAGCTCGGTCGGTCGGCGGCCCCTGCCTGGGCGGCGGGCTTGGCGTCCGCCTGCTGGCGCATCGCCTTCCAGCTGTTCGGCTGCGCCACCATGCGCTTGATCGAGGCGAGCGTCTGGGCAGCCTCGGCCGGCGGCATGTCCTGCTTCAGCACCGATTCCGCCTCGGCGAACTTGCCCTGCAGGCCGAGCACAAGGGCCAGGTTCTGGCGCACGCGCCCTTCAGCGCGACGATCGCTCGCCGCGACCCGGAGGATCGCCTCCGCCTCGCCGAGCCGGCGCGCCAGCGCATAGGACAGGCCCTGGTTGGACAGCACCGAAGGCTCGTCCGGCACGATCCCGAGCGCGGCGACGTAATAGCGCTGCGCACCCTCGAAATCGCCGAGCTGGTCCGCGATCACGCCCTGAACGGACAGGATGCGCCAGTCGGGCCGCTCGGGATGGTGGGCCCGGCGCAGCACCTCGGCTGCCTCCTTCAGCCGGCCCGCATCGGCAAGTGCCTTGCCGTAGGCGGCCAGAACGGTGAGATCGCGCGGGCTCTTGATGGCGGCCTGCTGCAGCACGGCCACGGCTTGGGCCCGCTGCCCGAGCGCCCGGAGCGACTGCGCGTATTCGAGCGACACCGCCGCTTCGCCCGGGTTGTCATCGTAGCGGCGGCCTAGCTCTGTCGATGCCTGCCGCAGGGCGGCCTCGGAGGTGGGCCGGGCCGCGGCCGCGGACAGGGAGCCGGTGGTCTCCGCCCCGGTTCTGCCGAGGCAGCCGCCCAGGCCGAGGGCTATCGCCGCCACCGCCGCGCCCCTGACGAGGCTGGCTCGGATCTGTTGCGGGGGCGAGAAGGGCATGACAGGAAACCCGATCCGGATGACCGGCTCACAGGTAATTCGTTAACCCTAACGCGCCGTTAAACGCCCATGCCGCACCCGTCCTTCGCTCCCCCCGACGCCGCCGCGGTGCCGATACGGATAGCCACCCCGGCGTCCTGGCCCGCGATCGCGGCCGCGCTTGACCCACGCGAGCGGCGCTACGCCGAAGCGGCCGGCTTCGAGCCGCGCGCGGGAGAGGTCTGCCTTTTGCCCGCAGCCGACGGCACGATCGCCGCCGTGCTGTTCGGCGCGGACGAGCGGGCCCCCGATCCCTTCGAGGCCGGCAGGCTCGCGACGGTGCTGCCGAAGGGGGTCTACGGCTTCGCCGAGCCCCCGGCCGATCCGGCCCTGGCCGCGCTCGCCTTCGCGCTCGGTGCCTACCGGTTCGACCGCTATCGGGACAGACCGGACCGGGAGGCCCGCCTGCGGCTGCCCGACGGCCTCGACGGCGAGGAACTCGCCCGCATTGCCGAGGCGGTCCGCATGGGCCGCGACCTGGTCAACACGCCGGCCAACGACCTCGGTCCGGACGGGATCGAGGAAGCCGCGCGCCGCCTCGCGGAGCGGCACGGGGCCGCCGTGGAGGTCACGGCCGGGGACGACCTGCTGGATGCCGACCTGCCGATGATCCACGCCGTCGGGCGGGCCGCCGAGCGCCCGCCCCGCCTGATCGACCTCGCCTGGGGGCCGGAGGGCGCACCCGCCGTCACCCTGGTCGGCAAGGGCGTGGCCTTCGATACGGGCGGGCTCGACCTCAAGCCTTCCGCCGGCATGCTGCTGATGAAGAAGGACATGGGCGGCGCCGCGGCCGCGCTGGCACTGGCGGACATGGTGATGGGCGCCGGCCTGAACCTCAGGCTCCGCCTGCTGATCCCGGCGGTCGAGAACGCCATCTCGGGCTCGTCCTTCCGGCCAGGCGACGTGCTGCGCAGCCGCCGGGGCCTCTCGGTCGAAATCGGCAACACCGATGCGGAAGGCCGCCTCATCCTGGCGGACGCGCTGGCGCTCGCCGACGAGGACGCGCCCGAGCTGATCGTCGATTTCGCCACTCTCACGGGCGCGGCCCGGGTCGCGCTCGGCCCGGACCTGCCGCCGTTCTACACGCATGACGACGCACTCGCGGCGGACATCGCCCGGCTCGGCGTGGCCGTGCACGACCCCGTCTGGCGGCTGCCCCTGTGGCAGCCCTACAGGCGCATGCTGGACTCGAAGATCGCCGACACCAACAACGTCTCGAGCGGCGGCTTCGCGGGCTCGATCACGGCGGCACTGTTTCTGTCCAGGTTCGTGAGCGCCGCAAAGGCGCACGTCCATTTCGACGTCTATGCCTGGAACCCGTCGGCAAGGCCGGGCCGGCCGGAAGGCGGGGAGGTCCAGGCGGCACGGCTCGTCTATGCCCTGCTCAGGGAGCGCTACCCGGCCGTTCGCTGACCCGGCGCAGCGGTGCTCCCTCGCGGTCCCGCCGAGCCGGTCAGCCCGTCAGGCGGTGCAGCACGAGGAGCGCGATCACGATCAGGACCAGCGCGGCGAGCTCGCCGACCCAGCTGCCGACCCTGCCCAAAAAGCCCGTCATTCGTCCAAACCGGCCCATCCGCCGACCCTAGCCAGTGACAAAGGCCGCCGAAAGGGGCGCAGACCCTGGCCGGCCCTCGTTCCGGCCGGTCAATGCGACGAGGCGAGAAGCCGCGACAGCGCCCGGGCGACCGGTTCGGTGATCGTACGCCTGTAGCGGCGATGCACCAGCTGCCCGTTGTGGTAGATATCCTGCTCCACATAGAGCCGCTCCCCGTCCCACCGGACGATGTTGTCCGACTCGGTGGTCTCGAGCACCTGCAGGTCGAAGCGGATCTCGTCACGGGTGGTGCTCTGGCCCATTCAGCGTCTCCTCGCGCCCTCTATAGTGAGGAGCGATCGCCGTGTCGTCCACCCGGCGATGCGCCGCCCGGGCGCCGGGCGCCATCGCACAGCCGGGGCAGGAGCGATGCGGCGGCCGGCCTTCCGCCCCTCGGAAGCAGTTGCGGCAGCCTAACGTATGGCCGATGATCGCGCCGGCGTGCCGTACCGCGACAAGCCCATGGGAGCGGAGCTTGCTCGGATCCCGAGACGTCCGTGCGAGGTGGACATGTCCAACGTCCTGCGGGTTGCCCACGGCGAGTTCGGCCGGGTCGCCCTTCTCGACATGGATCGGCATCTGGTGCGACACGCGCATCCGCATTGCCATGTGCTGCTGAAGGTCGAGGGCGCCGACACCCAGTTCTCGGTGCGGGACGAGTTCGCGCCGTTGAACGACCGGACGGCGGTGCTGATCAACGCCTGGGAACCGCACGCCTATGTGCATGATCCGACCCGGCCCCGCACGATCATCCTGGCGCTTTACATCGAGCCGGGCTGGCTGCGGCTGTTCCGGCCGAACTGGGCGGCGAGCGGCGCTCCGGGCTTCTTCGAACGCTCCACGGGCGACCTGTCGCCCGCCATCCAGACGCTGAAGCACGACCTCGCCCAGGCGATGGTGAGCGCCCCGGAGGCCGGCGCGAAGCACGAGGCCCTCCTGGCCGAGTTGATGATCGCCGTGATCGAGCGGTTCACGCCCTGGAAGACCCTCTCGTCGCTTCGGATGCTGGCCGGGCACGGGGTGAGCGACGGGCGCATCCGCCGGGCGATCCAGACAATGCGGGCCGATCCCGGTTCGGTCACGGACATGTCGTCGCTCGCCCGGTCCGCGGGCCTGTCGCGGGCGCAGTTCTTCCGGGCCTTCGAAACGGCCGTGCGGGCGCCGCCGCGTCTTTTCCTGAACATGATCCGGATGGAGATGGCGGTCGCCGCGGCGGTCGCGGGCCAGGAAACCTTTGCGGTCGTCTCGGAGCGGCTCGGCTTCGCGGCGCCGGCTCATTTCACCCGCTTCTTTCGGGATCACGCCGGCGCCTCGCCGAGCGAGTTCCGGACCGTCGCCGGCCTGAACGTCATGGCGGCCTGACGGCACTCCGCCGCCGGAAAATGAGACGCAGCAATAAGTCGTGAGACGGCTCGGTATGGCCGGTTTCCCGCCCCCGGTGTGAACCTCCCGGAAGGTGCCGACGAGCACCACGGGAGGATGCAGGGCTTTGCTGGGGCCTGTTGCTGAGGGCTGGGTCGGCCGTTCGGTGCCGCGCGTCGAGGACGCAGCGCTGCTCACCGGCCGCGGCCGCTATCTCGACGATCTCGGGGTGCGTCCCGGGACCCTTGAGGCGGCGATCCTGCGCTCTCCGCACGGCCATGCCGCCATCCTGTCGATCGACGTCACGGCCGCGCGTGCCGCGTCCGGCGTGGTCGCGGTTCTCACGGGCCAGGACATCAAGGCGCTCACGTCCTCCATGGTCGTCGGCGTCAAGGCACCGCTCGAGTGCTGGCCGATCGCGACCGACCGCGTGCGCTATGTCGGGGAGCCGGTTGCGGTCGTGGTGGCGCGCGACCGCTACCTGGCCGAAGACGCGCTCGATCTGATCGAGGTCGCGTACGAGACGCTGCCGGTCACGCTCGACCCGGTCCTGGCTCTCGAGCCGGACGCCTCCGTTCTTCATCCCTCGCTCGGCGGCAATCTCGCGAGCGACCGCTCGTTCCGGTACGGCGACCCGGAGAGCGCCTTCGCGGCGGCTTCCTACCGGATCGAGGTGGCGGTCCGGTACCCGCGCAACAGCTGCACGCCGATCGAGACCTACGGGGTCGTCGCGGACTACGAGCCGGGCGAGGACAGCTACGAGGTTCTGGCGAATTTCCAGGGCCCGTTCAGCATCCACGCGGTGATCTCCCGCGCCCTGAAGGTGCCCGGAAACCGCCTCCGACTGCGGACCCCGCCCGATTCCGGCGGCAGCTTCGGCGTGAAGCAGGGCGTCTTCCCGTACATCGTGCTGATCGCCGCGGCGGCCCGGGTGGCGGGGGCCCCCGTGAAATGGATCGAGGACCGCCTCGAGAACCTTGCCGGTGCGGTCTCGGCCACGAACCGCGTCACGCGGCTCGCGGCGGCGGTGGAGCCCGACGGCCGCATCACGGCGCTCGACTGGGATCAGGTCGAGGATTGCGGCGCCCATCTGCGGGCGCCCGAACCCGCCACGCTCTACCGCATGCACGGCAACATGACCGGCGCCTACGCGATCCGGAACGTCTTCATCCGCAACCGCGTCGTGCTGACCAACAAGACCCCGACCGGGCTCAACCGCGGCTTCGGCGGCCCGCAGGTCTATTTCGCCCTGGAGCGCCTGGTGCACAGGATCGCGGTCGAGCTCGGCCTCGATCCGCTGGACGTTATCCGGGCGAATCTCGTTCCGGCCGAGGCCTTTCCGTATCGGACCGCCACCGGGGCTATCCTCGACTCGGGCGATTACGGCGCCTCGGTCGAGGAGGCGCTGTCCGGCGGCCGGCATGACGACCTCCTCGCGCGCCGCGACGCCGCCCGCCGGGAGGGCCGGCTCTACGGCATCGGCTACACGGCCGTGGTCGAGCCCTCGGTCTCGAACATGGGCTACATCACGGCCGTCCTGAGGCCCGAGGAACGCCGCAGGGCTGGGCCGAAGAACGGCGCCCAGGCGACCGCAACCGTGTCCATCGACCCGGTCGGCTCCGTCCTGGTTCACGTCGCCTCCGTTCCCCAGGGGCAGGGGCACCGGACCGTGTTGTCCCAGGTCGTGGCCGACGTGTTCGGGCTGAAGCCGTCCGATATCCGGGTCGCGACCGACATGGATACCGGCAAGGACGCCTGGTCGATCGCGTCCGGCAATTACGCCAGCCGCTTCGCGCCCGCCGTGGCCGGCACCGCGCATCTAGCGGCGACCCGCCTGCGCGACCGCGTCGCCCGCATCGCGGCCCAGAGCCTGAACGTCAGGCCGGAGGATATCGTCTTCGAG
>JAQGJJ010000233.1 GCA_028290695.1 Enterovirga sp. | reverse complement strand
CTACGGCGGCTTCCACGGCCTGAAGTCGGTCAATCTCAACTTCCACGACCGCCAGGTCACGGCGCTGATCGGCCCGTCGGGCTGCGGAAAGTCGACGCTGCTGCGCACCTTCAACCGGATCTACAGCCTCTATCCAGATCAACGTGCCACGGGCGAGATCCTGCTCGACGGCCGCAACATTCTGGCGAGCGGCACGGATGTGAACGAGCTCCGCTCGCGGGTCGGAATGGTGTTTCAGTAACCCACGCCCTTCCCGATGTCGATCTACGACAACGTCGCCTTCGGTGTCCGCCTGTACGAGCGCCTGCCGAAAGCCGAGGTCGACAATCGGGTGGAAAGCGCTCTCCGACGCGCTGCCCTGTGGGACGAAGTCAAGGACAAGCTGAAAGGCTCCGGCATGGGGCTCTCCGGCGGTCAGCAGCAACGGCTCTGCATCGCCCGCACCGTTGCGCAGAAGCCGGAGGTCATCCTGTTCGACGAGCCCACCTCTGCGCTCGACCCGATCTCGACCGGCAAGGTGGAGGAGCTCATCGAGCAGCTTCGTTCCGAGTTCACGATCGCCATCGTCACGCACAACATGCAGCAGGCGGCTCGCATCTCGCAGTACACGGCATTCATGTACCTCGGAGAACTCGTCGAGTTCGGGCCGACGAACAACCTGTTCATGAACCCGAGCAAGAAGCAGACGCACGACTACGTGACCGGTCGGTTCGGCTGACCGAAGAAACCCCAGGGACCGCGACATGGCCGATCATATCGTCAGCTCCTTCGATGCCGAACTCGAAGGTCTTCGTTCGTCCATCGCCGAAATGGGCGGCATTGCCGAGAAGCAGCTCGGCGACGCGATCAACGCGCTTGTCCGGCGCGACAGCGCGCTCGCTCAGTCCGTCATCGCGATGGACCAGCGCCTGGATGCACTCCAGCGCGACATCGAGGAGCGGTCCATCCTGACCATCGCGCGCCGTCAGCCCTTGGCTATCGATCTGCGCGAGGTCGTTGCGGCGATCCGCATCTCGGGAGACCTCGAGCGGGTCGGCGACATGTCCAAAAACTGCGCGAAGCGCGTCCTGGCGATTTCGAGCGGCTTCCAGGCGCAGCGTATCGTCCAGGGCGTGCAGACCATCGCGGACCTCGTGATGGAGCAGCTGAAGGACGTCCTCGACTCCTACGCGCAGCACGATCTTGCGGCCGCGCACGATGTCTGGCAGCGCGACGGCGCGATCGATGCTCTGTACACGTCGCTGTTTCGGGAACTTCTGACCTACATGATGGAGGATCCGCGCAACATCTCGTTCTGCGCCCATCTTCTCTTCGTGGCGAAGAACGTGGAGCGCATCGGCGATCACACCACCAACATCGCCGAGACCATCCACTATCTGATCACCGGCCAGAACCTGCCGACGGATCGGCCTAAGGACGATCGCACGACCGCTCCGGATCTCGCACCCTTAAGCTGAGCGCCCCAACGTGTGGTCGACCCGACCCCGCATCCTGATCGCAGAGGACGAGGAGCCTCTCGTTCTGCTG
This sequence comes from Enterovirga sp., assembly GCA_028290695.1. Classification (GTDB taxonomy): domain Bacteria; phylum Pseudomonadota; class Alphaproteobacteria; order Rhizobiales; family Beijerinckiaceae; genus Enterovirga. Next base: position 14,403 of record JAQGJJ010000233.1, on the reverse strand, counting down.
CTTCGCTACAACCTGGAGGCGGAGGGTTGCGAGGTCGAGGTCGCCTCGCGCGGCGACGAGGCCGAGCTGATGGTCCGCGAAAGCACGCCGGATCTGCTCCTGCTGGACTGGATGCTGCCATCATTGTCCGGGATCGAGCTCTGCCGGCGCCTGCGCATGCGGCGCGAAACCGAGAGGCTCCCGATCATCATGCTGACCGCCCGCGGCGAGGAAGCCGATCGGGTCCGCGGTCTGGCGACGGGCGCCGACGATTACATCACGAAGCCGTTCTCCGTGCCGGAGCTGCTTGCCCGGGTCCGGGCGCTGCTGCGCCGGGCTAAGCCCGGCGAGAGCGCGGAGGTCCTGAAATTCGGTGATATGGAGCTGGACCGGGCGCAACACCGGGTCCGGCGTGGAGGGCGCGAGCTACGTCTCGGTCCGACCGAGTTCAGGCTGCTCGAGTTCTTGATGTCCAATCCGGGCCGCGTCTTCTCCCGGGAGCAGCTTCTCGACCGCGTCTGGGGCCGGGACGTCTATATCGACGAACGCACTGTCGACGTCCACGTCGGGCGCTTGCGCAGGGCGCTCGGCGACACAGAGCCGGACCCGATCCGCACGGTGCGGGGTGCCGGCTACTCTCTAGACGAGACGTACGCCGCCTGAGGACAGGCGGCACCGATGTCAGGCCCGCAGCCGCCGACGCTCCGTCGCGGGCTGGTAGGCGATGCGGCAGTGATGGCCGCAATACGGGAGACCAGTCACGGCCCTCGCGCCGCAAAAGGCGAAGTCTGGCTTGGACGGGTCGCCGAGCGGCCACCTGCACATGGAATCCCGCAGGTCGAGGATGCTCACGCGCTCGGATTCGGGAAGCGCCGTCTCCTCGCCCCAACGCTGATCCGCCGACAACGCGGGCCGGGTGAACTGATCGGCGTCGCGCGGTGCCACGCGCAATGCCTCCGGGGCGACCGGTGCCGCCCCCGGAACGCCTGCGGCGCGCGGCTTCGCAGTCCGTTGTGCAACACCCGGGCCCGCCTTGGCGCGCCCGGACAAGCCGAGCCGGTGAACCTTGCCGATGACCGCATTGCGCGTAACGCCACCGCCGAGGGCAGCCGCGATCTGGCTGGCGCTGAGACCTTCACCCCAGAGCTTCGACAGCATTTCGACGCGGTCGTCAGTCCAGCCCGTCGCCGCATCCATCATCCGTCGCCTCCTACGGACGTCCTTGTCCGAATCCCTCATTGCCCGCGGACGAAGATCGTCCGACCGCGCTGCCGCCAGCTCGTCAGTAATGAGGGCCCGCCGGACGGCGCTTGGCCGAACCGACGCCCGGAACCTACCCGACCGGCTGACTCGGGCGCAAGAGTCCCCCCGAGGGCCCTCCGCTTATCCCCAGGCAATGTCCCGGGACTGTGGCACGCTTGCCCGTCGGGTTCTGGCGGGCCCGAAGTGTGCGGACTTACGTCCGGCGGGAGGCGGATCCGGCGGGCAGCAGGCGCTCGAGCAAGGTCTGCTTCCGGCGGAAAATGCCGATGTCGTGGTGGGCCGCGAAGGTGCGGGGTCGTGTCCTGCGCCCGAGGTGGAGATGCAGCAGGTCGAAGTTCCTGAACACCTTGCGGGCGAAACCGGGGGTGGAGAACGTGGAATAGTCGTTGGACCCCAGGAAGGTGTCGCTCGCCTCGCCGTGGACATAATAGAAGAGGCCTCCTCTCCGGAGCGTCTCGACCGCGTCAGGCGGCAACAGGTGTTCGTAGGCGGCGCCGTGGAACGAGGCCATGAGGATGCCGCCGGGAGCGATGATGCGGGCGTGCTCGTCGGCCCACCGCCGGAAGTCGCTCTTGGTCAGGTGCGTGTACACGGACGCTACGTAGACGAAGTCGAACGCCCCGTCCGGGAAGGGCAGCGGCGGCTCGAACTTGGTCAGGACCGTTTTGGCGAACGGGATGTTCTCCTGGCAGAAGCTCGCCAGCCGAGGGTTGATGTCGCACCCCGTCAGGGTCGCGCCGGGCGGGAGACGACCCTCCCAGCCGGCAAGCGCGCGCCCGCAGCCGCAGCCGAAATCCAGGATGCTCCGGAACCTCGTGTGATCGACGCCCGCGGTTTCGAGAAGCGAGATGATGTCGTCCACCACGGCAAGCCGCGAGGCCGCGAACAGGTCCGGATCCCGGTGCCCGTTCACGAGGTAGATCAGCTCCGGATCCGGAAGCGGGGTCGATAGGGTTCTCATTCGTCCTGATCTCGCGAGACGTCCGCGTCCTCGCCCGGGAAACTAGGCCTGGGACGATCGCGGTCCGCAGGTCCGCATCGAAGGGCGGTCCCCCTAGCACGGGCCCGGAGGGGGTGTCCAAAAGCCCGCCCGCGGGGGAATTGTGGCCGACCGATTTGACAAGGCCGGCGCCGACAATAGATTCATCCTCGCAGCCGCCCCGGATGGGCGGCGCTTTCGTTTCCGGATCGTCGATCCGAAGCGTCGGAGAACCGCCGTGAGCTCGCCCGCAACATCGTCCATCCTACCGGTCTACGCCCGTACGGATCTCGTGTTTGAGCGAGGGGAGGGCGCGTGGCTCGTCACGGCCGAGGGTCGGCGCGTGCTCGATTTCGGGGCCGGAATCGCGGTGAACGCGCTCGGCCATGCGCACCCGCATCTCGTGGAGGCACTGACGGGCCAGGCGGCCAAGGTCTGGCACATCTCCAACCTGTACCAGAACCCGGAGGGCGAGCGCCTCGCGAAGCGCCTCACGGACGCAACCTTCGCGGACGTCGTCTTCTTCTCGAACTCGGGTGCGGAAGCCCTCGAAGCCTCCATCAAGATGGCCCGCAAGTACCATTCGGCGAACGGCCAGCCCGAGCGCTTCCGGATCGTGACGTTCGAGGGCGCTTTTCACGGCCGCACGCTCGCGACGATTGCGGCCGGTGGCCAGAAGAAATATCTTGAGGGCTTCGGCCCGAAGGTCGAAGGCTTCGACCAGGTGCCGTTCGAGGACGACAAGGCGCTGAAGGCGGCGATCGGGCCTGAGACCGGCGCCATCTTGATCGAGCCGGTTCAGGGCGAAGGCGGAATCAGGCCGGTCCCGACCGAGCGGCTCCGCGCGCTCCGTCAGCTCTGCGACGAGCGCGGGCTCCTGCTCATACTCGACGAGGTGCAGTCGGGCGTCGGACGGACCGGCAAGTTCTTCGCTCACGAATGGGCCGGGATCGAGCCCGACATCATGGCTGTCGCGAAGGGGATTGGGGGCGGGTTTCCGATGGGAGCATGCCTGGCCACCGCGGAGGCCGCCAAGGGCATGACGGCCGGCACGCATGGCACGACCTTTGGCGGCAACCCGCTTGCCATGGCGGTCGGCAATGCCGTGCTCGACGTGGTGCTCGCGCCCGGGTTTCTCGACCACGTGCAGAAGATGGGTCTCTTCCTGAAGCAACGTCTGGCCGAGCTGAAGGACCGACACCCGGCCGTGATCGGAGAGGTGCGCGGCCAGGGTCTGATGATGGGGCTGAAGACTCACATCCCGAACACCGATTTGGCCAAGGCGGCGGAGCACGAGGACCTGCTCCTGATCGCGGCAGGCGACAATGTCGTGCGGCTCCTGCCACCGCTGATCATTGGGGAGGCGGAAGTCTCGGAAGCTGTCGAGAAGCTCGACCGCGCCTGCTCTGCTCTCGAGCAGGAGATGCGGCAGCCGCTCAAGGGCGCTGCGGAATGAGTTCGGCCGGACCGAGGCATTTTCTCGACCTCACTGACTTTTCGGGAAGCGAGCTCCGAGGCCTCCTCGACCGGAGCGCGGCCTTGAAGGGCAAGCGTCGCAAGGGCGAGGTGCCGGGAGAGCGGCCCCTCACTGGCAAGATGCTGGCGATGATCTTCGACAAACCCTCGACCCGCACGCGCGTCTCGTTCGACGTCGCGATGCGGGAGCTCGGCGGTGAAACGATCGTGCTCACCGGGCAGGAGATGCAGCTCGGACGCGGCGAGACGATTGCCGATACCGCGCGTGTCCTGTCCCGCTATGTCGATGCCATCATGATCCGGATCCTGGATCACGCGACCTTGTTGGAGCTGGCCGCCAGCGCCACGGTGCCGGTCATCAACGGGCTGACCAAGACCTCTCATCCCTGCCAGATCATGGCCGACGTCCTCACCTTCGAGGAGCACCGCGGACCGATTGCCGGGCGCACGGTGGCGTGGTCGGGCGATGTGAACAACGTGCTGGCTTCATGGGTCCAGGCGGCCGGGCGACTCGATTTCAAGCTGAAGGTCGCAGCGCCGGTGGAACTGACCGATCGGGAGGAGATCGCGGCCTGGGCCCGAGCTGTCGGAGCGGACGTGTCGGTGACTGCCGACCCGTTCGAGGCCGCGCGGGATGCGGATGCGATCGTCACGGATTGCTGGGTATCGATGGGCGATGAGGACGAGACGAACCGCCACAACCTGCTCGCCCCTTACCAGGTCAACGAGCGCCTGATGGCGGCAAGCAGCCGAGACCCGATCTTCATGCATTGCCTGCCGGCGCATCGGGGCGAGGAGGTGACCGACGGGGTCATCGACGGGCCGCGCTCGGTCGTGTTCGACGAAGCGGAGAACCGGCTGCACGCCCAGAAGGGGATCCTGGCCTGGTGCCTGGGCGCGGCTGCATGAGCGACGGTCTCGGCGAGGGCTCGGACGACTCCGTTCTGCCCTTCTCGGTGGAGCCGCTGGACGTCCGCGGCAGGGCTGTCCGGCTCGGGCCCGCACTCGATGCGCTGCTGACGCGGCACGGTTATCCGGACGCGGTGGCGCGCGTGCTCGGCGAGGCCGCCGCCCTGACTGTCCTGCTTGGCGCGTCCCTTAAGTTCGAGGGCCGGTTCCAGCTGCAGACGAAGTCGGACGGTCCGATCGACCTCGTGGTGGTGGACTTCGATGCGCCGGACCGGCTCCGCGCCTATGCCCGCTTCGACGCGGACAGGATCGCGGCAGCGTCGGCTAACCCGCGCACCGGGGAACTACTGGGCGAGGGGATCCTGGCCATGACCATCGACCAGGGAACGGCCGCGAGTCGTTACCAGGGTGTGGTCGCGCTGGACGGCCAGGGCTTCGAAGAAGCCGCGCATCAGTATTTCCGGCAGTCGGAGCAGATCCCAACCCGCGTTCGGCTCGCCGTTGCCGAAGCCTTCTCGGAGGGCCGGCGCTCGTACCGCGCCGGCGGGATCCTCGTTCAGTTCCTACCGTCCTCCCCGGAGCGCGTGCGCCAGGCCGACCTCGACCCCGGAGACGGGCCGGACGACAGGCCGGTGCAGGAGGACATCGGCGAGGACGACGCCTGGATCGAGGCAAAGGCGCTCGTCGACACTGTCGAGGATCACGAGCTCGTCGACCCGGCCGTCTCGAGCGAGCGCCTGCTCTATCGGCTCTTCCACGAGCGCGGGGTGCGGGTCTTCGATCCGCAACCCGTACGCGAAGAATGCCGCTGCTCCCGGGACCGGATCATGGGCATGATGCGGAATTTCTCGCCCGACGACCGACGCGACATGGTCGGCGACAACGGTCGCATCGGTATCACCTGCGAGTTCTGTTCGCGGGTGTACGACCTCGATCCCGCGGAGGTCGAGGCAGAACTGGCGGCATCGGACGGCGAATGAACGCCGCCGGCAATGCGGAGCGCCTCGTCCGGGCCGCTTTCGCGGACCAGGCTGGCTGGGGCAGCAAGCTCGGCTCTCCGTTCACCTCACGCATCGCCGAGGCCATAGGCAGCCGCATCGACCGGGGTACCGCGGTCGGCCGACGGGTTCTGGACTGGCCGGGAAATCCCGACGTCACCCACGATTCCGTGCCTGTGAGGCTCTGCGGCGGCCTGAACGCGCTCGTCCGGTGCGGGCGCTCTCCGGAACTCGCCAGGCTCTATCCGCCGAACCCGCTACCGGACGCCGATGAGCTCTGGGCCGAGGTCCGGCGCACGTTCGAAGACGCCGAGGCGGAGCTTCTCGCCTGGATCGAGCATCCTCCGCAGACAAACGAGGTTGCCCGCTCGGCGATCTTGATTTCCGGCGTCGCCACGGCGGCCGAGGCGACGGGCTTGCCGGTACGGCTTTTCGAGCTCGGCGCCAGTGCAGGCCTCAACCTGTACATGGACCGCTATGCCTGCCGGGCTGGATCTCGTCTTCTCGGCGACCCCGACTCGTCCGTGCGGCTGGGGCCGGCATGGGAGGGGGCCGATCCGCCCCCTGTGACGCCTCGCATCCTGACACGGCGTGGCGTGGACCTGCAGCCGATCGACGTGCGCGATCCGGAGCAATGCGCGCGGCTTCTCGCCTATGTCTGGCCGGACCAGCCCGACCGCATCCTCCGCCTGGAGGGCGCGCTCGCGATTGCGGCCGCAGATCCGCCGCCCCTCGATCGGGGCGACGCGGCGCACTGGCTGGACGGGCATATCCGGCCCGAGGCCGAGTCCGGCGCGCTTCGCCTCGTCTACCACTCCATCGCCTTCCAGTACTTCCCGGAGCGGACGCAGGCCCGCATCCTGGCCACAATGGAGCGGGCGGGCGCCGCCGCCCGGCCGGAGGCGCCGCTCGGCTGGCTGCGCTACGAGATGGAGCCGGGGGCGGGTCTCACCACCGTTCGTCTGCGGCTATGGCCGGATGGAAGCGACCGTCTCCTGGCCCGCACGGATGGCCATGCCCGCAGAGTGATATGGCAGGCGTGAGCGGCGAGGAACTCCACGTACCGGGGCTGTTGAACTCCTCTGCGGCGGGAGCCATATCGCGCTCCCGCGGCGCAAAGAGAGACAGGGTAGACACGAGATGAGCGAGACGCTGGAGCGGCATGAATTCGGGGCGGAGGTCGGCCGCCTCTTGGACCTCGTTGTCCACGCGCTCTATTCCGACCGTGAGATCTTCCTGCGCGAGTTGGTCGCCAACGCGGCAGACGCCACCGACCGGCGGCGTTTCGAGGCGCTCACCCAACCCGCCCTCACGCCACCCCCTGACGCCAAGGTTCGGATCGTCCCGGACAAGGCCGGGCGCACGATCACCATCTCGGATGCCGGGATCGGCATGACCAAGGACGAGCTGGCGCAGAACCTCGGCACGATCGCACGCTCGGGCACCCGCGCCTTCAGCCAGTCCCTGACGGAGGCAAGGCCCGACGAGCGGCCGAGCCTCATCGGGCAGTTCGGCGTCGGCTTCTACTCGGCGTTCATGGTGGCTGACCGCGTCACGGTAACCTCGCGCCGCGCAGGAGGGGAGGAGGCTTGGACCTGGGCATCGGAAGGGCAGGGCAGCTACACCCTGGAGCCGGCAGCCCGTGCCGAGGCGGGAACCGACATCGTTCTCCACTTGAAGGAGGATGCGGACGAGTATCTCGAGCCCTATCGGCTTGATCACCTCATTCGGAAATGGGCCGATTTCATCACCGTTCCGATCGCGATCGCACGCGGCGGCAAGGACGAGGCCGCCAATCAGGGCACTGCGCTCTGGCGCAAGCCGAAGTCCGAGATCACGGAGGATCAATACGCCGAGTTCTACCGGCAGGTCGGGATGAACTTCGACAAGCCCTGGGCGACGCTGCACTGGCGGGCAGAGGGCGCGACCGAGTTCTCGGCGCTCCTCTTCGTTCCCGGCATGAAGCCGTTCCAGGCGATCGAGAGCGAGCGCGACAGCAAGGTCAGGCTGCACGTGCGGCGCATGTTCATCACGGACGATGCGAAGCTGCTGCCGCCCTGGCTGCGCTTCGTCCAGGGCGTCGTGGACACCGAGGACCTGCCCCTGAACGTGTCCCGCGAAATGCTGCAGGCGACGCCGGTGCTGGCCCGCATTCGCCGGGCCGTAACCGGGCGTGTCCTGTCCGAACTCTCCTCACGTGCCAAGGACGCCGAGGACTACGCCAAGTTTTGGGAGAACTTCGGTCCCGCTCTCAAAGAGGGAATCTACGAAGATCACGAGCGTCGCGGCGATATTGCGCCGCTGCTTCGCTTCCGTTCGTCCACGCTCGAAGGCTGGGTCTCGCTGCCTGACTACGTGTCCCGCATGAAGGATGGGCAGGAGGCGATCTACTTCCTCGTTGCCGACGACCAGGACGCGCTGGCGAGGTCGCCCCAGCTGGAGGGTTTCCGCGCACGGGGGATCGAGGTTTTGCTGCTGTCGGACCATGTCGACGCGTTCTGGCCTGAGCAACTCGGCAGCTTCGAGGAGAAGCCGCTGCGGAGCGTGACCCAGGCGGGCGTCGACCTGTCCCGGTTCCAGCAGGACGGAGCCGAGCCTGCCCAGGATGGCACGGCATCGGACGCGCTCGTGGCGGCCTTGAAGGAGGCGCTCAAGGACGATGTGTCGGACGTCCGGACGACAGACAGGCTCGTGGAAAGTGCGGTCGTGCTCTCCGCGTCCGGAGCAGGGCCGGACCTGCAGATGCAGCGCTTGATGCGGCGAGCCGGCCGCAACATGGGGACTGGACAGCCCGTTCTCGAGATCAACCCACGTCACGCGCTCGTGCGGGCCCTCGCGGCCAGAGTCGCGGGAGGTGAGGACGTCGGCGAGGACGCCGGGCTGCTTCTCGACCTCGCGCGCGTGCAGGACGGCGACACGCCCCGTGACCCAGCTGCCTTCGCGCGCCGGATGGCGTCAGTCCTGGCAGAAACCCGCAGCGGCGCGCAGACGCCACGCGGCTGACCCGCGCTGCGATGAGCGGTCCTTAACCGTTGCTCCGGCAGATTGCGTCCAGTCGTCGCTTTCCGCCGTCAGGCACCGCCCATGGACAAGATCAAGGACTGGCTGAGGCCGCTCAAGCCCGATCTTTCGGGACCGGGCATACGCCGCCTGACCGTGCGAGGCGGGATCGCGGTCATCATGGTGGCCATCCTGGTGGCCCTCGCCGATTGGAGCGCGCGCGGCTTCCTCGATCGCGGTGGGCTCGATCGGCTCGTGGCGACGCGAGCCCATCCCGAGCCGCCGCCGCGCGCGGCGCCGAAGCCGGACCGGGCGCTGGATCGCGCTCGCCTGAAAGCGGTGCTGGCCGGCGCGGAGCGCTGATCGACCCTCCTGTCAGCCGCCGCACGGATGAGGCGAGGCCGGGCGCCGCTCCGCATGGCACGGCGGCTTCGATCCCCCACCAAGTCACCGCAGACGGCTGAGATCGCCAGGTTGCTGGCGCTGCTCTCGTGCGACCGGTTGGTCTATGACACCCCGATGACAAACCAGTTCGGCCTACCGGGAGCCCTGAAACAGTCTCAGGCGAGGCATCCCCGTCTGGGCTGGGCCCTTCGCGGGTCGCTGGTCCGGGGCAGCCTCCCGGACCCGACTGGCCCCTCGACAACGCAAGAGCAACCGGCATGAGCGACAATCCCCCGAGCCTGGCCCCTGGGATCGAGTACCCGGTCTCGGGCCTCACCGAGCCGGCCGAGATCGTAGTCGACCGCTACGGCGTGCCGCATATCCGGGCGGCGTCTCGGCGCGATCTGTTCCTTGTTCAGGGGTTCAATGCCGCGCGCGATCGGCTCTGGCAGATCGACCTGTGGCGAAAGCGGGGCCTCGGCCTGCTCTCGGCTGATTTCGGGCCGGGATACCTGGCCCAGGATCGCGCCGCACGCCTCTTCCTCTACCGCGGCGACATGGCGGCCGAATGGGCCGCTTACGGCGTGCCCGATGCACGCGAGATCGTGGAGGCGTTCGTAGCCGGGATCAACGCCTTCGTGGCCCTTGTCGAGGCGCGTCCCGAGTTGACGCCGCCCGAATTCGCCGCGGTGGGGACACGACCGGGGCGCTGGTCAGCGGAGGATGTGGTTCGCATCCGCAGCCATGCCCTGGTGGCCAACGTGTTGTCGGAAGGGCTCAGGGCGCAGGTTCTCGCCAGGGCCGATCTCGAGACCGATCTGGCCCGCCGATCGATCGATCCCCCGCACGAGATCCTGGTTCCGGACGGCCTTGATCCGGCCGATATCACGCCGGACGTGCTCGATGCTTTCAAGCTGGCGACTGCGCCCGTGACGTTCTCACCGGAGCGTCTTGCCGCGAGCCTAGACGAAGCGTGGCGCTGGAGCCGGGTCGACGAACTCGGAACGGTCACGCTCGACCCGTCTGCGCCTGAAGACGGCTCCAACAACTGGGCCGTTTCAGGCTCACGCACGGCAACCGGGCGGCCGGTCTTCGCAAGCGATCCGCACCGGGCCTATAGCCTTCCCTCGCTTCGTTACGTTGTTCATCTCACGGCTCCGGGGCTCGATCTCATCGGCGCGGGCGAGCCGGTGCTGCCTGGCATATCGTTCGGCCATAACGGCCATTCCGCTTTCTCGATGACGATCTTCCCGACCGACCAGGAGGATCTGATCGTCTACGAGACCGAACCCGGCGATCCGGACCGGTACCGCTACGGTGCGGGGACCGAGCGCATGGAGCGGGTCTGCGAGCGAATTCCGGTGAAAGGGGCGCCGGACCAAGTGGTGACGCTGGCCTTCACGCGACACGGCCCTGTGGTGCACGAAGACCGTGCGCGGAGGCGGGCCTTTGCTGTCCGGACCGTCTGGTCCGAGCCCGGCAGTGCCGCCTATCTCGGGAGTCTCGGCTCCATGCAGGCGAGATCCGTCGCGGAATTCGAGGCCGCCATCCGGCATTGGAACGTGCCGCCCGGGAACCAAGTCTACTCGGACATGGGCGGCACGGTCGCCTGGTTCGCATCCGGGAAGGCGCCCCGGCGGCCCAATCACGACGGCCTGCTGCCGGTCCCGGGGGACGGACGGTACGAGTGGAACGGCTTCCACGATCCAGCCGAGTTGCCGCGCTCGGTGGACCCGGAGCGGGGCTTCGTCGCGACCGCGAACGAGATGAACCTGCCGGAGGGGTTCCCGGTTCAGGCTGTGAAGCTCGGCTACGAGTGGTTCGAGTCTTCGCGCGCCGATCGCATCCACGCAGTGCTGGACGCGGACAAGGCGCACACCCCGGACGCCTCCATGCGGCTTCAGACGGACGACCTCTCGCTCCCGGCCGCGCGCGTGCTGCGCCTGCTTCCGACGTGCGCGAGGGGGCGCGAGCAATCAGCGCTGGCGGTTCTCGCGGGCTGGGAGGGGCGCCTCGACGAGGCGAGTGCCGCCGCCGCGTTGTTCGAGGTCTGGTGGACGAAGCACCTCAAGCCGGCACTCCTCGCCCGCGCTGCGCCGGATCCCGCGCTCCGCAAGCTGCTGCCGCCGGGGGACCACGAGACGCTCCTCGCCGCCCTCGAGCGCCCGGGCTCCAGGCCCTGGGTGAGAGACCAGGAGGACCGGGCCGCGCTGCTCGCCGATACCCTTTCGGCCGCCTTCGAGGACTGCCGCGCGCGCCTTGGCCAGGATCCCGCCGCCTGGCGCTGGGGTGACCTCCACCACGGCTACTTCGAGCACCCTCTGAGCGCGGGGTTTCCTGGAGCTAACGGCTGGCGAGACGTCGGCCCGCTGCCGAAGGGCGGGTCAGGATCGACCGTCATGAACACCCGCTACCGCGTCACTGATTTTCGGGCGATCGCGGGAGCCTCTTTTCGTATGGTTCTCGACGTGGGCAACTGGGATGCGGGACGCTTCATCAACGCGCCTGGCCAGTCGGGGGACCCGCGCTCGCCGCATTACGACGATCTCGCTCCGCTCTGGGCTGCGCGGCGATACCTGCCCCTGCTCTATTCACGGGAGGCGGTCGATGCGGCCGCGGAACTGCGGATCAGGCTTTCGCCCGCATAGGCATGGCTGGATTATCCGCTGCGTCCCGAGGTGCTAACGTGACCTCTGCGGCGTAGCATGCGGGCATCCTGACGTTTTCGAGTCACCGGCGTGCGCGGCAGAGGATGAGCGGGTGAGGGAGGGATCCGAACTGACGCTCTCTCCTGGCCAGGTCCCGTTCCGGGCATGGCGCAGGATTCTGAGGGAGGGGCCACGCCTGACCCTGGCACCGGGTTCCCGGGAGCAGGTCGAGGCCTGCCGCCGGACCGTGGTGGACCTGATCGCAACCGGTCGACCGCTGTATGGGGTCAACACCGGATTCGGGCGTCTGGCCAGCGTTCGCATTCCCGACGCGCAACTCGGTGATCTGCAGACGAACCTGATCCTGTCTCATGCGGCCGGAACGGGCGAACTCCTGCCCGACGGCGTGGTTCGGCTCATCCTCGCCATGAAGGCGACGGCGCTGGCGCAAGGGTATTCGGGTGTGCGCTGGACGGTGGTCGAAGCGCTAATGGCGCTCGTGAATGCCGGCGTATTCCCGTGCGTGCCGAGCAAGGGCTCCGTGGGGGCATCGGGAGATCTCGCGCCGCTTGCCCATATCGGGGTCGCGTTGCTCGGGCTGGGCGAGGTGCGTCACGGCGGTCGTATCATGCCGGCCGCGGACGGGCTGGCCATCGCGGGGCTGTCGCCGCTCACCCTCGAAGCGAAGGAGGGCGTCGCCCTCATCAACGGGACCCAAGTCTCGACCGCCTTGGCTCTGTCGGGCCTGTTCCTGGCCGAGGACATCTTTCGGACGGCGCTCGTTACCGGGGCGATGGCCGTCGAGGCTGCCCTCGGCAACGACACGCCTTTCGACCCGCGCATCCACGCCGTCCGTCGCCACGCGGCGCAGATCGATGTGGCGGCCGCTTATCGCGCCTTGCTGGCCCGGAGCCCCCTGCGGGAGGCGAACCGCGACCGGTTGAAGGTGCAGGACCCTTATTGCCTGCGCTGTCAGCCGCAGGTGATGGGCGCCTGCCTCACGAACCTGCGGCACGCAGCCGAGGTGCTGGCCACGGAGGCAAATTCCGTCTCCGACAACCCGCTGGTTTTCATGGACGAAAGTGAGATCCTGTCGGGCGGGAATTTCCACGCCGAGCCGGTCGCCTTCGCGGCGGACATCATCGCGCTAACCCTGTGTGAGATCGGCTCGATCTCCGAACGTCGTCAGGCGATGCTGGTTGATGCCTCGCTGTCCGGCCTCCCGGCTTTTCTGACGACCGAGCCCGGGCTGAACTCGGGCTTCATGCTGGCCCAAGTGACCGCCGCAGCGCTCACGGCCGAGAACAAGATGCTGGCTCATCCGGCCTCGGTCGACTCGATCCCGACCTCCGCCAACCAGGAGGACCATGTGTCGATGGCGACTCACGGGGCCTACCGGCTCGGCCAGATGAGCGAGAACGCTATGACCATCGTCGCGCTCGAATGGCTCACGGCCGCCCAGGGCCTGGATTTTTACGCGCCTGCAAAGCCGGCCGCCCCGATCGCGGAGGCTCACCGCCGCCTACGTGCCGAGGTGCCGCACTACGACCGAGACCGCTTCATGGCCCCCGATATCGCGACCGCGACGCGGTTGGTCGGGCAGGGGGCGGTTGACGGCGTCCTCCCGCCTGAGCTTGCGAGCATCGATCCTGCTCTGTGATGCGCGCGAACGGCCGCATGGCCGTCCCGCGCTCCGCGCGCCGCGAGGCCTCAGGATCGCTCCTCAACCGACCGAGGCTGATGCCGGCGCGCCCGCGCCGGCATCCCCGGTCCACACGACGGAAATGCAAGGCCTGGCCGGGGTCCCAGTGGACCGTCCAATCACGCCGCAGAGAGCGCTACCCGCACAGCCCGGCCGTGGCCCGGCGACCGGTGGCGGCACCCCTGGCCGGCCGGGTCAGCTGCTCAGGCTCACGCTGGGTTGATACGGCGGGTCAGGCGCTCGGCGGTCAGACCAATCGCCAGGGCGACGAGTGAAAATACGATCACGTACGTCTTGTCGAGCGTTAGCTTTCCGTATCCTTCGTAATATGCAGAGCGAAACCACTCGACCACCTGCAAACCTGGATTCCACACAAGTATGTCACGATATTTCTCGGGTACGGCCTCTGGAAGGAATACGATTCCGGACGCGATGTACAACAAGATCATCACAAGTATGTACGCTATAAACCAGATTTTCAAAAATCTGTTGATCACTGTGTTTACGACGCCAACGCTCAGAGCCAGAAACAGGGCTGCTGCAAGGGCGGAAACTGCTTCGGCGGGGTATCGCGGCGTAATGTCGACCCCGAATGAAAACAAAATGAAGGCGAAGAGCAGTATGACTGCGCAGGCCGTGATGAACTCGAGGATCGCGCGGGCTAGCACAAGGTCCATGAAGTTTACGACCGGAAAGCTCAGAAGCGGCCCGTTCATCATTGGCCCGAGCATCATTTGGCGAGAGGGGTACTGGAACGTCATGTAGGGCAGAAGCCCGGTCGCGAAAAACAAAGGTGTGCTGTTTCCGACAGGCGCGGACCGGCCCATGAACGTGTAGATGGTCAGGAGTACCGCCATGTGCACGAGCGGCCAGCCGATCGCGATAAGATAATTGGCGGCCTTGCCGCCGAAACGGGTCTTCACGTCGCGCAGCAGCAGGGCCCCTAAAACGCGCAGCTGGACAGCTGTTGCTGGGTCTTTCATCCGGGAAGCTCTGAGAAAAGGGCAATACGAACCATCAATGTGGCCAAACGACGGACAGGGCCCAGTGATGCAGGGCCTCGTA
>JAQGJJ010000217.1 GCA_028290695.1 Enterovirga sp. | reverse complement strand
TCGTCGGCCCTCCAAAGGCCGGCACCGAAGAGGCTTGTTTCTCATTGCCGGGCGTGCGGACGGGGTCTCCCCATCCAAACGAAGGCAGCATCGTCGGGTGACGATGCGTTGATACGTGTCCGTGTTTCCAACGCACGGGACGGTTCGACGCTCGCGCACCCAATGACGCCGGACGGCTCGCGCCGTCTGTTCTTTCAACCAGGGCCGGCTTGCCGGCACGTTGAACCTTCTTGGGGAGAGCGCCATGACGGAGCGCATCCGTGATTTCCTGTTCGACCGCCGACGGGCGGGGCTCGATGACGGCCCCTGCCTGGTGGTGGACCTCGAGGTCGTCCGCGAGAACTACTTCAAGTTCGCGCGTGCCCTGCCGGATACCCGCGTCTTCTATGCCGTGAAGGCGAATCCCGAGCCGAAGCTGCTCGCCATGCTGGCGGAGCTCGGCTCGTGCTTCGACACGGCGTCGGTGGCCGAGATCCGCATGGCGCTCGAGGCCGGCGCGACTCCGGACCGCATCTCCTTCGGCAACACGATCAAGAAGGAGCGCGACATCGTGCGCGCTCTCGAACTCGGCGTCCGGCTGTTCGCGGTGGATTGCGAGGCCGAGGTCGAGAAGATCGTCCGGGCCAAGGCGGCTGCGGCGGCCGAATCCGTGCGCGTGTTCTGCCGCATCCTGTGCGACGGAGCGGGCGCCGAATGGCCGCTGTCGCGCAAGTTCGGCTGCGAGCCCGACATGGCGATCGACGTGCTGGAGCACGCCCACCGGGGCGGGCTCGAAGCCTACGGCGTGTCGTTCCATGTCGGATCCCAGCAGGCGAACACGGAGGCCTGGGACGGCGCGCTCGCGTCCTCGTCCCGGATCTTCCGCGACTGCGCCGAGCGCGGCATTCACCTGTCGATGGTCAACCTCGGCGGCGGGTTCCCGACGAAGTACCTGAAGGACGTCCCGGCGGTCGAAGCCTATGGCGACTCGATCTTCCAGGCGCTCTCGAAGCACTTCGGCAACCGCCTTCCGGAGACGATCATCGAGCCGGGCCGCGGCATGGTCGGCAATGCGGGGGTCATCGAGTCCGAAGTCGTGCTCGTCTCGAAGAAGAGCCACGACGAGGAGGATGTGCAGTGGGTGTATCTCGACATCGGCAAGTTCGGCGGTCTCGCCGAGACGATGGACGAATCCATCCGCTACCGCATCCGCACCGAGCACGACGAGGACCGCAAGGTCCCGTGCGTGCTGGCCGGACCGACCTGCGATTCGGCGGACGTCATGTACGAGAAGACCCCGTACTGGCTGCCGTTCTCGTTGGAGATCGGAGACCGCGTGCTGATCGAGGGTACCGGCGCCTACACGTCGACCTATTCGTCGGTGGCGTTCAACGGTCTGCCTCCGCTCGCCACGCACGTCATCTGACGCGCTGAGCGCCTTCTCTCCCCGCGACGGACGCGGGGAGAGAGCAACTCCACCCACCTACCCGAACGGCCTGCCGGCCGGCTTTGCCGGATCGTGCAGGTGCGAGGGCTGTCGTCTCCCACCTTTGCGCCCCGGGAGGGCACGGCCTTGTTCGACATCCGCACCGAAACCCCTTTCGACATCCAGGCCCGCGAGGCGCTGCTGGATTCCTGCTTCGGCGAGGCGCGCTTCGCCAAGACCTGCGAGCGCCTGCGCGAAGGCCGTCTGCCGGCGCAGGACCTGGCGCTCGTCGCGACGCGGGACGGCGCCTTGGTCGCGACCGTGCGCCTTTGGAGCGTGGCGGCCGGGCCGGGCCGTCCGGCGCTGCTGCTCGGGCCGCTCGCGGTTGATCCGGCGCTGCAGGGTCTTGGCGTGGGCGCGAAGCTGATGCGGGCTGCGCTCGGCCGCGCCCGCGATGCTGGGCACGGCGCGGTGCTGCTGGTCGGCGACGCGCCGTATTACGGGCGCTTCGGCTTCTCGGCCGATGCGGTCGGCGGGCTGTGGTTGCCCGGCCCGTGGGAGCGCGAGCGCTTTCTCGGGCTCGAGCTCCGGCCCGGCGCGCTCGCCGGCGCCCGCGGCCTGGTCTCGCCGACGGGCGCGCTCGAGCCGAAGCCTGACCTCGGCGCCCTGTTCCGGGCGGCCGCGGCCAACGACGCGGGTCGCCTCGCGCTGGCGGCCTGACCCGGCCGGGGCCTCGCGCCCCGGCCGCCTCACCGGGCGGAGGTCGCCGGGGCGGTCGTCTCACTTCGTCTGCACGATCGAGACCACGAAGCCGATGTTCCCGGACCGCTTGCTGCCGTACAGCCCCAGGCAGTTGCCGATCCCGTTCACCAGCTGCTCCACCACCGTCTGGGTGATGGCCTTGTTGCTGAACACCTTCGGGATCCGACCCGCGCGCGCGAGCTGGAGCCATTGCTTGCGGGACAGGGTCTTGCCGTAGCCCTGCAACTCCTTGGCGAGCAGCTTCCGCTCGGCCCTGTTCAGCCCCCTGATGATTTCGGCGAAGCTCTTGCCGGTCGTCCTCTGCATCTGGACCACCTTGCCGATGCTCTTGTAGGCCGGCCCGATCGAGGCCGCGATGCCGATGAGCTGGACGCCGTCCAGGAAGTAGCCGGTCGCCTTGAACCATTCCTCGTTGTCCAGATAGCGGTCGTTCGAGCCGGGATCGGTGAACTCGATCGTGGCCTGGCCGATCGAGATGCCGCATTGGGCCGCCGCCGCGAGCGCCGCCGCGCCCGCGATGACGGTCAGGATCGTGGAGGTGCCGCCCGTGACGGGCGCGGCGGCGACGCCCGCGGTCGCGGCCGCCCCGGCCAGGATCGCGCCGCCGCAATTGAGGCCCACATCGACCAGCTTGGCGCCCAGCTTGCTCTGGCTGTAGCCCGGCGGAACCGGAGGCGGGACCGGATCCGGGCCCAGGTCCTGCTCGTCCAGAATGACGTAGATGTCGTCGGAGAGCGTCGGGGTCGCCCGCCTGAGAAGCCGGGTCGACATGCCGTCCGTATAGCCGACCCCGGCCGATGACAGCGGTTCGATGGCGTCGATCCTCTGGAAGATCGCGCCTTCGAGCTCCTTGGTCATGATGCCCACGGTGAACCCTCCCGATTGCCGCGGAGGCGATGCGCCGGCGGCCCGGGGTGCGTACCGGGCGCGCGTGCGGGTCGCGGTGCTGGCCCGCACGCGCCGCTCGGTCTCATGGACGGCGCTGACCCGGTTTCGTAAGGAACCGGAAGCGGT
Source organism: Enterovirga sp. (assembly GCA_028290695.1). Classification (GTDB taxonomy): domain Bacteria; phylum Pseudomonadota; class Alphaproteobacteria; order Rhizobiales; family Beijerinckiaceae; genus Enterovirga. The sequence continues at coordinate 3,688 of JAQGJJ010000217.1, read as the reverse complement.
TTCCTGCCAGACCAGCCCGATGGACGAGCCCGGACCTTCCCGCCTGCACCCCGCCGTCAAGCTCGCGCTCGAACTCGGGCCGCTGGTGCTGTTCTTCTTCGGAAACGCCTATGGCGACCGCTTCGGCTTTCCCGAGGGCCAGCGCATCTTCGTCGCGACCGGCGTGTTCCTGGCCGCCACGATCCTGTCGCTCGCGGTGCATTTCGCCCTGGTGCGGCGGCTGCCGATCATGCCGCTCGTCTCGGGCGTGATCGTGCTGGTGTTCGGCGGGCTGACGCTCCTGCTGCACGACGAGCTGTTCATCAAGCTGAAGCCCACCATCGTGAATTCGCTGTTCGGCGTGATCCTGCTCGGCGGCCTGTACTGGCGGAAGCCGATCCTGGCCGTCGTGCTCGATTCGGTGCTCGACCTCACGGAGGAGGGCTGGCGCAAGCTCACCTTCCGGTGGGCGCTGTTCTTCTTCGTGCTCGCGGCCATCAACGAGGTCGTGTGGCGCAGCTTCTCGACGGACGTGTGGGTGAAGTTCAAGGTGTTCGGCATCATGCCGCTGACCGTCGCCTTCGCGCTCGCGCAGACGCCGCTGATCATGCGGCACGAGGCGAAGAACGGAACGGCCCCGGCCGGCCGGGGCTGACACCCTCCCGGGCGGGCGCGCTCAGCGTCCGCCGGCCTTGCGGACCTCCGCCAGGAAGCCCGGCAGGGAGTCGGGCGTGAGCGGGCCGACATGCTTGTGTCGGATCGTGCCGTCGGGTCCGATCACGAAGGTTTCCGGCACGCCGTAGACGCCGAACTCGATCGCGGTGCGCCCCGTCCCGTCGACGCCCACGGCCGCGAACGGATTGCCGAAGGTGCCGAGGAAGCGGCGGGCGTTCTCCTCCTTGTCCTTGTAGTTGATCCCGACGAGCCGGAACGACGGGTCGCGGGCCAGCTCCATCAGCACCGGATGCTCGATGCGGCACGGCGCGCACCAGGACGCCCACACGTTCATCACCGTCACGCGGCCGCCGGTCAGGTCGGCGCCCGACAGGCCCGGCAGCGGCGCGCCGCCGCCATCGCGCTGCCCGTCGAGGGGCGGGAGCGCGAAGGCCGGCGCCGCCCGGCCGATCAGCGCCGACGGCAGACGCGAGGGATCGCCCCCGGCCGAGAGGCGGGCCATGAACAGGGCCGCGAGCCCGGCGAAGATCAGCACGGGCACGAGAAAAATGAGCCGTGAGCGCCGCGGCTGCGCCGCGTCCTCTACCGCTTCGTCTGCCATGGGCGGCGCGCGCTCAGCCACGGGGGCCGCTCCCGGCCGGACCTGAACCCGCTTCGAGCCGCGCCAGCGCGCGCGTCTGCGCCCGGTGGTCGAGCACGGCCCGCAGCACCAGGCCGAACGCCACGAGACAGGTGAGGCCGTAGGCCGACCAGATGAACACGGCGTGCCGTCCGGTTTCCATCATGCGGCCGCCCGCTCGAGTCGCTCGGCCTGGAGCAGCGTCAGGCTGCGGACGCGGCGGCGCAGGATCTCGGTCCGCATCCCGGCGAGATGCAGGGCCGTGCCGAAGAGCGTGAAGGCGAGCGCCATCACGAGCAGCGGGCGCAGCATGGATGGGTCGATGGTCGGGCCGCCCATGCGGAACACGGACGGGCCCTGATGCAGGGTGCTCCACCACTCGACCGAATACTTGACGATCGGGATGTTCACCGCGCCGACCAGGGTCAGAACCGCGACGGCCCGGGCCGCCCGGCCCGGATCGTCCACCGCGCGCCACAGCGCCAGGACGCCGCAATACATCAGAAACAGCACGAGCACGGAGGTGAGGCGCGCGTCCCACACCCAGTAGGTGCCCCACATCGGCTTGCCCCACAGCGAGCCGGTGACGAGGCAGACGAGCGTGAAGGCGGCGCCGATCGGCGCGGCCGCCCGCTGCGACACGTCGGCCAGCGGGTGGCGCCAGACGAGCGTGCCGAGAGCCGACACCGCCATGATCGAATAGAAAAACAGCGCGAGCCAGGCGGCCGGAACATGGATGTACATGATCCGCACCGTCTCGCCCTGCTGGTAATCGGCCGGGGAGGCGAAGAAGGCGAGGTACAGGCCCAGGGCGAACAGCAGCGCGGCCGCCGCGGCGAGCGGCGCGAGCGCGAGGCCGGAGACCCGCATGAAGAAGCCGGGATTGGCGAGCCGCGTCAGCATGGGCTTTCGCTAATGGCGGCCGGGCGGGCCCGCAATGGGGCGCGCGGCCTCACTGGCCACCGCCCCGCAGCGCGGCCGCGGCCCCGATCGCCGCCACGGCCCCGGACGCCAGCGTCAGGGCGAGGAGGATCGTCAGGGCCTGGTCGCGTCCGGCATTGGCCGGATCGGCGGCCGCCACCCCGAAGATCAGGACCGGCACCATCAGGGGCACGACCAGGATGGCGATCAGGAGCCCGCCGCGCCGGATGGAGGCGGCGAGCGCCGCCCCGACGGCGCCCGTGAAGGCGAGGGCGGGCGTGCCGATCAGCAGCGACAGCGCGGTTCGGCCGAGCGCGGCCGGTTCGAGCGCCACGAGGAGGCCGAAGAGCGGCGACGCGAGGGCCAGCGGCAGGCCGGTCGCCAGCCAATGCGCGACGCATTTCGCCAGCACCACGAGTTCGAGCGGCGCGGGCGACAGCCGCATCAGGTCCAGCGAGCCGTCCTCCTCGTCGGCCTGGAACAGCCGGTCGAGCCCGATCAGGGTGGCGAGCACGCCGGCGATCCACAGCACGGCCGGGCCGATGCGAGACAGGAGGTTCAGGTCCGGCCCGAGCGCGAACGGGATCAGCGTCACCACCATCAGAAAGAACACGAGGCCGAGGCCGCCCGCGCCCCCGACCCGGACCGCGATGGCGAGGTCGCGCCGAACCAGTGCGGCGAAGACCCGCATCATGGCGCGCCCAGCCTGAGCTCGCGCGTGCCGTCGAGCGGCAGCGGCGCGTGGGTGGCGGCCAGGATGAGCCCGCCTCCTGCCAGGTGCTCGGCCATGATGCCGCCGAGCAGGTCCTGGGCGGCGGCGTCGAGCGCCGTCATGGGCTCGTCCAGGAGCCAGAGCGGGCGCCGCGCGACGAGGAGCCGCGCCAGGGCCACGCGCCGGCGCTGGCCGGCCGACAGGTAGCCGACCGGCAGGGCGCCCGCGCCCGGGAGCCCGACGCGGCGCAGCGCATCGTCAGGGGCGAGCGCGGCCGAGCCGAGGAGCGCCGCCGCGAAGGCGAGGTTTTCGGCCGCGGTGAGCGACGCTTTCAGGGCGTCGCGATGCGCCACCAGATGCAGGCTCTCGGGCAGGGTCCGCTCGCCGGTTCCGGTTGCCCGGACGGAGCCCGCATCGGCCCGGATCAGCCCGGCCACGATCCCGATCAGGGTCGACTTGCCGGCGCCGTTGCGGCCGGTCACGGCCAGCGCTTCGCCCGGGCCGAGCGCGAAGGACACGTCCGTCAGTACGCGCCGTCCGGCGCGGTGGCAGGTCAGTCTGTCGGCCTCGAGCTGCAAGCTGTCTCCGGGCGGGTCCGTCGATCCCGCCGATACACGAGAGCGGGCTCCGCCGCGAGGCGCCGTGCGGGCTCTAGGCTCCGGCGGGGGAGCGCGGGCTCATCGCCCGCACCCCGAGCAAGGCGGCCGCGCAGAACAGGCCCAGGATGGCGCTCAGGACCCAGACGCCGTGGGCCGCGAAGGCGGCCGCGCAAGCCCACAGGA
>JAQGJJ010000192.1 GCA_028290695.1 Enterovirga sp. | reverse complement strand
CGCGAGCCCGGACGCCGTCCCCGTGTCGCCGCCCGCCGCGGCCGCGGCGGCTTGAGGCCCGGCGGGGCGGCCTCGTGGGGCAGGGCCCGCCCCGCGGGACGGCAGCCGCCATCCTCAGAGCACAATGTGTGCACAAGTGGTCATCAATTCCGTACGCAGACCCTGCGATCTCGTTACATGGCGCGCTGCATCTCGCGCCCACGCGTCTGGATGATGAATGCCGATCGACATCAAGGCTGAGCTTACGCGTCCGCCCGCTCTCCTGCTGGCGGCGCTGGCCACCCTCGGCTGGGTTCTGTTCATGCTGTCGTCGTGGTCCACGGCATCGGTCCAGAAGGCGCAGCGGCTGCAGATCGTCGAGCTGACCGAGAAGGCGGACAGGCTCTCGGCCGATCTCGGGCGCCAGGTCGGCGCTGCCGGCGAGCTGATGGAGCTGCAGACCAAGGTCGGCGCCATGCGGGAGGAGCTGAACCGCGTGTCCCAGGCCCGGTCGGACGTGCAGGCGGATCTCGCCGCCGCGCAACGCAGCCTTCAGGGCGTCCGCAAGGAGGTGCTGGAGGCGGACCGGAGCCTCCAGACGCAGAGCCAGAAGCTGAGCGAGCTCCAGTCCAACGCGCCCGAAACCACGGAGGCTGCGGCCCCGGCCGGGCAGACCGCGCGCCCGACCCGCCGGGGCGGTCGGAAATGGACCCGCCGCGGCCGCCACACCCGCTCCTTCTCGACGATCAGCCGCTAGGGTCGGCCCGGCTCGCGCGGCGCCGCCGGCTCACTCGACCGGTGCGATGGTGCGGCTGGTCGCCCCGATACGCGAGGCCGCGATGACGGCCTGGGTGCGGCTGTCCACGCCGAGCTTCTGCAGGATGGCCGAGACATGGGCCTTCACGGTCGCCTCGGAGACCCCGAGCTCGTAGGCGATCTGCTTGTTCAGCAGCCCTTCGGACAGCATCATGAGAACCCGCATCTGCTGCGGCGTCAGCCGACCGATGCGGCGCACCAGATCGATGATCTCGCGATCCTCGGCCGTGTCGAGATCCACGTCCGGCGGCGCCCAGACGTCGCCCGACAGGATGGTCCGCACGGCATTGCCGATGCCCTCCGTGTCGAGCGATTTCGGGATGAAGCCCGAGGCCCCGAACTCCACCGCGCGGCGGATCACCACGGGCTCCTCCGTGGCCGAGACGATCACGATCGGCACGGCGGGAAACTGCGCCCGCAGATAGATCAGGCCGGAGAAACCCTGGACGCCCGGCATGGTGAGATCGAGAAGAACCAGGTCGATGTCCCGCTCCTCGCCGAGCAGCTTCCCGAGTTCGTCCAGGCCGTTCGCCTCATGGACGATCGCACCTGGAAGGAAAGCCTCGACCGCACCCCGCAGGGCCCCGCGGAAGAGGGGATGATCGTCGGCGATGACAAGCTTGGTCGACAGATGCAGGACTCCATGGACGTGTCTGCGCACGCCTTGGCCTCGCCGAATTGGTAAATGGACGATAGACTTTGGTTGACTGAGTCACAACCGGGGCATTGGCGAGGGCTGGTTTTACTCTCCGACAAGGTTGACGACGATCTCCCGCCGGTGGGGCCGGTCGCGGTGCTCCACGAGGTACAGGTCCTGCCAGGTGCCGAGGGCGAGTCGGCCGCCCACCACCGGAAGGCTCAGGGTCACGCCGGTCAGCATGGTCCGGATATGGGCCGGCATGTCGTCCGGGCCCTCGCTGTCGTGCAGGTAGCGGCCGTTGCGCGGGGCGAGCCGGTCCAGCGCCGCCGCGAGATCGGTGCGAACGTCCGGATCGGCATTCTCCTGCACGGTGAGGGAGGCCGATGTGTGCCGGCACAGCAGGGTCGCGACCCCGCTCGCGATGCCGCTCTCGGCCACGAAACGCTGCACGGGCCCGGTGATCGCCGTGAAGCCCGGGCCGCGCGTGCTCACCACGAGCTGCCCGGTCGCCTGCCGGGTCACGGGCCCGCAGGAGAGCGTCTCCACCCGCATCGGCGGCTCCCTCATGCGCCGCCGCCGGCGGGCGCCCCGCCCAGGGGATGCTGCCCGGTCTCGCCCTTCTTCAGGATGCGTTCCAGGATCTCGAGCCGGTCGGCCTCGCCGGCAGGCTTGTCCCACCGGATGCGGTTGATGCGGGGAAACCGCATCGCCACCCCGGATTTGTGCCGGCCCGAGCGCTGCAGGCCCTCGAAGGCGACCTCCAGCACCAGCCCCTTGTCCGGCCCGTAGCCGACCTCCCGCACGGGGCCGAAGCGGTTCACCGTGTTGTTGCGGACGAAGCGGTCGAGCTTGAGCAGCTCCTGGTCCGTGAAGCCCGAATAGGCCTTGCCGACCGGCACCAGCTCCGGGCCGCCCGCGCTCTCGCGCCAGACCCCGAAGGTGTAGTCCGAGTAGAAGGACGAACGTTTGCCGTGGCCCCGCTGGGCGTACATCATCACCGCATCGACCAGGAACGGCTCCCGTTTCCACTTCCACCACGGCCCCTTCGGCCGGCCCGGCAGGTAGGGGGAATCGAGCCGCTTCAGCATGCAGCCCTCGATGGCGTCGGCATCCGGCCCCGCCCCGGCGCCGGCCGGGTCGCGCCGCGCCTCGGCCAGCTCCTCCCAGCTCCCGAACGGCACCGTCGGGGAGAGGTCGATGCCGGGCGCGCCGATGCGGCCGATGAGGCTCTCGAGCCGGATCCTGCGGTCCGCGAACGGGAGGTGCCGCAGGTCCTCGCCGCCCTCCGCCAGGATGTCGTAGCAGCGCAGATGCGCCGGGTATTCGGCGATCATCTTCGGGGTGACGGCCTTCCGGTTCAGCCGCTGCTGCAGCACGTTGAAGCTCTGCACGCGGCCCTCGCGGACGATCAGCAGCTCGCCGTCGAGCGCCGCCTCGAAATCCAGCGCCTCGACTAAGTCCGGGAACGCCTTCGACACATCCTCGCCGGTTCGCGAGTAGATGCGCCGGACGAGGCGACCCTCCGGATCGCGGCCGGCCACGGCCTGGAGCCGGATGCCGTCCCACTTCCACTCGGCCCCGAACAGCGCCGGGTCCAGCTTGGCGAAATCCTCGTCCTCCACCGGATGGGCCAGCATGGGCGGCCGGAACGGCGCCGGGTTGACCCCTTCGGGCCGCGGCCCCTTGCCCTCAACCCAGGCGAAGAGCTCCCGGTAGGGTGGCTCGAGGCCGTGCCAGACATGCTCGACCTCGTCCGTCGCGATGTCGCCGAGGCTCGCCACCGCGGTCTTGGCGAGCCGGGCCGAGACGCCGATGCGGAGCTCGCTCGTGATGAGCTTGAGCAGCGCCCAGCGGCCGGTCTCGTCCAGCGCGTCGAGCCAGGTCGCCACCAGCCGCGGCAGCTCCGACTTGCCGGCCGTCGCGAGCCCCTCGACCACCTCGGACAGGGCAGGGACGTGCGGACACGGCCCCTCGGGCGCGATCGGCTCGCCGTCCGGCGGAGGGTTGTTGTGGCCGATGCCCGGGGCCGGCCCGTCCGCGCCTGAAGCATGGGGCCGGGCGTCCGCGCCGGGGTTTTGGGGCGCGCCACCGTCAGGCTCCGCACGCGGAGCCGGTAGCTCGGGATCGGGCGCCCGCCACATGAGGGCGACCGTCTCGGACAGATCGCCGACATAGTCCCACGAGAGCCCGAACAGCGCCGGGTCCGAGCGCTCGGCCATGAGGCCGCGGATCAGGTTCGGCTTGGCGTGCCGGAACGAGAGGGCGCCTGTGAGGGCCGCCAGCGCGAACCCGCGTTCCGGGTCGGGCGTGTGCCGGAAGTAATCCGCCATCAGCCGGATCTTGGCGTTGCGGCGCGGCTCGTAGCCGATCCGGTCAATGAGGTGGGCGAAGCGGTTCATGCGGCCACATCCGCGGCAGCCGGGTCCGCCGCTGCCCCGTCCGGGTCCGGGGCGCCCGCAGCCGCCTCGCCGGCCTGCCCTTCGGCCTCCTCGTCGCCGTAGCCGAGCATGTGCAGCGGCCGCGCCCGGATGCCGCGCGACAGGCACCAATGCACGAGCGCGTCCTCCTGGCCGTGCGTGACCCAGACCTCCTCGGCGCCGGTCTCCAGGATGGAGCGGCACAGGTCGTCCCAGTCGCAATGGTCCGAGATGACGAGCGGAAGCTCGACGCCCTTCTGGCGGGCCCGGGCCCGCACCCGCATCCAGCCGGACGCAAAAGCCGTGACCGGATCCGGGAACTTGCGGGCCCAGAGGTCCTGGATGGCGGAGGGCGGGCAGATGACGATCTCGCCGGCGAGCTTGGCCCTGTCGTCCGGCGCCACCCGCGGCGTCTCGCCGAGCGCCACGCCGTGGTCCTTGTAGAAGGCGGTCAGGCGTTCCATGGCGCCATGGAGATAGATGGGCCGGTCGTAGCCGGCCTCGCGCAGCAGCGCCATGACGCGCTGCGCCTTGCCGAGCGCGTAGGCGCCGACGATGTGCGCGCGCTCGGGAAAGAGCCGCGCGGATTCGATCAGCTTGTCCGTCTCGGCGCGCGCGTCCGGGTGGCGGAACACCGGCAGGCCGAAGGTCGCCTCCGTGATGAACACGTCGCACGGGATCGGCCGGTAGGGCAGGCAGGTCGGGTCGCGCCCGCGCTTGTAGTCGCCCGAGACGACGAGCCGGCACTTGCCGTGCTCGATGACGATCTGGGCGGAGCCGAGCACGTGTCCGGCCGGCACGAAGGTCACGGTGACCTCGCCGATCCGCACCACCTCGCCGAGCTCGGCCGTCTGGGTCGCGCCCGCGAAATCCGCCCCGTACCGGACCGCCATGATGCCGAGCGTCTCGGCCGTCGCCATGACGTGGCCGTGGCCCGAGCGGGCGTGGTCGGAATGGCCGTGCGTGATCAGCGCCCGCGGCACGGGCCGGGTCGGATCGACGTGAAAGTCGCCGCCCGGGCAGTAGAGCCCCTGCGGAGTGAGCGTCAGGAGGTCCGCCGCGCGCGTCGCCATGCCGGACATATAGGTCGCCTTGCTGGTCGAGGCACGGTCGAGTCATGCTCGGCAGGCCGCGCGCGGCGTGCGGGTTGCCGGGACGGTCGTGTCCGGGCGGTCCGCGGGGAGGCTCCATGCAGGATTGGATCGAGTTCGACTCGAAGACGCTTCCGCTGTGGTTCGGCCTCGGGCTCTCGCTCGCCGTCGCCCTCGCGCTTGCGGTCGTGATGATCGTGATGGCGCTGGCGCGACGGATCTTCGGACGCCGGACCTACGGCGAGGAGCCGTGACGGCGGCCGACCGGCCCCGGCAGCCCCTGGCGTAACCGGCCCCCCGGCAACCGAGTCCGGGATCGGACGTTGACCTCCTGAGACGAAGGCCAGGAGGCTTATCATGGCTCAGAGCACCTACGCCGGCAGCGGTTTCGGAACAGGCGCGCCGGCGCAATCGACCTCGGCTAAGTCGCTGATCGAGAGCGACCGGGTGGAAGGCACGTCGGTCTACGGCTCCGACAACACCCATATCGGCACGATCAAGCGGCTGATGATCGACAAGCAGAGCGGGCAGGTCGCCTATGCGGTGATCTCGTTCGGCGGCTTCCTGGGGATGGGCGAGGACACCTATACGATCCCGTGGGCCAAGCTCGACTACGAGACCGATCTCGGCGGCTACAAGACGGACATCTCGCCCGACAGCATCAAGGGCGCGCCGGATTTCTACCGCGACCGCGATTACGGCTGGAACGACCGGGACCAGGAGCGGAAGCTGCACGATTATTACGGCGTCTCGCCCTATTGGGGCCTGTGACGCCGGCCGGGCTCAGCCGCGGGTGAACCACCAGGCGGCCGCCACGAAGAACGCCTCGCCGGCCACGATGCCGGCGAGAAGCGAGCGGCGCGCCGTGAAGAAGGCCGCGACCCCCACCGCCACGCCGGCGACCCGGATGGCGAGCGGCACGGCCTCGAGCTGGGCTGCCGGCGCGTAGAGCAGCCGGGACACCACCGCGGCCAGGAGGGTCGTGGCCGTGAGCCGGATCCAGACAAAGAACTCCGACGTCTCGTCCACGCCCCGCGACAGCAGCACGGCGGCGATGCGGAAGGATTCGTTCGGCAGCGCGCCGGCCAGCAGCACCACCAGGTAGGGCGTGAGGTAGGGCCAGAATTCCGCGATCATCCGGCCGCCCTTTCGCGCCTGCGGGCCTGCCGGTCGATCAGGTACGCGCTCGCCCCGCCCACGAGACCCGTGGCCAGAAGGTCGTAATCCCGGCCCACGACAGCCGCCGCGATCGGAACGAGCCCCAGGCCGAGCCCGATCGCGGCCCAGTCGCCGGCCGTCCGGGCCCCGCCCATCATGGACACCGTGAAGTAGATCGGGGTGAGGCACAGGAGCCCGGCCGCGAACGGCAGCGGCAGCGCGCCCACCAGCAGGTAGCCGAGCGCGGTCGCGACGATGCTGAGGGACAGGCACGTCGCCCCGAAGCCGACGAAATACGGGATGCGGCCTTCCGGCGGCAGGCCCGGGAGGCGCCGCATCGAGTCGATCCACACGGTCGCGGCGATGAAATGCGCCAGCCCGAGCTGGGTCAGGAGCGACTGGCCGGGGCGGCGCAGATACGGCCAGATCGCGAGCGTCATCGGCAGAAGCCGAATGGCCGAGAGCGCGACCGCCAGTGCGGCGGCCGTGACCAGCCCACCGCCCGCGAGGCTCCCGTACAGGATGAGCTGCGCCGGTGCCGCCCAGATCGCGACGGTGGACAGGATCGCGGCGCCGATGGGATGCCCGACGTCGCGCGCGAGGCTGCCGACCCCCAGAAAGGAGAGCGCGACGATCCAGCCCGGAAGGGCCAGCGAACTGCGGATTCCGAGCCCGACGAAGCTCCGGGTGCCGGCCTCCATCAGGCCGCGGCGCGGTCCTGTCCGGCCTCGCGCAGCGCGCGCCAGACGCGGGACGGCGTGGCCGGCATGTCGACGTGGTCGATGCCGAACTCGCGCAGCGCATCCACGACCGCGTTCATCACCGACGGAAGCGCGCCGGCCACGCCGGCCTCGCCGCAGCCCTTGGCGCCGAGCGGGTTGGTGGTGGCCGGGGTCGGGCGGCTCTCGAAGGGCCCGAAGGGCGGCGCGTCGTGCGCGCGCGGCATCGCGTAATCCATGAAGGAGCCGGACACGAGCTGGCCCTCCGGGTCGTAGGCCGTGCGCTCCATCAGGGCCTGGCCGATGCCCTGGAGAACGCCGCCATGCGCCTGGCCCTCGACCAGCATCGGGTTCACGATCGTCCCGAAATCATTGACCATCGTGTAGCGCACGACCTCGGTCACGCCCGTTTCCGGGTCGATCTCGACCTCGGCCACGTGGCAGCCGTTCGGGTAGGCGGCCGGCGACAGGGTGTGGACGTGCTTCACGTCGAGCGAGCGCGGCGTGCCTTCCGGAAGCTTAGCGCCGTCCCGCAGCCGGTGCGCCATCTCCATGATGCCGACGGCCCGATCGGTGCCCGCGATGGTGAAGCGCCCGTCCGCGAACTCGATGTCGGTGCGGCCGGCCTCCAGCATCTCGGCCGCGACCTCCCGGCCAATCTCGATCACCTTGTCGGCGGCCTCGATGATCGCCGTGCCGCTCGCCATCAGGGATTTCGATCCGCCGGTGCCGCCGCCGGCGACGAGCTGGTCGGAATCGCCCTGGACCAGCCGGATGCGCTCGAACGGCACCCCGAGCCGGGCCGAAAGGATCTGGGCGAACGGCGTCCAGTGCCCCTGCCCGTAATCGAGCGTCCCGGTCACGATGGTGACGTCCCCGTCCGGCTCGAACCGGATGCCGCCCATCTCGTTCTGGGGCGGCGCCGTGACCTCGAGATACTGCCCGATGCCGCGTCCCCGCAGCCTGCCGCGGGCCCGGCTCTCCGCCCGCCGGGCCGGGAAGCCGTCCCAATCGGCGACCGCGAGGGCGCGGTCGAGCAAGGCGGTGAACTCGCCGGAATCGTAGGTCGTGTCGACCGGCGACACGTACGGGATCTCGTCCGGCCGGATGTGGTTCAGCTGCCGCAGCGCGACCGGGTCGCGGCCGGTCTCGTGGGCGGCCTGGTCGATCAGCCGCTCCATGAAGTAGTTGCCCTCAGGCCGACCGGCACCCCGGTAGGCGCTGACCGGCACCGCGTTGGTGAACAGGCACCGGATGTCGCAGCCGATGAGCGGCGTCCGGTAGACGCTGGCGGCGTTCTTCGGGATGTTGATGGTCGCGAAGAGCGGCGCCACGGGGGTCAGGTAGGCGCCGAGATCGGCCAGGCCGTTGAACCGCAGGGCCAGGAACCGGCCCTCGGCGTCCAGCGCCAGCTCGGCCGTCACCTGCACGCCCCGCCCGTGATGGTCAGACAGGAAGCTCTCGGAGCGCGTGTCGGTCCATTTCACCGGCCGGCCGAGCGCCCGGGCGGCGTGCAGCACGCAGACATATTCCGGAAAGGGGCTCGACTTCATGCCGAAGGAGCCGCCGACGTTCGGGGTCAGGATGCGGACCTTCTCGATCGGCTGCTTCAGGGCCGCGGCCATTCCGGCCCGCATGCCGAAGGCGCCCTGGCTGCCCACATGGAGCGTGAAGCGCTCCGTCCCCGGGTCGAACTCGCCGAGGGCCGAGCGGGGCTCCATCGGGTTCACGACGAGGCGGTCGCTCGCGAGGTCGAGCCGCGTCACGTGCGCGGCCCGGGCGAAGGCGGCCGCGATCGCGGCGTCGTCGCCGGAATGGTAGTCGAAGAAGACGTTGCCGGGCACGGATTCGTAGAGGACAGGGGCGTCCGGCTCCGCGGCCTCGGCGGCCGTGATCGCGGCCGGAAGGGTCTCGATGTCGAGCTCCGCGGCCTCCGCGGCGTCCCGCGCCTGGGCGGCCGTTTCGGCCACCACGAACGCGACCGGATCGCCGACATACCGCACCTTGTCCGCCGGCAGGGCCTCCCGGGGCGGCTTGAGCATCGGCGAGCCGTCCCGGTTCTTGAAGGCGAGCCCGTTCGGGAAGCTGCCATAGGCGGACAGATCGGCTGCCGTGTAGACGCCGAGCACTCCCGGCATGGCGCGGGCCGCCGACAGGTCGATCCCGCGGAGCACGCCATGCGCGTAGGGGCTGCGGATGAAGGCCGCATAGGCCTGGCCCGGGATGGCGATGTCGTCCGTGTAGCGCCCCTGCCCGCGAACCAGGGTCGGGTCCTCGCGCCGATGAACCGGCTGGCCGACGGCGAATTTGGCCGGCGCCGGGTCGGAGCCGGACCTGGAATTCGCCCCGCCGCGGTCGGAGACGTCCAACGCGATGTGGTCCGAGAAAGCGCTCGTCCGCGTCATGCCCAGTGGATCCTGTCAGAGGAAGCCGGACAGACAATCACGTCGCGGCAGCGGCGGCAACGCGACCCGCGGAATGGCAGGCCAGCGCGGTTCGCGCGCCCCCGGCTTCGGAACCGCCGATGCCGGGGGCCCGGAGATCAGCGGGCGTAGTAGGGCCTCACGACGACGCGCCCGCGGGTGCGCGGGCCGTCATAGCCGCTGCCCTCGTTGACGTAGCCCTCGCGGGCGATCTGGCGGTCCTCGTAGCCGGCCCGGGGATTGCCGATGCGGTAGCGGCTCGGGTCGTTGTACCGGTAGGGCTCCAGGAGCTCCGGACGCTTCTGCAGGTCGTCGATGTAGCTGTCGCCGTTGCCGCCGCCCCGGGTGGAGAAGGCGTTCGCCCCCGAGGCGGACAGGATTGCGGCCAGGCCGGCGGCGCCGATCAAGGCGCCTCGTGCTGTGCGTGACATGGTGGGATCCTCGCGTGTTGACGAAGCAACGCGCCGGCCCGGTCCGGGTTCGGCCTCCGTACGGGGCCGTCACTCCTCCCAGCGCTCGGCCGCGGCATCGTCGGCGGCCTTGGCGTCGATCCAGGGGCCGAGCGTCCCGTCCGCGAGATGCTCCCGCTTCCAGAAGGGCGCGCGGGTCTTGAGGTAGTCCATCATGAAGGCGGCTGCCGCGAAGGCCGGCTCGCGATGCGACGCGGCGGCGGCGACCAGCACGATGCGGCCGCCGGGCCGGATGATCCCGTAGCGATGGATGATCGTCAGGGCGCCGAGCGGCCACCGGCCGGCGGCCTCCTCGGCGACCCGGCGCAGTTCGGCATCCGCCATCCCGGGATAATGCTCGAGTTCCAGCGCCGCGAGACGGCCGCCCTCGTCCCGGCATAGGCCGACGAAGCTCGCCACCGCGCCGGCATCCCGCCCCCCCGCCGTGAGCGCGTCGATCTCCGTCGCGAGGTCGAAATCCTCGCGCTGCACGCTGACCGTCGGGGTCACGGCCGGGCTCGGGCTCAGCCGCCCGTCATGGGCGGAAAGAACGCGACCTCGCGGGCACCCGCCAGCGCTGCATCCGGCTTGACGTGAACGTGATCGATCGCCGCCCGCACGAGCCCGTCGGTCTCGAAGGCGTGCGCGTATTCCTCGCCCCGCGTCTTCAGCCAGGTCACGAGATCCCGCACGGTCGCCACCTCCGGGGGAGGCTGCGCCTCCTCCTCGCCCCGCCCGATGCGCTCGCGCACCCAGGCGAAATAGACGAGCTTCAGCGTCACGGGCTCCGATCCATCGCGTGATCGATGCTGGTCTTCAGGTAGTCCCATCCCGTGTAGATGGTGAGCGCGGCCGCGATCCACAGCAGCCCGAGGCCGGCCGCGATCGTGCCCGGCAGGACGACTTCGCCGGCCGGCCCGGCGATCAGGAAGCCGATCGCCACGAGCTGAAGCACGGTTTTCCACTTGGCGACCTTCGAGACCGGCATCCCGACCTTGAGCTCGGCCAGGTATTCGCGGAGGCCCGAGACCAGCACCTCGCGACACAGGATCACGATCGCGGCCCAGAGGTGGATGCCCGCGACCGTATGGTCGGCCGCCAGCATGAGCAGCGAGGCCGCCACCAGGAGCTTGTCCGCGATCGGGTCGAGCATCCGGCCCAGCACGGATTGCTGCGCGTAGGCGCGGGCGAAGTAGCCGTCGAAATAGTCGGTGATGCCGGCCGCGATGAAGATCGCGAGCGCGACCCAGCGGGAATAGGCGTCCTCCGGCCAGAACAGCAGCCCGGCCACGACCGGGACCGCGACGACCCTCGCGTAGGTGAGGATGTTCGGAAGGCTCAGCGCCGTGGAGCGTCGCAGCGGCGATGCCGGGTTCATGACGGGCGAGGAAGCACGCGAGGGGCAGAGCGTCAACCGGGGCGGGCGCAGCCCCGTCAGGCGCCTGCCCGGAAGAAGTCGTAGACGACCCGGGCGGTTGCGGCATTCACGCCCGGCGCCCGCATGAGGTCCTCCAGGGCGGCGCGCTCGATCGCCTTCATGGTCCCGAAATGGTGCAGCAGCGCGCGCTTCCGCGACGGACCGATCCCCGGGATCTCGTCCAGCGGACTCCTGGTCAGCTCGCGCTTGCGCTTCGCCCGGTGCGCCCCGATGGCGAAGCGGTGGGCCTCGTCCCGGAGCCGCTGCACGAAGTACAGAGCCGGATCGCGCGGCGGAAGCCGGACCGGCTCCCGGCCCGGGATCACGAAGGTCTCGCGGCCCGCGTCGCGGTCCCGCCCCTTGGCGACCCCGATCACCGGGACGCCGGTCGCCCCGACATCCGCCAGCGCCGCCAGGGCGGCCTCGACCTGGCCCTTGCCGCCGTCGATGAGGAGAAGGTCCGGCCAGGCCGGAAAGGGCTCGCCCTCGGGATCGGCCTCCGGGGCCGGGTCGGCCGGCTCGCGAGTGGCCGGTTCACGGCCCGTCACTTCCCGGCCGGCGGCATCCTGGCCGGCGGCATCCGGGTCCGCAGGCTCCTGCCCCTCGCCCGTTGCGGCCCGCGCGGCCGGCTCGGCCGGCGGAACCGATGCTGCCGGCGGGACCGGCAGGACTGGCGCGGCCGCCGCGGCCGGGTCGCGCGGAAATTCCTTCACCAGGCGGGCGAAGCGGCGGCGCAGCATCTCCCGCATCATGCCGTAATCGTCGCCCGGCACGAGGTCTTCGGACCGCATGTTGAAGGTGCGGTAATGCGTCTTCATGAGGCCGGCCGGCCCCGCCACGATCATAGCCCCGACCGCGTTGGTGCCCATGATGTGCGAGTTGTCGTAGACCTCGATCCGGCGCGGCACCCGGGGAAGCCCGAAGGTCGTCCCGAGGGATGCCAGCAGCCGGGCCTGGCTGGACGTCTCGGCCAGCCGGCGGCCGAGCGCCTCCTTGGCGTTGCGGAGCGCCGCCTCGACCAGCATCCGGCGCTCGCCCCGTTGCGGCACCGAGACCTCGACCTTGCGGCCCGCCTTGACGGTGAGCGCCGCCGCCAGCAGCGCGCAATCCTCGATCTCCTCCGACAGGAACACGAGGCGGGGCGGCGGCTTGTCGTCGTAGAACTGGGCCACGAACGAGGACAGCACCTCCGCCTTGGCGATCGACCGGTCGGCCTTCGGGAAATAGGCGCGGTTGCCCCAGTTCTGGTGGTTGCGGAAGAAGAACACCTCGATGCAGAACTGCCCGGCCTGCTCGTCGAGCGCGATCACGTCCGCCTCCTCGACGTTCTGGGTGTTGGCGCCGTGGCTCGACTGCACGGCGGAGAGCGCCGCCAGCCGGTCCCGGTAGCGGGCCGCGCGCTCGAACTCGAGCTCCTCGGCGGCCTGCGTCATCTCGGCCGAGAGCTTGGTCTTCACCGCGTTCGAGCGGCCGGTCAGGAACAGGTTGGCCTCCTCCGCGAGCTTCGCGTAGTCGCCGAGGTCGATCTCGCGCGTGCAGGGGCCGGAGCAGCGCTTGATCTGGAACAGCAGGCAGGGCCGCGTCCGGTTCTCGTAATAGCTGTCCGAGCACGAGCGCAGCAGGAACGCGCGCTGAAGCGCGTTGATGGTGCGGTTGACCGCCCAGACGCTGGCGAACGGCCCGAAATAGGAGCCCTTCCGGTTGCGGGCGCCGCGATGCTTCACGACCTGCGGCGCCTCCGAATCGGCCGTCAGCAGGATGTAGGGAAGCGACTTGTCGTCCCGCAGGGTGACGTTGTAGCGGGGCCGGAGCTGCTTGATGAGGTTCGCCTCCAGCAGAAGCGCCTCCGTCTCCGTTCCGGTGGTCACGAACTCCATCGCGGCCGTGTCCGCGATCATGCGGGCTATCCGGGTCGAGTGGCCGCCGCCCCGGACATAGGACCCGACCCGGGCCTTCAGGCTCTTGGCCTTGCCGACATAGAGGACGTCGCCCCGCGCATCGATCATGCGGTACACGCCCGGCGCGCTCGGCAGGGTGCTCCAGAAGCCCCGGATCACGGCCGCGCCCGCCAGCACGGAGGCCGGCGCCGCGGCCTCGATCTCGGGCTCCGGCGCTTCCGGGGGCAACGGCGCCGCCTCATCCGCATCCTGGTCGAGGATGTCCGGAGGAACGTCGTTGGCGGCGACACGAGTCATGATCGGGATGTAGGCGTCGCCTCGGATTCGGGAAAGCCGGACGCGGGGCCGCGGCACGGCCGTCATGTTGCAGATGCGAACTGTTAAGGTTGTGACGCCCACATGACGCTGCTAGAAGCCCCGCGCCAGGAAAGCGCCGGGCCGTTCGGAAGCTGCCGCGTGAAAATCTGCCGATGAAGCTTGTCGCGGGGAACTCCAACCGACCGCTCGCGGAGGCTATTGCCCAATACCTGAAGGTGCCGCTTGCCCGGGCCACGGTGCGGCGCTTCGCCGACATGGAGATCTTCGTCGAGATCGGCGAGAACGTCCGTGGCGAGGACACGTTCGTCATCCAGTCGACGTCGTTCCCGACGAACGACCACCTGATGGAACTGCTGATCATCGCGGACGCGCTCAGGCGCGCATCCGCGCGGCGCATCACCGCGGTGATCCCGTATTTCGGCTACGCCCGGCAGGACCGCAAATCGGCCGCCCGGACCCCGATCTCGGCCAAGCTCGTCTCCAACCTGATCACCCATGCCGGGGTGGACCGGGTGCTGACGATCGACCTGCATGCCGGGCAGATCCAGGGCTTCTTCGACATCCCGACCGACAACCTCTTCGCCGCTCCGGTGATGGTCCGCGACATCAAGGACCGGATGAACACCTCCCCGAAGGTGGTCGTCTCGCCCGACGTCGGCGGCGTGGTCCGGGCCCGGGCGCTCGCCAAGCGCATCGACGCGCCCCTGGCCATCGTGGACAAGCGGCGCGAGCGGCCGGGCGAATCCGAGGTCATGAACATCATCGGCGACGTCGCCGGCCTGTCCTGCATCCTGGTGGACGACATCGTGGATTCCGGCGGCACCCTGTGCAACGCGGCCGAGGCGCTGCTGCAGCAGGGCGCCAAGGAGGTCTACGCCTACATCACCCACGCGGTGCTGTCGGGCGGGGCGGTGTCCAGGATCGCGAGCTCCAAGCTGAAGGAGCTCGTCGTCACCGATTCGATCCAGCCGACCGAGGCCGTGAAGGTTGCCCGCAACATGCGGGTCATCACCATCGCGCCGCTCATGGGCGAGGCGATCGCCCGGACCTCCACCGAATCGAGCGTGTCCAGCCTGTTCGACTGAGCCCGCCAGGGGGCGGGAGATCCGGGAGCCCATGACCGCCAAGCTCTCCGACGCGCGCGCCCTCGTTCTGTTCTCCGGCGGGCAGGATTCGACCACCTGCCTGGCCTGGGCGCTGACCCGCTTCGCCGAGGTCGAGACGGTCGGCTTCGATTACGGGCAGCGGCACGCGGTCGAGCTCCAATGCCGGGACGGGATCCGGGAGGCGCTGTCCCGGGCGGGCGGGCTCGGGGAGGGGCGGCTCGGACCCGACCACCTGGTGCCGATCGAGGCGCTCGGCCGCATTTCCGAGACCGCGCTGACCCGCGAGGTCGCGATCGCAACCGCCGAGAGCGGATTGCCGACCACGTTCGTGCCCGGCCGCAACCTCATCTTCCTCGGGCTCGCGGCCGCCGTGGCCTATAGACGGGGCTGCCGGCACATCGTTCTCGGGGTCTGCGAGACCGATTATTCCGGCTACCCGGATTGCCGCGACGACACGATCAAGGCGATGCAGGTCGCCCTGAATCTCGGGCTCGAGACGCGGCTCGTCCTGCACACGCCGCTCATGTGGCGCGACAAGGCCGAGACCTTCGCGCTGGCCGACCGGATCGGCGGGCCGGACCTCCTCCGGGTCGTGATCGAAGACAGCCACACCTGCTATCTGGGCGACCGCAGCCATCGGCACGCATGGGGCTATGGCTGCGGCGGCTGCCCGGCCTGCCGGCTCAGGGCGGACGGCTACGAACGTTGGATTCGCTCCCGTTCCGGAACGGCCGGTTAACCGCTTCGGCAACCCTCGGCCGGCCGGTGCCGCATCCGGGTGGCGCGAAACGCGGCACTAAGACATCCCGTGTAGGGTCCGCTGCTTCCGGCTGGCTCACATGGCACCGACCCTGAGATCGTTTCCCGACGACACCCGCGGCAACATCGCCGTGATGTTCGCGCTTGCCGCCTTCGTGCTGTTCGGTCTGGTCGGGGCTGCGGTCGATTATTCGCGGGCCGCCGGCACGAAGACGAACCTGCAGCGTGCGGTCGACGGCGCGGCGCTCCTGGCCGCCAAGAACAGCGAACAGCTCCAGGCCCAGGGCATGACGGACGAGGCCGCCCGGGACTACGTGCGCAAGACGTTCTCGACCGAGCGCATCAGCGACATGCAGGTGAAGATCACCTGGATGGAGGACCGTGTCCGGGTCGAGGCGACCGCGAACGTGCCCACCACCCTGGCCAACATCGTCGGGATCAGGGCGGTGCCAGTGGCCGGCACCTCGGAGGCGCTGTTCGGGGACAGCAAGGTCGAGATCGCGCTCGTGCTCGACAACACGGGATCGATGAACCAGTCGAACAAGCTGACCACGCTGAAGAGCGCGGCCAAGAGCTTTCTCGACAAGATGCAGAAGAGCACCGGCGGCCTCGACTCGCTTCGCATCGGCATCGTCCCGTTCGAAACCGACGTGAACCTGGGCAGCTACAAGACGGCCTGGTGGGTGGACCCGGCCCAGACGGCGCAATGGACCGCGAACCCGGCCACGTCGGGCTGCATCTGGGATCGCGAGCAGCCGAACGACGTGAAGGACACGCTGCCCAGCACCGGCGTGCCGAGCACGATGTTCGGAGCGGACGCCACCCGGAATTCGGCCTGCAACCTCGCGCCCATCGTGCCGCTCACGGGCGATTTCTCGGCCCTGCGCGCCTCCATCAACGGCATGAACGCCGTCGGGACCACGAACCTGACGATCGGCCTCGTCTGGGGCTACCACCTTCTGTCCCCGTCGGAACCGATCTCCAACGCGCTGCCGTTCGGCACGAAGAACCTGACGAAGTACCTGATCCTGATGACGGACGGGGAGAACACCAAGAGCCGTGGCACGAGCGACGTCGCGGCGATGGACGCCCGCACCCGGCAGGCCTGCGACTCCGTCAAGGCGGCCGGAATCACGCTGTTCACGGCCCGCATCATCAACGGCAACGCGAGCCTGCTCCAGGACTGCGCCTCGAACCCGACGATGTATTACGATGTCCAGGACGTGGCCCAGCTCGAGCCCGTGTTCACCTCGATCTACGCCACGATTACCGGGTCCCGCATCGCGCGCTGACGCACGTGACGGCTTGAACCGGAGCGCGGCTCCGCCTAACTCCCGCACGCAGAGACTTCCGCCGCCCACCTGCCGGCCGGACCTCGCTCGATCCCTGGCGGAGGTCCCATCAGCCCCATGCGCGCCTATCTCGATTTCGAAAAACCCGTCGCAGAGCTCGAAGCGAAGGTGGAGGAGCTGCGGGCCCTCACCGAGGGCGGCGATGCCGTCGAGATACGGGACGACGTCCTGCGCCTTGAGGCCAAGGCGCGGGGCGCCCTGGAGGACCTCTACAGGTCGCTGACGCCCTGGCAGAAGACGCTCGTCGCCCGCCATCCGGAGCGCCCGCGCTTCGTGGATTACTGCAAGGGCCTGCTGACCGAGTTCACGCCGCTCGCCGGCGACCGCAAGTTCGGCGAGGACGAGGCGATCCTGGCCGGCTTCGCCCGTTTCCGCGGCGAGCCGATCTGCGTGCTCGGGCAGGAGAAGGGTCATTCGACCGAGACCCGGCTGCGGCACAATTTCGGCATGGCCCGCCCGGAAGGCTACCGCAAGGCGGCGCGGCTGATGGAGCTCGCCGACCGGTTCGGGCTTCCGGTGCTGAGCTTCGTCGACACGGCCGGTGCCTATCCGGGCATCGATGCCGAGGAGCGCGGCCAGGCCGAGGCGATCGCCCGCTCGACGCAGGCCTGCCTGGCGCTCGGCGCCCCGAACGTGGCGCTGGTGATCGGCGAGGGCGGCTCAGGTGGCGCCATCGCGATCGCGGCGACGAACAAGGTGCTGATGCTCGAGCATTCCGTCTACAGCGTGATCTCGCCGGAGGGCGCGGCCTCCATCCTGTGGCGGGACCCGAGCCGCGCCCAGGACGCTGCCACCGCCATGAAGATCACGGCGCAGGACCTGCTCCGCTTCGGCATCATCGACGAGGTCGTGACCGAGCCGATCGGGGGCGCCCACAGGGCGTCAGCGAGCGCCGTCGCGGCCGCCGGGGACGCCATCGCGGCCGCCTTCGCCGACCTGGCCGGAAAGAGCCCCGACGAGTTGCGGGAGCACCGGGCCGCCAAGTTCGAGGCGATCGGCCGCAACCTGCCCTAGCAGCAACCTGCCCTAGCCGGGTTCGGCCCGGGCGGGCGCCAGCGAGAGCGGCGCCGCGACGTCCTCCAGCGCCCGGCGCTCGGCCGCCACGCCCCAGCGCCATTGCACGGCACCGGCCGCGATCATCAGGGCCGAGCCGAGCAGATACCCCATGAACACGGCGTCGCGCGACGCGGTCTCCACGAGCGCCCCGAACAGGATCGGCCCGACCACTCCGCCGATGCCCGTCCCGAGCGCATAGAAGGCCGCGATGGCGAGCGCCCGGATCTCGAGCGGAAAGGTCTCGCCCACCGTGAGATAGGCCGAGCTCGCCGCCGCGGACGCGAAGAAGAACACCACCATCCAGGCGGCGGTCTGGCCCGTCGCCGAGAGCAGCTCCTGCTGGAACAGCCAGCCGGAAAGGGCCAGCAGGGCGCCGGACGCGACATAGGTCGAGGCGATCATCGGCCGCCGGCCGACCGTGTCGAACAGGGGGCCGAGCAGCACGGGCCCGAGGAAGTTCCCGACCGCGAACGGCAGGATGTAGAGGCCGACCTTGTCCGCCCCGATGCCGTAGAAATCGGTGAGGACGAGCGCGTAGGTGAAGAAGATGGCGTTGTAGAAGAAGGCCTGCGCGCCCATCAGGCTGAGCCCGACGGCGGCCCGAAGCCGGTACCGCCCGAACAGGGTGTCGAACACCTCCCGGAGGGGGGTGTGGCTGCGCGCCCGCAGCCGGACCCGCGGCAGATCCGGCCCCGGCGGCCCTTCGGCCGCATGCGTTTCGATGGAG